>CANDQP010000238.1 GCA_947388185.1 uncultured Dorea sp. | reverse complement strand
CGCACTATACGTCCGGCGTGGCGTCTATGACCTATCTGAAGGCAGTAGAGGCCGGGGTGGATGTGATCGATACTGCGATGTCGCCGTTTGCTCTTGGCACTTCACAGCCGGCGACGGAGGTTATGGTGGAGACCTTCAAGGGTACGCCGTATGATACCGGATTTGACCAGAATCTTCTTGCGGAGATCGCTGATTACTTCCGTCCGATCCGTGACGAGGCGCTGGAGAGCGGGCTTCTGAATCCGAAGAATATGGGCGTCAATATCAAGACTCTCCTGTATCAGGTTCCGGGCGGTATGCTGTCCAACCTGACATCCCAGCTCAAGGAGCAGAATGCGGAAGACAAATATTACGACGTTCTGGAAGAGGTTCCGAGAGTGCGCAAAGACCTTGGAGAGCCGCCGCTTGTTACACCTTCCTCCCAGATCGTTGGTACGCAGGCAGTATTTAACGTGCTGATGGGTGAGCGCTATAAGATGGCGACCAAGGAGACCAAGGATATCTTAAGCGGCAAGTACGGCGCGACTGTGAAGCCGTTTGACGAAGAGGTGACGAAGAAGGTTCTCGGTGAGAATGCAGAAGTGATCACCTGCCGTCCGGCAGATCTGATCCCGGATGAGCTGGATACTCTCCGCAAAGAGTGTGAACAGTGGAGCCAGCAGGATGAAGATGTGCTGTCCTATGCATTGTTCCCGCAGGTTGCCACGGACTTCTTCAAGTATAGAGAGGCGCAGCAGACGAAGGTTGACCAGACGGTTGCCGATACGGAGAACGGAAGTTATCCTGTCTAGCAGTGTTTATAAAGATGTTGGAAATCATTGATTTCCGACATCTTTTATGATGAGAAGTCAACTGCGGCCGTCTGACGCTCCTAAGCCGGCAATGAGAGAAGAGAATGTGGAAAAGAGACAGGCAATATGCAAAATAATAATGAATTATTGCAGAAGATTAATGAAGGATATCCCAGATTCAGCAAGGGCCAGAAGAAGCTTGCTGAATTCATCCGGGAGGATTATGACAAGGCGGCGTTTCTGACGGCTGCGAAGATGGGAGAAGAGGTTGGGGTCAGCGAGTCAACGGTAGTCCGGTTTGCCATGGCTCTTGGATATGACGGATACCCGGGATTCCAGAAGGCGCTTGGCGAACTGGTGCGCACGAAGCTCAACTCTATCCAGCGTATGGAGGTGACCTACGGCAGGATCAGCCAGGGAGAGATCCTGGCTTCGGTGCTGCAGTCGGATATCGAGAAGATCAAGCTGACGATGGAGACCATCGACCACGGCGCTTTTGAGATGGCGGTGGATACCATTTTAAAGGCCAGGAAGATCTACGTGGTGGGGATCAGGAGCTGTGCGCCCCTTGCCAGTTTCTTATGCTTCTATCTGAATCTTGTGTGTGATGATGTGACGGCAGTGAATACCAGCAGCCCCAGTGAGATCTTTGAACAGATGCTCAGGATCGGGGAAGAGGATGTGATCATCGGCATCAGCTTCCCGAGATATTCTATGCGTACCCTGAAGGCGCTTGAGTATGCCAGTAACCGCAAGGCGAAGGTCATCACGCTGACGGACAGCGTACACTCGCCGATGACGTTGTATTCCTCCTGTAATCTGATCGCAAGAAGCGATATGGCGTCGATCGTGGATTCTCTGGTGGCGCCGCTCAGCGTGGTGAACGCGCTGGTGGTCGCGCTGTGCATGAAGAAGCAGAATGAGGTGATCACGACGCTTACAACACTGGAAGGGATATGGGATGAATATCAGGTGTACAATAAGGATGAACTGAACATGGTCGGAGAGAAGATGGAACTGTCAGGAGCATCCGAGAATATGAATTGGTCAGGGGAAAGAGAAGATGAGTAAGGTTCTGATCGTTGGCGGCGGAGCGGCAGGTATGTTTGCGTCGATCACGGCTGCAAGGAACGGGCATGAGGTATGTCTGTTCGAGAAGAATGAAAAATTAGGAAAGAAGCTTTTTATCACAGGAAAGGGAAGATGCAATATCACAAATGCCTGTGATATGGAGACATTGTTTTCGTCGGTGACAAGCAATTCGAAGTTCCTGTACAGCAGTTTTTACGGATGTACCAACGGAGATGTGATACAGTTCTTTGAAGGGCTTGGAGTACAGACGAAGGTAGAACGGGGAGACAGAGTATTTCCGGCGTCGGACCATTCCTCGGATGTGATCGGTGCGATGGAGAAGGAGATGCGTCGGCTTCATGTTGACGTGCATCTAAGTACAGGAATTTCCCGCGTGATAACGGAAGAAGGAAGGTTTTCCTGTGTTGAGCTGGCGAATGGAAGGAGAGTATACGGGGATTCCTGCATCATTGCCACCGGAGGGCTCTCTTATCCATCCACAGGCTCTACCGGGGACGGTTACAGGTTTGCCCGGGAGTGCGGGCATGAGATCACGGCATGCATGCCGTCGCTGGTGCCTATGGAGGTGAGTGAGCCGTGGGCGGGCCGTCTTATGGGACTCTCTCTTCGCAATGTAACGG
>CANDQP010000237.1 GCA_947388185.1 uncultured Dorea sp. | reverse complement strand
GGAACGGGTTCCATAAAGAAAAAAGCAATAACAGTAGTATTTAAGAATGGAATAAGAAGATTTAAATTGAAAATTAAGTGGAAACGGTTCTATATGCATGAAGGAGGAGACGGATGAATACAGGAAAGTATACAATGTTAGAGATATTTTCGAAGGCGCTGCAGGCAGGAGGGAGTATCTGTGTGGTTTCAGATGACGGGGAATGCCGGAGATTCTCCGGGGGAGAGGCATATTATAAATGGATCAAAGTTCCGGTGGATAAGAATACAGGGTATGAGATCTTCTGTGAGGACTGCCGGGTTTCTATCTGTTATCTGAGCGGGTGCGAGAATATTCTGGACGAGGGCGTCTGCTATCTGGAACAGGACGAGAGTGGCAGATTTGTGAAGAAAGACGAGGCGGACTGGTATGATTCGCCGATTCGGGAGGCTTATCATTTTACTCCCTGGAAGAACTGGATCAACGATCCTAACGGACTTTGCTGGTTCCAGGGATATTATCATATGTTCTATCAGTTTAATCCCCACGGACAGAAGTGGTCTCATATGTACTGGGGGCATGCGGCGAGCAGGGATCTGATCCATTGGACCCATCTTCCGGTAGTGTTAGAGCCGCAGGAAGAGATCCTTGCTCATTCGGAAGAGCTGGCGGGAGGTGCGTTTTCAGGCTCCGCGGTAGTTAAGGGGGATGAGGTGGTCTTCTATCTGACCCGAAGCCAGGGACTTCCGGTTGACGGCGAACAGACCGTACAGCAGCAGTGGATGATGAAGAGCAGCGATATGCTGCATTTTACAGAAGAGAAGCTGCTGATCGGGGAAAGGCCTTCGGGGGCGTCCTTTGATTTCCGGGACCCTAAGGTGATGAGGGCGGACGGGAAATGGTATATGGTTCTTGGCAGTGCCCTTGACGGGAAGGCGGCGGTCCTTTTGTATGAATCCGGGGATATGGAACACTGGAATTATACCGGTCCGCTGCTGAAGGAGGAGGAAGAGGGGATTCGCTGTGTGGAATGTCCGGACTTCATAGAACTGGATGGGAAATATCTGATCATCGGTGCGTTGATGCATCACCAGGATACTTTCGGCAGATACCAGATGAGCAGATATTATGCCGGGGATTTCAGAGATGGTATATTTACGGAAGAGAACAGAGGATGGTTTGATTTCTGCGGCAACTGTTACGCGATGCAGAGCTTCGAGCATGAGGGGCGCAGGATCAGTATCGGGTGGATCTCGGATTTCTACGGAGAACATCACGAGGTAGACGGCGGTGTCTGCGGGAGTATGACGATTCCGCGGGAGATGCATATCAGAGATAACCGGCTGTACCTGACTCCGGTGAAGGAGATAGAAGCATTGAAAGCAGAAGCCCTGTACCAGGGACGGGGAGAAGAGATCTGTCTTAATGAGATCGTTCCGAATACATATAAGGCAGAGCTGGAATTCAGTGAAGACACGCATTTCTCCATCTGCCTGTCTGAGAATGAAGGCAGCAATATGTGGCTGATCAATGATGAGAAAGGGCTTCGGATCAAGACGCATGGGGTGAAGAGTGAGCATATTACATTTCCTGCGGATGTTAAGGAAGTGGAGAAGCTGGAGATATTCGTAGACCGGCGTACCGCTGAGATCTATGTGAATGACGGGGAAGCGGCGGGAACCAAGTTGTTCTATGATACATCGGACAATGGATGTTTCATATTACATACAGACACACCTGAATGCATCAAGAGGGCGGAAGTTTTCCGCATGAGATCAATCTGGGAGAGATGAGAAAGGAGTAGGAAAGATGAGAAAGAGAGCAGTTGCAGCCTTGCTTGCGGCCGTGATGGTATCAGGTGCTTTCACGGGATGCGGGAAGACGAAGGAACGGGTGAATGAAGAGGGTGAATCGGTGATAACCGTGTGGAGCCCCAGCGATGAGCCGGCGATCGAGGAATGGTGGGCCGACAAGATCGAGGAATTCAACCAGGCGCATGAGGGTGAGATCGAGCTTCGCAGGGAAGCCATTGTGCGCGCGGACTCTTATGCGTATGAGGATAAGGTCAATGCGGCAATCACATCCAATGACCTGCCGGATATCCTGTATGTAGACGGACCGAATGTGTCGATCTACGCGGCCAATGAAGTGACCCTTCCGCTTGATGATTTTTTCCCGGAGGAGGAATGGGCGGATTTCTTCGATTCGTCGAAGCAGCAGAATACTTATGACGGGAATATCTACGCGGTGGGCGCTACCGAGAGTTCCGTTGCATTGTATTACAACAGGGATCTGCTGGATGCGGCGGACATTGACGTGCCTGAGAGCAAAGAGGATGCCTGGACCTGGTCCGAATACTATGAAGCGGCAAAGAAGCTCACCAAGGACGGAGTAGTGGGAACGAATATCATCATGGATAAAGGCGAAGGGCTTTCGTATGTATTGGGACAATTCTGGATATCTAACGGAACAGATTTTGTCAATGAGGACGGAAGCTCGGCAGAAGGGTATCTGAACAGCGCCGAAGGCGTAGAGGCGGCGAAGTTTTTGAACAGCCTGAT
>CANDQP010000236.1 GCA_947388185.1 uncultured Dorea sp. | reverse complement strand
GGCCGTGGATGAATACCGTGTGGAACGGTGATTTCCCGGTGTGCTCGTACCCGGAGAACACCATACGGATTACCCAGAAGAAGATGATATCATACCCTGTCACCAATACATCCGTGGGATAGAAGTAATCCAGATCCTCCGTATGCTCTGGCCACCCAAGCGTTGAGAACGGCCACAGCGCAGAAGAAAACCAGGTATCCAGTGTATCTTCATCCTGTGTAAAATGCGTACATCCGCATTTCGGACATTTGTCCGGTACGCTCTTGGCCACCACAACCTCGCCGCACTCATCACAATAATACGCAGGGATCCGATGCCCCCACCAGATCTGCCTGGAAATACACCAGTCACGGATATTCTCAAGCCAGTGCAGATAGATCTTGTCGAATCTCTCGGGCACAAACCTTAAATCCCCGTTCTTAACGGCCTCGATCGCCGGTTTCGCCAGCTCTTCCATCCGCACAAACCACTGCTGCTTTATAAGCGGCTCTACCGTCGTGTGACACCTGTCATGGGTTCCTACATTATGAGAGTGCGGAACCACCTTCACAAGATAACCCTGCTCCTCCAGATCCTTGACGATCGCTTTCCTTGCCTCATAACGCTCCATCCCGGCGTACCTGCCGCCCTCCTTGTTGATGGTCGCGTCGTCGTTCATAATATTGATCTCCGGCAGGTCATGACGCTTCCCTACCTCGAAATCATTCGGGTCATGGGCCGGCGTGATCTTAACCGCACCGGTTCCGAATTCCTTGTCTACATAATAATCTGCCACGATCGGAATCTCTCTGTTCACAAGCGGCAGAAGCGCTTTCTTTCCTACGATATCCTTGTATCTGTCGTCGTCCGGATGTACGGCAATGGCAGTATCTCCAAGCATCGTCTCCGGACGGGTAGTCGCAATCTCAAGGAACTGATCTGTTCCCACGATCGGATACTTGATATGCCAGAAGAATCCGTCCTGCTCCTCATGCTCAACCTCCGCATCAGACAGAGAAGTCTTACATACCGGACACCAGTTGATGATCCTGGAGCCCTTATAGATATATCCCTTCTCATAGAGCCTGATAAATACTTCCTCTACCGCCTTCGAGCATCCTTCATCCATAGTGAACCGTTCTCTGTCCCAGTCACAGGATACTCCCAGCTTCTCAAGCTGCTTCTCGATGGTCCCCGCATACTCTTCCTTCCACTGCCAGGTCCTCTCTAAGAACTTCTCACGTCCCAGCTCCTTCTTGTCGATTCCTTCATCCTTCAGCTGGTTCGTCACCTTCACCTCTGTGGAGATGGCCGCATGGTCGGTTCCGGGAATCCAGAGTGTATTATACCCCTGCATCCTCTTATAACGGATCAGGATATCCTGCATGGTATTATCCAGGGCATGCCCCATATGAAGCTTACCCGTGATATTCGGCGGCGGCATCACCGTGGTAAACGGCTTCCTGCTGCGGTCTACTTCCGCATGGAAATACTTATTCTCACACCATTTCTCATATAACTTCGGTTCAATCTCTTTCGGGTTATAGGTTGTTGCCAGATTCTCACTCATCTTGTCCTCCTTGTCTGTACTGTTATGTACTATGTACTCTTTTCTATACACTCAAGGGCGTTAAAAAATCGCCCTTTACACCGTAAAGGGCGATCAGACATCTAATCGCGGTACCACCTTTATCCATATATATAGAAGAAACTTCCCTCCTTCTATATCTCTCCTCTTATTCTGTAACGGGAACGACTCCGGGATGATCTATTCCTATCGTTTCAATCATCCGGCTCCAAAGCTACCTTCCGCATCTCTGTCCTCAAGTGCCTTCCAGCCGCCAGGATCACAGATAACCCTTGCCGATTCCTGCGGGCAACTCTCTCTGTCAGGATGAAACAATGCGTACTCCTCTTCTTCAACGCCTTTATTTCTTGACTTTAAACAGGATTATAGACACCGGATGGTGGTTTGTCAAGGAGTTTAGGGAATTTTCAGAAACTCTTAAGGAGTCCTGATTATAATTCATCCAATATCCCGCCTACCATCCTCCAATATGCCGCACGCTCCTCATCGGCAGGGATAATGTCGCCTTCAGCGTAAAGCTTGGCTAACTGGCGGGCAGCATAGCCTTCGTCCGTCTCGCTTGCCTTCTCGTACCACTCGATTCCTTTCTGGATGTCCTTCTTGACTCCGGTTCCGTTGAGATAGAACTCGGCAACCCGTGACTGGGCATAGGCATCCCCCTTTTCCGCCTGCTTAAGACTGCTCTTGAAATCTGCCTTCTCGCGCTTGATCTTCTGCTTCTCCTGGATTCCATTCAGCAGCTCCATTGCCTCCTTGTGGCTCTTGGCCGCCGCCTTCTCTAACCACTGGACGCACAACTCTTCATTCTTCTTCACACCCTCGCCATAGTAATAGGCACAGGCAAGCTGATACTGCGCATCCACATGCTCCTTCTCCGCCGCCTTCTGGAAATACTCTGCCGCCTCCCTGGGGTAAGTATAGTATCCGTCGCCCTTCTGGCAGTACATACCCATCTCATAATATCCGGAAGCAGTGC
>CANDQP010000235.1 GCA_947388185.1 uncultured Dorea sp. | reverse complement strand
AAGCGTATCTCTATCCGTGATACCCGCGGTATCATCGATGCGATCTTAAGCGGAGATATCCTGAAGGCATCAACGAAGAAGATTCCATACTTCAACTTTGATGTTCCGACAGAGCTTCCGGGCGTAGACACCAACATCCTGGATCCTCGCAATACTTATGCAGATGCATCTGAGTGGGAGACGAAGGCTAAGGATCTTGCACAGAGATTCGTTAAGAACTTTGCGAAGTATGAAGGCAATGAAGCCGGCAAGGCTTTGGTACCGGCAGGTCCGCAGTTATAATCAGAGATTTTGTTATGATAACAAGAGAACCAGCATTAGTTATAGTGTTGGTTCTCTTTTGGCATATGAGAAAAGAGGTATAGCATATGACGAAAGTAGATATTATTTCAGGGTTTTTAGGTGCGGGTAAGACGACCTTTATTAAGCAGTTGATCAACCAGATCTATACAGGAGAGAGGCTGGTGCTGATCGAGAATGAATTCGGAGAGATCGGGATTGACGGCGGATTCTTGAAGGATGCGGGGATCGAGATCACGGAGATGAATTCAGGGTGTATCTGCTGTACGCTGGTAGGTGATTTCAGCAAGGCGCTTCAGAAGGTGCTGGCGGAGTACAGACCGGACCGCGTACTCATCGAACCGTCCGGCGTAGGCAAATTATCCGATATCGTGAAAGCGATCGAGAATGTGAAGAAGGACACTGACATTGAGATCGGCGGAAGGATCACGGTGGTTGACGGGAAGAAAGCGAAACTGTATCTTGAAAATTTCGGAGAATTCTTCGAGGACCAGGTGAAGCACGCGTCTGTGATCGTGATCAGCAGAACGCAGATGATGTCAGCCGGGAAGATCGAAGATTGTGTCCATATGCTTCGCAAAGAGAATGCAGATGCCGCAATCATCTCGACACCATGGGAAGAGCTTGGGAAAGAAGCAATCTGCCGCGCACTGGAACACGGTGGGGAGATAGAAGAACTACTGGAAAACCATACGGGGCATGATCACTGCCATGAGCACCATCACGAACACCTTCATGAACACCATCATGAACACGGAGAAAGCTGCTGCGGTCACGATCATCATCACCATCACCATGCAGATGAGATCTTCACAAGCTGGGGCAGAGAGACAGCCCACAAATACACAGCAGAAGAATTAGATTTCCTGCTGAAAGCACTGTCCGAAACAGAAGGCTACGGCACGATCCTGCGCTCGAAAGGGATCATTCAGATGGAAGACGGCGCCTGGAAACAATTCGACCTGGTACCGGAAGAATACGAAGTCCGGGAAGGACAGGCCGATTATACCGGGCGTGTATGCGTGATCGGAACGAATCTGAAGGAAGAGGAGCTTCTGAAGCTGTTTCATATTTAAGCTGTAAGTTACCCAATCTGAATGGGGTATAGAAATGAAGGTGATTGCATGAGAACGCCTGTATTCATATGTACAGGTTTTTTGGACAGCGGCAAGACAACGCTTGTCAAAGGAACGCTGATGGAGCAGGATTGGATCGCGCCGGGATTGACATTGCTGCTCTTGTGCGAAGAAGGGGAGGAAGAGTATCCGAAGGAATTTCTGGAAGAAAAAGAGATAGCGCTGCTGAGAATTCATGAATTTGACCAGTTGAATCCGGCTTTTTTTAAGAATTGTGATAAGAATTATCATCCGGCGCAGGTTGTGATCGAGTATAACGGAATGTGGAAGTTAGAGGAACTCTTGTCTGTCAAATATCCCCGCAGCTGGGAGCTGCAGGGAGTCTATTCCACCGTCAATGGAACGACTCTTGATATGTATCTTAAGAATATGAGAAATATATTGATGGAACAGTTGACGGAATCTGAGCTGATCGTGGTAAACCGCTGCCCGGAAGGTACGGACCGCTCGGGCTTCCGGCGTGCGCTGAAGGTACAGAATCCGATGGCGCAGTTAATATTTGAAGGATTAGACGGCAGGATCATCCAGCCGTCCGAGGAAGATCTGCCGTACGATGTGAAGGGGGATAAGATTGCCATAGATTCTATTGACTTCGGAATCTGGTATGTGGATGCCTGCGACCATCCGGAACTGTATCTTCACAAGGAGATCGAATTCGTGGCTCAGGCGTTCCGGCCGAAAGGGATGAAAGAGAATATGTTTGTCCCTGTGCGCAAGATCATGACATGCTGTGCGGAGGATATCAATTATTATGGATACCCGTGCAAGTCGGAAGATAAAATAGATTTCAAGAGGGGCGAATGGTTCAAGATCCGTGCCAGATTTGAATTCGAACAGGCCGTTTCCTTTGGAAATGAACAGCCCGTTCTTTATCTGATCGATATGGAACCGGCAAAAAAACCGGACGAAGATGTGGTGTATCTGGGCTAACCCCCTGCGGCGCGCGCAATCGCTCTACTTGTACCAAAAAAGGAACAAAAATAAAGCTAAGAATGACTAGACTTTTAAAAGAGTGTGAACTATAATAAATGCATACGTCAAATTATCCATAATTTGTACAATTATAAGGAGGAACAACGACAATGGCAAGAAAAATGAAGACCATGGATGGTAA
>CANDQP010000234.1 GCA_947388185.1 uncultured Dorea sp. | reverse complement strand
CGCAGATTCCGCTCTATCAGGATATGCTTTGCTTCAAGGTCACCCTCCGTATATTTTTGCATATAATATCTTTCTTCCGCGGCTGTGAGGGGTTGGGGAAATGATTTCAAGAGAAGCACCTCTGGGCATATTTGATATAGTCTATGTGAAATCCACGTTATTTGTGCTTTTCCATCTAAAAGTATTTGAACTACTCTTCCGCCCTTCTCAGAATATCATACCTGTCCGCCTTACCTCCCAGGTCCACATACAGCACCTGCTTCGGATGAGGGGCGCTTTCCTGCTCATTCCCCTCCTCATCCATAATCCTCTGGACTGTTACTATGATATTCCTGCCATCCGGCTTCATGATCTCGATCTTCTCACCCACGGAGAACTTATTCCTCTGCTCGATCCGGTACATCCCGTCCTTCTCATCCCCGATGATCCCAAGATAGGTGTACTCCTTCACATAGGTGTTATTGTCATAGATCTGGCTTGTCTCATCCGGCTTGCCGAAATAAAACCCCGTCGTAAACTGCCGGTACGTGCAGTTCGAGATCTGATCCAGATACCAGGGCATATTCGCCCGATACTTCGCTTCATCCTCCAGATAATCGTCGATCGCCTTGCGGTAGGTCCTCGCCACCGTCGCCACATAGAGCGCCGTCTTCATACGCCCCTCGATCTTAAAGCTGTCGATCCCCGCGCCGATCATCTCCGGGATATGCTCGATCATACACAGATCCTTGGAATTGAAGATAAATGTCCCGCGTTCGTTCTCATAGACCGGCATATATTCCCCCGGTCTCGTCTCCTCCACGATCGAATATTTCCACCGGCACGGATGGGTACACGCGCCCTGATTGGCGTCCCGTCCGGTAAAATAATTGCTCAAAAGGCATCTGCCCGAGTAAGAGATACACATTGCCCCATGGATGAAGCTCTCGATCTCCATCTCGTCAGGAATCTGCCGCCGGATCTCCCTGATCTCATCAAGAGACAATTCCCTGGCGGATACCACCCTCTTCGCTCCCAGCCTCCGCCAGAAACGATAGGTTCCGTAATTGGTATTATTGGCCTGGGTACTGATGTGCCTGTCAATTGAGGGACAGATCTCCCCTGCCAGATCGAAGATCGCCGGATCCGCAATGATCAGCGCATCCGGTCCCATCTCCTTTAATTCATGAAGATATTCACTTACGCCTTCAAGATCATCATTATGGGCAAGGATATTCACCGTCACATGGACTCTTGCGCCGTGCTCATGGGCGAACTCAATTCCGGCCCGCATATCTTCCTTCGAAAAATTCTTCGCCTTCGCCCGCAGTCCAAAGGCTTCCCCTCCGATATAGACCGCATCAGCGCCGAATATAACCGCCGTCTTTAATACCTCCAGGCTGCTCGCCGGAATCAACAGCTCAGGTCGTCTCTTATTCATACCATTCTCTCCTTCTTCACACTAATTGCCACTCCGTCCCCCAAAGGAATGATAGAGGTCGTTAGCTGCCCGTGATGTTTCAATTCATACAGATACTCCCGCATACGGCTGTGGATCGTGCGGTTGCGCCGTTCCACGGCGAATCTGGACTCGATCACATCTCCGTCCTGCAGCACGTTATCTGACACAAGCACTCCGCCGTCCGCAAGCAGCCGGACTGTCTCCGGCAGATAATGGATATACTGCCCCTTGGCAGCATCCATAAAAATAAAATCATACGGCCCTTCAAGAGTCCGCATGACTTCCAATGCATCTCCTTCTATCAGCGTGATCTGATCTTCCTTTCCCGCACGCCTGAAGTTCTCCCTCGCAACCGGGATCCTCTTCTCATACTTCTCAATCGTGGTGATCTGTCCGCCCTTCGGCATGTACTCGCTCAGCAGAAGCGCAGAAAAACCAACCGCCGTCCCTATCTCAAGAATCCGGGACGGCTGTTTCATCATCACAAGCACCTTCAGAAAGCTCTGGGTCTCCTTACGGATGATAGGTACATACCCCGCAAGCGCTTCCTGCTCGATCTGCTCAAGAAGCGGGCTCTCAGGGCTTTCCAAAGAATGTATATATGTTGTCATCCTGTTATTGACTATCATTCGATTCCTCCTGGAGTCTGTCAAACTCAGCCATGCATTCGTCCACAGACGCACCCTCCATCAGCTTGCGCACGATCAGGCATGTATTCCCCCACTGCTCAACCCTCATCCCGGCATTGCTTGCAAGAACATATTTCCCTTCATCAACCAAGTCGTTCAAAGGCTTCAGCGCCGGAATACACTCCACCTCGACATTCTCAGAAGGGGAGATCACCTTGTTAGTCTCGGCATATACCCGAAGCGCCTCATCCGAAAGCATTACCTCCAGGACATCCAACGTCTCCTGCCGGCGCTCTGAATTTTCCAAAACCGAGATTCCTGTCATCGATACCACCGGCATCTGCCCCCGGTCGCTTGGGAATCCGATCACCTCCATATTAAAATCGGGCTTCCCGTAAGCCGTCTCGGCATTCGCGGCTCCCCAGTACGCCATCACGATCGGCGTCTTCTGAGCAAGAAAATCAGCCCCTTCACCTTCGATCGCTTCAAATGTCA
>CANDQP010000233.1 GCA_947388185.1 uncultured Dorea sp. | reverse complement strand
AAGAATAAGTCTGTAAGCTGTTTTTCTTGCTTACAAACTTATTATACGAGGAGGGGAGATATGAAATTTTTCGATGGATGGAGTCCCAGGAAAGACATGAAAGTCTGTGCAGCTTTAAGAGTGGAAGAAGTCAGTCATGACGATTCCTCGATGAGTGCATGGGTATGTCTCGATCGTGCCAGGGCAAAACACAGGCCGGTTGACGGTATCATGATGACTGTGCGCTATTCCTTTCCCATAGAAGGGGCGGTGCGGATAAACATGGTTCACCATAGTGGAAGTCTGCTGAAAAATCCGGATTTTCTTCCGGAGGGGGAGCTGCCGGCTGAATTTTCTGAAACAGAAGAGTATTATAAACTGACTTCTGGAAAGATGTCGGTAAGGATTTTCAAAGGAGAAGGTTTCAGGGCAGAATACTGGTGGAATGGTAAGTTGATTACAGGTTCAGCGGCTGGTAAGATGGCCTACATTCAAGAAGGGAACGAAAGAACCTATATTAAAGAAGAATTGAAGGTAGATATTGGGGAATATCTGTATGGATTGGGAGAACGTTTTACACCATTTGTAAAAAACGGACAATCCGTAGATATTTTTAATATGAATGGGGGCACCAATACCGATCAGGTGTATAAGAATATACCTTTTTACATCAGCAATAAAGGATATGGAATGCTGGTCAATGATTCGGGAAAGGTTTCATACGAGATTTGTTCTGAAAATGTAGAACATGTACAGTTTTCCATCAGTGGAGAGAGCATGGAATATTGTGTGATTGCGGGCCCCTCGCTTCATGAAGTGATGAGGCGTTATACGGATCTGACCGGAAAACCTGCGTTGCCGCCCGCATGGACATTTGGACTGTGGCTTACCACATCTTTTACCACGGATTATGAAGAGGGAACGGTTACAGGTTTTATAGACGGAATGAAGGACAGGCGCCTTCCATTAGAAGTATTCCATTTTGACTGTTTCTGGATGAAAGGGGGAGAATGGTGCAATTTTGAATGGGATAAGGATGCTTTCCCTGAGCCGGAAGCGATGCTCGGAAGAATTAAGCAGAGGGGGTTAAAAATCTGTCTCTGGATCAATCCTTATATCGCACAGAAATCCAGATTGTTTGAAGCGGGTAAAAAGAACGGCTATTTTATCAAGAATGGAAAAGGAGGCGTATGGCAGACAGATACATGGCAGCCTGGTATGGCTATCGTGGATTTCACGAATCCGGAAGCATGTAAATGGTATAAAGATGAGTTAAGGAAGTTGATCCGTATGGGAGCAGATACTTTTAAGACCGACTTTGGCGAGCGGATTCCGCTGGATGGTGTATATTATGACGGTTCTGATCCGGATAAAATGCATAATTACTATACTCATCTTTATAACAGGTGTGTATTTGAAGTACTACAGGAGGAGCTGGGAGAGAAAGAGGCGAATCTTTTTGCCCGTTCGGCGACAGCAGGAGGGCAGCAGTATCCGGTGCATTGGGGTGGTGATAATGAAGCGACCTATCCGTCCATGGCCGAGTCACTGCGGGGAGGCCTGTCGCTTTGCTCCTGTGGATTTGGTTTTTGGAGTCATGATATCAGCGGGTTTGGTAATACGGCCACACCGGATCTGTACAAACGTTGGACGGCATTTGGGATGCTTTCCACGCACAGTAGATTACATGGCAACTCATCTTACAGGGTGCCCTGGTTATTTGATGAAGAGGCAGTGGATGTGCTTCGTTTCTTCACACATCTGAAGAACCTGTTGATGCCTTATTTGTACAGGAATGCAGTGGAAACTCATGCAACGGGAATTCCCATGATGCGTCCGATGGTAATGGAATATCAGGATGATGTGAATTGTGCGTGGCTGGACAGACAGTATTTTCTGGGTGATTCTCTGCTGGTTGCTCCAATTTTCAATGACCAGGGTATGGCAGAGTATTACCTTCCGAGAGGTGGATGGACGAATTTGATCACGAATAAGAGATATGAAGGTGGATGCTGGGTAAAAGAATATCATGATTACCAGAGTATTCCTGTGATGGTTCCTGACAACACTGTTGTAGCGATAGGATCGGAGAAAGAAAAGACAGATTATGATTATGCTGCCGATGTGACATTTCATGTGTTCGGACCGGCAGAGGGTAAGGCGACAGGCACGGAAGTATATGACAGGAATGGCATAAAGAGGCTCGTATTCGCATGTGAACGAAAAAGGGATGAATTGATGCTGTGTATCTCGGGAGAAGGGACTTTTAAGATATGCCTTAGAAACTGTAAAGTGTCAGAAGTGGAAGGAGGTATCTTCCACAGATTACAAGATGATGTTCTTGTCATTCCGGATAACGGATGTACAGAGCTCAGGGTGAAGTTTTAGGAAGAATTGAGAAGGGGGTTATGCGATGAAGAACAGAAGAAGGAATAAATTGTTTAAAAGAATGGCAGCAGCGGGACTTGCAGCGAGTATGGTATTGGTAATGGGCTGCGGTGCACAACAGGAAGAAGCTGCAGACCCAACATCAGTGGCGGCAGATGCGGAGAGTGTACAGGCAGCGGATGAATTCGATCCTTTTGGAGCGTATGCAGAACCGGTAACTTTGAAAATCGGTATGTCCATAGATCCAAACCAGACATATCCTGAAGGCCAGAGCCCTACGGACAACCAATA
>CANDQP010000232.1 GCA_947388185.1 uncultured Dorea sp. | reverse complement strand
GCATTCTCCAGTACATCGCACGCCTCTGCAAACGCCTCTGCAACGATCGTATTCAATACCACATTCGGCCCGGCGATAGAGTCACGGGAACCGACCATACGGAACTCGAATTTATTGCCGGTAAATGCAAACGGTGATGTACGGTTCCTGTCCGTCGCGTCTTTCGCAAGATCCGGCAGCGTCCTGACGCCGGTCTCCAGCTTCCCGCCCTTCAGGCTGTGGGTCGCCTCGCCTGTGCTGATCAGCTGCTCTAATACATCCTCCAACTGCTCCCCTAAGAATACCGAAATGATCGCCGGAGGCGCTTCATTCGCTCCAAGCCTGTGATCATTGCCCGGATCCGCCGCAGACTCGCGCAGCAGATCTGCATGCTCATCCACTGCTTTCAGTATACAGGTAAGCACCAGAAGGAATTGAATATTCTCATGGGGAGTCTTGCCCGGATCAAGAAGATTCTTGCCGTCGTCCGTCGTAAGAGACCAGTTATTATGCTTACCGGAACCATTTACCCCGGCAAACGGCTTCTCATGGAGCAGACATTTCATCCCATGCCGGCAAGCTACCCTCTTCAAGGTCTGCATCACCAGATGATTATGGTCAACCGCCACATTCGCCTCCGCATAGATCGGCGCCAGCTCATGCTGTGCCGGCGCAACCTCGTTATGCTGCGTCTTCGCCGTCACTCCAACCTTCCACAGTTCTTCATTCACATCCTTCATGAATCCCGCGATTCTCTGCCGGATGGTTCCAAAGTAATGATCATCTAACTCCTGCCCCTTCGGCGGCATCGCCCCAAAAAGTGTACGTCCGGTATAGATCAGATCCTTTCTCTGCATGAACTTGGCTGCGTCTACGAGAAAATATTCCTGCTCCGGTCCGACAGACGGTGTCACCTTCTTTGACGTTGTATTTCCAAACAGACGGATCAGTCTCAATGACTGCGTATTGACTGCTTCCATAGACCGCAGAAGCGGAGTCTTCTGGTCGAGCGCCTCTCCTGTATAGGAACAGAACGCCGTCGGAATACAGAGCGTCGCTCCCGCCGCGTCATGCCTTACGAACGCCGGAGACGTGCAGTCCCATGCCGTATATCCTCTTGCCTCGAACGTCGCCCGAAGTCCTCCTGACGGAAATGAAGACGCATCCGGTTCGCCTTTGATCAATTCCTTACCGGAAAAGCTCATCAGCACCTTGCCGTTCTCCATCGGAGCAGAGATGAAGGAATCATGCTTCTCCGCTGTTACTCCGGTAAGAGGCTGGAACCAGTGTGTATAATGGGTTGCCCCTTTCTCGATCGCCCACTCCTTCATCTCGTGTGCGATCACATCGGCTGTAGTAAGGCTCAGTTCCTTGCCTTCTTCGATCGTCTTCTTCAGATCCTTATAAACCTTCTTGGGCAAACGTTCCTGCATAACCTTATCGTTGAATACATCTTCCCCAAATATCTCAGCTACATTTAAAAGTTCGCTCATATCTTCTATCTTCCTTTCTATGTAAGAAAAAAGGCACCCCGACCTTCGGTCGGAACGCCTTCGTTCTATCTACGCCTGTTAGTATACATCAATCCATCAGAAAAGGCAAGCAAAAATTTGCACTTTATTACGCTTTTCCTACTGATCCGAATAATTCCATCTTCTCTTTTACCTTATCGATAATTGCCTCATAGCCTGGCTTCAGTAATTTACGAGGATCGAAGCCCTTGCCTTCAAGGTCCTTGCCAGCCTCAATGTACTTACGTGTAGCATCTGCGAATACCAACTGGCACTCTGTATTAACATTGATCTTAGCAACGCCTAAGTCGATCGCTTTCTTGATCATATCGTCCGGAATACCTGTACCTCCGTGAAGAACTAACGGCATATCGCCTGTCAGCTTCTGGATCGCATCCAAGGTCTCAAAGCTTAAGCCTGCCCAGTTCTCAGGATACTTGCCATGGATATTGCCGATACCTGCTGCCAGCATGTCCACGCCAAGATCAGCGATCATCTTACACTCGTTCGGATCTGCACATTCGCCCTGTCCTACAACACCGTCTTCTTCTCCGCCGATCGCGCCTACTTCTGCCTCAAGAGACATTCCCTTCTCACGGCAGATCTCGATCAGCTCTTTGGTCTTAGCAACGTTCTCTTCGATTGGATACTTGGAGCCGTCAAACATGATAGATGTGAATCCAGCCTCGATACACTTCTTACATCCATCATAGGAACCGTGATCAAGATGTGTAGCAACCGGAACAGTGATTCCCATCTCGTCAACCATCGCTGCTACCATATCCTGTACGGTCTTGAATCCGGTCATGTACTTTCCTGCACCCTCGGATACACCTAAGATAACCGGTGACTTCGTCTCCTCGGCTGCTGTCAGGATAGCCTTCGTCCACTCAAGGTTGTTGATGTTGAACTGTCCTACTGCGTAGTGGCCTGCTACTGCTTTTTCAAGCATCTCTTTTGCTGATACTAACATATTAATTCCTCCAATTCCTTCTGCCCTCGGATGCTGTGACATCTCATGGCATGTTATATTTTTCACTTTTTTTATTATATATCATAATTGGGGAAAAAACAATAAAAGAATTACATCTTGTTATCCGACAATATGATCTCCAGCTTATCTGCGGCCACAGAGCAATCAGACATAGATAAGTTATTCTCTTAATTTATCGGGTAGGAGGCTACCCATTGGTTGAGTAGCCGACCTCCCACACCACTGT
>CANDQP010000231.1 GCA_947388185.1 uncultured Dorea sp. | reverse complement strand
CGGCATGACAATGGCGGCATTTGTTTCAAAAATCGGATTTACCGAATTTGTAGTTGGAGCAATCTCTGGATTTATGACACCATGGGCACTTCCGGTAGTGGTATTTGTAGCCTTTGCATTTACAGAGTACTTGGTAACGTTTAACTGGACGTTATATCTGATCGCTCTTCCGTCTGTAATCGGGCTTGCACAGGCAGTTGGATGCAATGTATATCTTGCGATAGCAGCGCTTGTCTGCGCCGGTGTCTGGGGAAGCAATGCAAGTTTCTCTTCGGATAATGGCGTTGTTGTAGCAAGTGCCTGTAAGATAGATCTTTACGAGCAGAATATTTCACAGCTTGTATATCTTGCGATATCCGTTGTATTGTCGGCAGCAGCGTTTTTGGTAGCGGGAATTATCCTGGCATAGTGAGGAGGGATTTAATGCAGACAGCAGATATGATTTTACGGTCGGACAGTATTTTTAATGCCGTTGATATGGAAGCTTTTAAAGGAACTGTAATTATAAATGATCATAAGATAACAGCTGTTCTTAAAGAAGATGACGGCAGTGAATATATCGGTGAGAAAACGAAAATATATGAACTGGGAAATCAGACAGTCTGTCCGGGGTTTTTAGACAATCATGTGTTTTTTACCGGATACGTCTGGGGGACGCTGGGAAACCGTACGGAGAGTGCAGAAGAACAGAGCCTTCATATGAAAAGAATGTTTGATGACATGGATTTTATGGAAAAGGCTTATAAAAAATTTTCAGAGCTTTTGGCAAGCAGAGGGATTACTGCGATTAAAGAAATCGGTTTTGATGATTATTGTGGCTTTGCCGAAGTGCTGAAGAAGCTGGAAAAAGAAGGAAACTTAATGCATAGGGTCAATCTGGTATCTCAGCCGGTGGATTCGCCTGTTGATTATGAATATGGTATAAAGTGTCAGAAAGAGATGACGGGGGATTTTCTCAGATTCATGGGATACAATATTATGGTGGACGGAGTAATTGCAGAGCATGACGGGGATATGCTGGAAGAATATAAGGATATGCCGGGCGTGAAGTGCGCCATGGATATTCCTTATGATGAAATTGAAGCAACGGTTCTCGGAGCGGATGCAAGAGGTCTCAGGTGTGCCCTTCATGCGGAAGGAGATGCGGCAGTAAGAAGGACGCTGGATATTTACGAAAAATGCCGTAAAGTGAATGGAGAACACGATGCGAGGCATGTGATCACAGATTTGGAGATGGTATCACCGGAAGATGTAAAACGTATGGCACAGCTTGGTGTTACTGCCAGCAATTATTTCCAGATTATGAAACTTACGCCATCCATGGATGAACTGTATGTGGAAGAAATTTGCGGGGCCGAGAGATTGGATGAAATCTGGGCTTACAGGAGAATGGCGGATGCAGGCGTGAATTTGTGTTCTGGGACAGATATGCCGTTGGACGTGCCGTGTGTACCGGAATCTGTTTACTATGTATCCGGAAGATATTTCCCTGATGGAACGCCGGCAGAGGGATTTATGAAGGAGCAGGGTCTCAGTATAGCGGAAGTATTAAAGGCATGGAGCTATGGCGGTCAGTATGCTAATTTCAGAGAAAAGGAACTTGGCACTTTGGAAGCAGGTAAACTTGCAGATATCGCAGTCTTTGACAGAGATATTTTTAAGGTATCTATGGAAGAAATGAGAAACGTAGAAATTGCACTTACAATCTGCGATGGAAAAGTAGTATATCAAAAGAAAAAAGTTGCGTGTCTGGGAGATAATTGTATTGATTTTTATTCTAATCTTGACCGCTATTACTGTACCGGAAATGCTGTGGACTTTGGTGTGCATATGAAACGCCTGGGAATTCCGGTTTCTATAATCAGTGTGACCGGAAATGATGAATTTGGCAGGGAGATGCGGGAAACGCTGGAAACAGAAGGTGTGGATTTAAGTCATTTCCACACGGTGGAAGGGAGAACAGCGGTTTCATACATGGAGTTGATCGATAGAGAAAGAACCTATGGTGATTATGTGGAAGGTGTTATGGAAAATGTGCAGTTTTCAGAAGAAGATATTGCTTTTGCAAAAGAACATGATCTGGTGCATACTGCATTTTGGGGAAATGCTCAGAAACATCTTCCGGAGATACATGCTTCCGGAACAGAGATATGCTTTGACTACGCAACGGAAATGAATGATCCTCTGGTAGAAGAGACGATTCCTTATGTGGATTACGCGTTCTTTTCTTACGAAAAAGAAGATGATCTTATTAAAGGATTTTTAAGGGATATCGTTGATAAAGGGCCGAAGATAGCAGTAGCAACTTTTGGTGAAGAGGGGAGCATTGTGTGGGATGGCAAAGAATTTTACAGGTATGGGATTGAAGAAGCTGATTTAGTGAATACCATAGGGGCAGGAGATTCCTTTATGGCAGGGTTTATGAATGGAATTTTAAAGGGATATTCTATTTTGGACTGCCAGAAGCAAGGGGCAGAGATTGCAGCTAAAGTAGTAAGTGTATTTGGCCCGTGGCCTGAAAAGGAGGTTTAGGATGAAGTATCCAGTTATTGATATGCATGTTCACCCGGCTTTTTATGAAACAGTGTGTGAAAGTGAAAAGCAGGAGAGATTTGCAAGGGATATGTATGGATTGTATAAGACCGGCATTTTCCCGGAAGAGGTAGTATTCCGGCAAATGGAATGTGCGGGAATTGATAAAGCAGTGCTTTTGCCGCTTGATCTTACTACAGTTTATCAGGGAGTTTTGGGCACTAATGAGCAGGTGAAGAGACTGGTGGGGATGTATCCGGACAG
>CANDQP010000230.1 GCA_947388185.1 uncultured Dorea sp. | reverse complement strand
CCGGTACAAGGGGCTTCAGGATGCCCCCGATCTGCCTTGTGTACTCCATCGCCTTGTCCGTCATGCCTGCCTGGTACAGTTCCTCAATGGAGCGGAGATGCTTGCTGACATCGTGGAGGACTTCAATGGATTTCCCGTATTTCTCCCGCTGTCTCTCGTAATGCCCATACTGCAGGCTCTCCTGCTGCTTCATCATGGCGATCTGGAACTCCATGCCGCTCTTTTCATCCTCCACCTTCAGGGAATAGAACAGGTACAGGTTGGAAAAAGTGACACAGCCTATATTAACGCAAAGCAGGAAATAGTCCGCTTTCCTTGTGACGGCTACCGCAAGGATGATAAAATTCGCAACGCTGTATAAAAACATGACAAGATAAAGGAATACCTGCGTCCGGCTCTGTCTGTATTCCTTTTTCCACAGCCGCCTCACCAGGGCGTAATAAAAGAAGATCAGCACCAGCTTGGAAAAAGCCACCTCTATACTGCCGCTGACTACCGCATCTTCCGGCATAAGGGAAAGCCCCTCCATCAAGAGGTCAATTCCAAACACACCAACGCCCTCAAACCATGCAAGCATAATAAAAAAGCATTCCGACTCCAGCACCCGCCAGTATCTCCTGCCGCTTTTATCCTCATAGAAGATAAAGCTGACAATGCCGTACACCAGAAAGTTTGCCCCCATATTCCACCATGTACTGTGCTTCAGGTTTACCAGTGTTATGATTGCCACGATGACGGCGGCGGCAGTCCGGTAAACCCAGGGATTAACAAATGCTTTCTCGTAGCGGTCACCCATGAACTGGAACATCAGCCCGGCAATAATCGTGCATGACAGAAAGCAGGTAAACAGATATACGAAATTCTCCATGTCTTTACTCCCCGCTGCTATGGATATATTCATTGAGCCGTTCCTTGAACTGTGCCACCCGCTTCTGTGACAGCGGCACCGACACGCCATTTTTCAGCACGACCTCATATCCCTTTATCTTTGCCACGTTTTTCAGGTTTACGAGGATGCCCCGGCAGCTTGTCGCAAATCCGTAGGGCTGCATCCGCCCCTCCAGCCCGCTGATGGCATCCGGGTACTCATATACCATATTTTCCGTCACGATCCTGACCTTCTTTTTTGTCTTGATATACTCAAAGTACAGGATCATGTCAACGGGAAGCAGCAGGGCAGGTTTTTCCGACAGGACGCCGTTTTCCTCATAGGATACGTTGCAAAACTCCAGCCGCACCTCCTCTTTTTGATACAGCCGCAGGAATACCTGCAGCTGTTCCTCCAGCGCCCCCGCCGACACCGGCTTTTCCAGAAAGGCAAAGGCGTGTACAGTGTTCACCGCATCCATGCAGTATTGCCCGTAATTGGTGGTATATATGATCTTCGTGGACTGGTTTCTGCTGTAAAGCTCCTGCCCCGTCTCGATCCCGTTCCTGCCTTCCATCATAATATCCATGAAGACCAGGTGGAAGCTGCCGCCCGACTGCAGCAGCCCCACGCCGGAAGTAAAGTCCGTGATCCGGTATTCTTCTGTATATTTGTCTAAAAGCGGTTTCAGGATGCCTATGAGGGCATCCCTGTCCGCCTGTTCGTCCTCGCAGACTGCGATCTGAAGCATTTGCTCATGCCTCCTTTGCTGATTTATATATCCAGATTATTCCATTCCCTTCACATACTCTGCAAGCGTTCTTTTTTCACAATAACGGATAGCCAGTACAGAATATCCTAAAGCAATCACTACAAGAGCTGCAAAGAACATAAGCACAGGCAATAACGGGAATGCATAGTCCAGTTCCCCTAACAGCCCAATCTGACTGAATACCCGACATAAAACATATCCGAGGACAGTCCCTATCGCCAAAGTAACAGCCATTGTTGCTAACACATAATGAAAAGATTCTGCCCACAGCATTTTTGACAGTTGTTTATCAGACATCCCGACAGAGCGCATAATACCAAATTCCTGCTGTCTCGAAACAAAATTAGTCATAAGTGTATTAATCAGGTTAATCAGTGCAAAGATACCGATAAATACCACCAGCACATAGGCTGCCCTCATCGTTATTTTTAAAGATTTTTCAAAAAAAGAAATCGTTTCAATGATGCTCCGGACTTCCAGTTCCGGGTTGGCGCCACAGATTTCATAAATGATATCTTCTGCCTGAGAAATATTTTCTAAATCTGTAGATAATAACAGCTTTGAATTAAAATTTGTTGTGTGGACTTTGATTATGTTCAATAAATCCTGTGGTACAAAAATATAGTATCCCCCGTAAAGCTTTTCCGGCAGATCGACAGTTGCCATTACCTTAAAGGGCATCTTTTCTCCCTCGTCGGTTTCTATTTGGACAATATCCCCTGCCACAGCCTCATAATGTGCAAATGTTTTCACCATGCCGGCAGAGTCATCTATTATGATTCCATGTTCCGCAACCAGCCTGTCGTAATCCAATGTCCCGTTTAACAAAGCACCCTGATGGCTTTCGAGATACTCTCTTGAAAGCCCCACTATTTCATAATAAGGCTGATCCTCCACATTGACATTATCAGGAAAGAACATATTTGCAGTGCAGCTCTGAACAGACAGCATATCCCCAATCATTGCTTCCTCAGTTAGTTTCGTGAAAAGCTCCTGATTTAACGGGTTATTTTGCTGTAATTTATCAGCTACCGGAACATACGGGGTAAATGCATCCCAAGATGGAGACAGGGATACTTCAAAGTCATAGCCAGAAAATTGCTGATAAGCCATGGTCACCGGATTAGCAGACATCATTATGGTAGATGCACACATAAGGAAAATCCCTGTAAAACCCAAAGAAAATAAGGTCAG
>CANDQP010000229.1 GCA_947388185.1 uncultured Dorea sp. | reverse complement strand
GTCCGGAGACCAGAAGTCAACGGTCTTCCCATGGTCTGCCGCGTCCATTGCCTGTGCAAATCGGCTGTACAGGTTGCTCCATGCTTCGAATAAGCCTTCCGGGTGGCCTCCGCCGATCCTGTCCTCCAGAACAGAGGATTCGTCCAGGTAACCCATGCCTCTCTCTAAGATACGGACAGGCTCCCCCTGTACCTCATAAGTCAGTTGATTGGGTCGCTCATCCCACCATTCCAGGGAGGCTTTCTCGCCGATCACGCGGATCTTCTGACCATGCATGGAGCCGCAGTTGACACAGCTTGACCAGACATACCCGACAGCCCCGTTATCGTATTCCATGATAGTCATTGCGTTGTCCTCCAACGGTGCGCGGGATTCTACGAAGGATTGGCGGCTGCACATCAGGCGCTTGATCTTCATATCCGGCAGCATGACCTCTGACAGATATAAGGGATGGGTTCCCACATCGCCCAGGACATAAGAAGGTCCGGCAACTTTTGGATCTACCCGCCACTTGGTGGAAGCTGTGTTCTTCTCTACGGCAACGTTGTGGAAACCGTGGGCGAACTGCATATTTACAATGCGGATCTTCCCAAGCATACCTTTTTCGATCAGCTTGCGCGCCTCCTGGATCATCTGGTGTCCGGCATATCCGTAGGTGACGCCTACGATCTTATTCTGCTTTTCTGCCAGTTCTTCTAATTCCTTAGCCTCTTCGGCCGTGAAACAAAGAGGTTTCTCGCATACTGCATGAAGGCCGGCCTCCAGTGCGGCTTTTGTGATCTCAAGATGTGTTCCGTTAGGCGTTGCAATGGAAACAGCCTGGATGCCGTCTTTTCTCTTGGCTTCTTCGGCAAACATGGTTTTGTAGTCGGGATAGCATCTGTCTTCTGCAACATGAAGTTCTCTGCCGAATGCTTTTCCTCTCTCTGGATCAATGTCGAATGCTCCAGCGGCCAGCTCAAAGTTGAAGTCCCGAAGCGCCGCAGAACGGTGAATATAACCGATCTGGCTGCCCTTTCCTCCACCGACCATCGCCCAGCGGATTGGTTTGTCTATTTTCTTCTCTCCGTAATACATAGTTTCTATCCTCCTGATCATTTGTTGAATCCGACGCTTTTAAGGTATGTAACGCTTTCCTTCACATCCCGAAGGCTGGTATCGGAATTCCTTGGGTCTCGTTCCTGTTCAATGGTGATATATCCGCTGTATCCGATTTCCAGCAGAGCTTCCTTGATTCCCGGATAGTCCAAAGTCCCCTTGCCGATGGGGCACATAGCGCCCTTGCCGCAGGCTTCAAAGAAGCGGATCTTCATACCGAGAACTTCCCGGTAGACCGTCTCGTCTACGTCTTTGAAGTGAACGTAGTCCAATCGGGAGGCGTATTTTTTCAGCCATTCGACCGGATCCATGCCGGAGTAATACAGATGCCCCGTGTCCAGGCACAGTCCTGCCAGTTCGTAAGGAATATCTCTTATGATTCCATCGATCTCATCGGCAAATTCAATATATCCGCCTGCATGGGGGTGGATCACCGGGCGGACGCCGTATTCTGCCGCCTTTTTGCAGATTCCTTTGATGTGAGTGATCATGGTATTCCATTGTGCCTCGGTAAGCCTCGGCGCCTTGTCAGAATGTCCTGCCGCGTAATCTCTCTCGTCGTGACCCCAGTCCATGATGGTCATATAGGGAGTGGGGTAGTGCTGGCCTTCATGTACCGGAAGAGGCGGCAGCTTCGTAATGAGAGAGCAGATATCATTCGTCTGCTTCAGCAGATTTTCATAATTATTCTCGTCAACCAGATCGTCGAAGATCGTGCCCGCAACGATAGACAGTCCGTTCTTCTTAAGTTCCGCGGATACTTCCTCCACATTGATAGGAAGATATCCGTAAGGCCCCAGCTCGATTGCCCGGTATCCGGCCTCTTTGGCTTCCTTAAGAACTCTCTGCCACGGCGGGAGATAAGGGTTTTTCACGTCGTCTACACCCCAGCAACAGGGCGCTCCGCAGATATTCATACTCATAATTTTCCCTCCTGAGATAAGTTGATGTCACTTAGATTTTCTATGATTCTATTATAGGTTATTTTAGAAAACCTGCCTTCACTATACTGTATGGGAAAGTTATATTTTGCGCCTGAAAGGGCGGTTTTTGGGATTATCAGCGGATGTGTCTTCACTATTCTGTACTGTTCTATGACTGGTCTTTAAGTCCCTTCATTTCTTCCTTATAGAATTCTCGGTACCGTGCGGGCGGCATTCCCACGACTTTAGAGAAAATGGTACTGAAATAATTCGTATTGTCATATCCTACGATGGCAGCGATCCGTGTAACGGAATAATCGGTCGAGATCAGAAGTGTCTGGGCGTGTCCGATCCGTCTGCGTATAATGTACTGGATCGGAGTTCGGCCGGTTGCTTTCTTGAAGATGTGGGAGATATAAGTCGCCGAGCATCCCAACGCTTCCCCGGCAGTGTCCAGTGTGATATCTTCCATAAAATGTTCGTTCAGATAGTTGCGGATCCGCAGTACCATATGGGCTTCGTCAGGGTCTTTCGAGCCGGTCAGCGGGAAGCTCTCTAACTGACTGGTCAGCACGATGATCGAAGAGCATAGAAGCTGTGCTGTAAGCTTGCCCTCCTCGTTGGTTCCCTCCAGGGTATACATCTGTTCGCACATGGACAGAAGCATCGGGTACAGGGAACCGGCCTGCCGGACGCTGGGTTCGCCGGGGGAGATGAGGCATCCCGGCGGAAGGCCGCACCGGCGGAGATTGGAGATACCGATACAGTAATCTCCAATCTCATGTTCCGTCTCGGAGACCACCTCGTGGAGATCTCCCTGATTATAATAGATCACACTGCCCTCAGAGAGCGGGTATGACTTCCCGTTCACGTAGTAGGTGCCGGTTCCGCGGTATACCAGCAGTAGTTCACAGATGGAGTCA
>CANDQP010000228.1 GCA_947388185.1 uncultured Dorea sp. | reverse complement strand
CCGCTGATGACAGACCAGCTCTGTGGATTCAGCCACAGATTAGCTTCCGGGTCTTTCGCAGCGCCGATCCGATCTCCGGCTTCTGTATATCCGCGAATAAAGCGGTCATGATCCCAGCATAATTTTTGAATTATATCGCCTGTTTCTTTCTGTCTTTTTTCGAGGTATTTTTCATATTCCGTATCCTTCATGTACCCGGCAAATTGCTTTAAAATAGTCATTGCGTAGTAGAACTGCATCGCAACGAATGAGGACTCTCCGTTTGCGCCCAGACGAAGGCAGTCATTCCAATCCGCATAAAGTCCTGCGGGCATACCGTGGGGACCAAGGTGATCAAATGAGAATGTAACCGCACGTTTCAGATGTTCGTAAACAGTGGCTTCACCTTTATCTGCGAAAGGTATGACTTCATTTAGAAATTCCGTATTTCCGGTCTCGGCAATATATTTGTATACGGTTGGAAAAAGCCACAGCGCGTCATCGGCACGATAGGCGGGGTGGCCGGTTTCCTGCCTGTAGGAAGCGTCATCCGGCGTATCCTCATGTCCTGGATTGTGTGTGAATTTAACAAGGGGAAGTCCGCCGCCGTTACTTACCTGTGCCGAGAGCATGAAACGGAGCTTCTCTGCTGCCATCTCTGGCGCAAGATGAATGATTCCCTGTATATCCTGTACGGTGTCACGGTAACCATAGCCATTGCGAAGACCGCAGTAAATGAAGGAAGCGGCACGGGACCAGATAAATGTCATGAAGCAGTTATAAGCATTCCAAGTATTTATCATCGTGTTAAATTCCGGGCTGGGCGTATTTACCTTCAGGCGGTTTAATTTTTCATTCCAGTAGTTTTTCAGTTCCAGTAATTCCTGATTTATCATTTCTGCCGGATTTATATAAGCGTCAAGAAGAGCGGACGATTCATGAAAGCCGCCTGTTCCAAGCAGAAAAGCAATGTCTTTCGTTTCTCCCGGAGCCAGAGTAACGCTGCAGGAAAGAGCGCCGCAGGAATTTTCGTTGTAACTGGTTACATTTCCAAGATCGCCTGACAGGATTCCCTGTGGATTGCTATAGCTGTGATATCTGCCAAGGAAATGTTCTTTTTCCCCGCAATAGGAGGATACTGGAGCGCCTGCAAGTCCAAAGAAACGTTCTGTTACATTTTTGTCATCTACTTGCTCATCTTCTGGCAGGACGTCCAGATTGCCATGAATCTGCTGAATGATCTGGTTCTTTTCAAATAATGTTTTTGTAATGAACAGAGAATACTGTAGATTCACCTGATCCTGCTCATAATTACTATGATTTGTAAATTCGGCATAGCCGCTCAAGGTAAGGCTTCTGGTACGTGTAGAATTATTTGTTACAGAAAGTCCCCACACTTCGTAGGATTTACCCAGAGGAACATAGTAGCGGGCTTCCGAGCTGATCCCGTCATAACTGGAGGTCATCCTGGTATAGCCCATACCGTGATAACATTTACTTTCATAATTGTTAAGGTCTTTGCCCACCGGCTGCCAGGAGGCAGACCAGTAATCCTTAGACTCGTTATCACGGATGTAAAGATATCTGCCGGGCTGATCAAAGCTGTTGAAAATGTAACGCAGAATCCTTCCATTTGCGCCTGACTTTGCAAAACTGTAACCGCCTGCATTATTGGAAATAATTGCTCCATATTCCGGAGAACCCAGATAGTTTACCCAGGGAGCGGGGGTATCCGGCCGTTCTATAACATATTCCCGTTCTGTGTCGTCAAAATGTCCATATTTCATATTATTTTCCCTTTCCTTATATAGTAAGATCAAAGCGTCTTTTCAGGAGCTTACAGCAGATTTATGATGATGGTGTGCATGTCGTCTGATAATGCAGTAAGCATATTCCGGGAAAGACTAACAAAAGAATCTTCATTTACTGCAAGTTCATTTCCATCACATGAAGCAGAATCAATAATATAAGCTCCAAAGTCTTTGCCGTTTTTATTTCTATAAATAATAGTAAAATTTTTCCCTGCAAAAGGAATGGTAATGGAAGCGGCGGCATTTTCATCAAACTGGCAGGCCAGAAGTTTTGGATACAGGATAAGGTCTCCGGCTTCGCCCCGGACACCGAAGACTTCTGTAATCATCGTCAGCATAAACCAGCTTGCGGCGCCTGTCAGATACTGGTACATTCCCCGTCCGTCAGAACGGAAATATTCCGGAATCCCCGGATAGATATGGCTGGTATTAAAATCCAGGGCTGTATCAGCAAGTGTCTTAAGCGCTTTCCATCCTTCTTTTACAAATCCTCTGTGATACAGGGCGTTGGCATACATAACTGCCATATGGGAGAATACCGCTCCGTTTTCTTTTTCACCATATGCAAATCCAAACATACGCCCCATATCAAATTTCAGTTCATGGAAATCGGTATTCAGGCGGTAACCGCCGATTTCTTTTTGATAAAGATAGTGATCGGCGCTTCTTGTAATCTTTTCAATCTGGCTGTCTTCCGCAGTTCCGCTCATGATAGCAAAGACTTGTCCGGTCAGCATCATACGCACATGATCTTTGAACAAACCTTCAACGGCGCGGCCATGATTATCATAATAGCTGTTAAACCATCCTTCTTCACCCGGACCGTCAATCCATTCCTGGGATCTCAGACGCTCCATGAGCCAATTCGCTTTTTGAATCAGATTTACAGCAAGAGCCGAGAGTGAGATGCTGATACGTTTACCGCTGATGGTATGTCTGCAGCAACCCATATAGTCGGCTATTATTTTGTGCTTTTTTCCGATATCGTCAAAGACATTTACATCGTTTTCCAATAAAATCTTTATTTCTTCCAACAATTCTACCGTATGCGTGGAGGAATGGCTGTCCAATAGACGGATCATTGACGCAAGATTCAACAGGTTACCGGCATAGGCACAGGTAAAGGCAACACTTTCGCCGTGTTCTGACGCCATATCCAGTGCATCGTTCC
>CANDQP010000227.1 GCA_947388185.1 uncultured Dorea sp. | reverse complement strand
AAGAAGAAGGAGTCTCTCTTGGAAATTAAAGAAGAGTCTATTAAGAACAAGAATGAACTTGAGAAAGAGACTAAGGAACGCAGAAACGAGTTACAACGTTATGAGAAGCGTGTACTTTCCAAAGAAGAGGCTTTAGATAAGAAAGCGGATGCGATCGAGAAGCGTGAGGCAGGACATGCAGCAAAAGAAGAACAACTGCGTCAGCGTGAAGCGAAAGTGGAAGAGTTGGGCAGACAGAGAGTGCAGGAACTGGAAAGAATCTCAGGACTTACCTCCGAACAAGCAAAAGAGTATTTATTAAAAACTGTTGAGGATGATGTCAAGCATGACACCGCCAGGATGATCAAGGAATTAGAGACGCAGGCGAAGGAAGAGGCGGATAAGAAGGCGAAGGAATTCGTTGTTACCGCGATCCAGAGATGCGCGGCAGATCATGTTGCAGAGACCACAATCTCAGTCGTACAGCTTCCAAGTGACGAGATGAAGGGAAGGATCATAGGACGTGAGGGGCGCAATATCCGTACGTTGGAGACGATGACGGGTGTTGAGCTGATCATTGATGATACACCGGAAGCGGTTGTATTATCGGGGTTTGATCCCATCAGAAGAGAAGTCGCAAGGATTGCCTTGGAGAAGCTGATCGTTGACGGACGTATTCATCCGGCAAGGATTGAGGAGATGGTGGAGAAGGCCCAGAAGGAAGTAGATGCCATGATCCGGGAAGAAGGAGAGGCAGCTGCTCTGGAAGTGGGTGTTCACGGTATCCATCCGGAACTGATCCGGCTTCTTGGACGTATGAAATTCCGGACAAGCTACGGACAGAATGCACTCAAGCATTCTGTTGAGGTTTCACAGCTTGCGGGGCTTCTTGCGGGCGAGATCGGGCTGGATGTCAGGATCGCTAAGCGGGCCGGACTTCTTCATGATGTGGGCAAATCCATCGATCATGATGTAGAAGGCTCACATATCCAGATTGGTGTGGATCTCTGTAGGAAGTACAAGGAATCGGCGACGGTCATCAATGCGGTTGAGGCGCATCACGGCGATGTAGAACCGGAGAGTCTGATTGCCTGTGTCGTTCAGGCGGCGGATACCATTTCGGCTGCACGGCCGGGCGCCAGAAGAGAGACATTAGAAACATATACCAACAGGTTAAAACAGTTAGAAGATATCACCAACCAATTTAAGGGCGTTGACAAATCTTTTGCTATTCAAGCGGGTAGAGAGATTCGAGTTATGGTAGTTCCAGAGCAGGTATCTGATGCGGACATGGTATTGATGGCCAGGGATATAGCAAAACAGATAGAGTATGAGTTAGAATACCCTGGACAGATCAAGGTCAATGTAATCCGCGAATCACGTGTCACGGACTATGCGAAATAAGAACCTAAGGGTATGAACAGATCAGAGAAGGTCTTGAAATAATGATATTTTGAGACTTTCTCTTTTTTTGAAGAATTTAAACTCCCGGAGACCTCGAATATAGAGGGTTCCGGGAGTTCCTGACTAACTATGCTCAATAGTCTTGTCCGTTAGTCTTGTCTGATATGCTCGGTATGCAGGAGCATGTGCGCCTTATGAGAATTCGGTTTCTCGAAGAATTCTTCATACATTTTAAGAATGTCCGGATTCTCGTGGGAGAAACGCAGTTCCATGTTCTCATCCAGCTCATACAGATTCTTGCCTCTTTCAAACGCCAGCTCCTCGCCGTCGTGGATCGGCTGGCCGCCGCCTCCTACGCAGCCGCCGGGACAGGCCATGACTTCTACGAAGTCATAGTGCACTTCCCCGGACTCGATCTTGTTAAGAAGAGCCCTCGTGTTGCCAAGTCCGCTGACTACTGCCGTCCTGACCTTAATGTCGTTGATGGCGAATTCCGCCTCCTGAACACCGTTATTCTCATTGAAGCCGCTGCTTCGTACCGCCTTGAATGCATCAGCCGGAGGATTCTCCTTCTTGATGATATAGTAGGCGCTTCGGAGGGCTGCCTCCATAACGCCGCCTGTGGCGCCGAAGATCACGCCGGCTCCGGTGCCGTCATGCATCGGACGGTCGCTTTCGATGTCCTCAAGGGTCTCAGGACGGATGTGTGCGGAGCGGATCATCTTAACCAATTCTCTGGTGGTGATGACCACGTCGATATCGTGTCCGGCATATTCTTCATAGAACAGTTCCATCTCGCGCTCGGCTTTTTTCGCTACGCAAGGCATTACTGATATGGTAAATATCTTGTCGGGGTTTACTCCCAGCTTCTGTGCAAAATATGTCTTCATCGCCGCTCCGAACATCTGCTGCGGAGATTTGGCTGTGGACAGATATTTCACAAGGTGCGGGAACTGGCTCTTGATGAAACGGATCCATCCCGGACAGCAGGAGGTGAACATAGGCCGGTCCTTAAGCTCTCCGCCTGTGAAGCGGGAAACGAATTCGTGTCCTTCCTCCATGATGGTAAGGTCTGCTGAAAATACGGTATCGAATACATAATCGACACCCATCCTCTTGAGTGCGTCCATGATCTTGCCGATGGTAGCTTCTTCCGGTGCAAGACCGATCTGCTCACCCCATGCGGCGCGGACGGCCGGGGCAACCTGTGCGACGACGATCTTATCCTTATCGGCAAGAGCCTTCCATACCTTGCCGGTATCGCTTCGTTCATGGAGTGCGCCTACCGGGCAATGGGTGATACACTGTCCGCATAAGGAACAGTCAGACTCTTCGATAGTCTTATGGCCGGCTACATTGACTGTAGTGCGGGAGCCGGTTCCTTCCAGATCCCAGATATTCAACCCCTGTACCTTGTCGCAGACCTGAATACAGCGCATACATTTGATACATTTGGCTGAGTCGCGGATCAGCGGGAAATGTTTGTCCCAGGGCTGATGCTCCAGCTCTCGTTTGAACGGGATCTCCAGGATATCCAGGTCATTGGCGATCTTCTGGAGACTGCAGTTGCCGCTTCTTGGGCAGGTGACGCACAGGCAGTCATGCTGCGACAGGATAAGTTCTACCGTGTTCCGCCGGTGGTTTCTGACCTTCGGGCTGTTCGTATAGACGACCATGCCTTCTTCGGCCACATTGT
>CANDQP010000226.1 GCA_947388185.1 uncultured Dorea sp. | reverse complement strand
TTATAATATAGAGATACTAGATAATGTTAAATAATTATCTAGAGTATCTATAGTATATCTTTAATGAGAGAAAAAGGAGGAATTGGCAATGGAAAAAATGTTTAACGATATTTTCTCAACATTAGGCAGTTATCTGTCAAACTACATTCTGATCGTTGCACTTCTTGGCGGCGGTATCTGGTTCACGGTGAAGCTTGGATTTATCCAGGTGAAAGGTTTTGGCGAAGGAATGCGCAGGACTTTCGGCGGGATGTTCAAGAAAAGCGGCGATAAGGCAGGAGCGGACGGTATGTCTTCTTTCCAGGCTCTTGCGACAGCGATCGCGGCTCAGGTAGGTACCGGTAACATTGCCGGAGCGGCAACAGCTCTTGCGATCGGCGGTCCGGGAGCGATCTTCTGGATGTGGATCGCAGCATTCCTTGGAATGGCTACGATCTATGCCGAGGCGATCATGGCACAGAAGTATAAGAAGGTCGGCGATGACGGCGAGGTAACAGGCGGTCCGGTATATTACATCCGTGCAGCATTTTCAGGTACTTTTGGTAAGGTATTGGCAGGTATCTTCGCTGTTCTGATTACCCTGGCACTTGGTTTCATGGGTAATGCCGTACAGTCCAACTCCATCGCGGCAGCGTTCAATACTGCATTTGGATTACCGCAGTGGATTATGGGTCTCATCCTTGCAGTGCTTGCATTGTTCGTATTCTTAGGCGGTACCGGACGTATTGCGAAGATCACAGAGCTGATCGTTCCAGTTATGGCAGCTTTCTACATAGTTGGTTCTTTGATCGTTATTATTGTGAATGTTAAGGAGATTCCATATGCGTTCCATGCGATCGTTGTGGGAGCATTCGCACCATCTTCTATCGTCGGCGGTGCAGCAGGTGCTACCATTAAGCTCGCTCTTACAAAGGGTGTTGCACGTGGATTGTTCTCCAATGAAGCTGGTATGGGTTCTACACCTCACGCACATGCGGTTGCCAAGGTGAATCATCCGGTAGAGCAGGGCTTTGTAGCGATGATCGGTGTATTTATTGATACATTTGTTATCTTGAATCTTACTGCGCTCGTAATCATTACGACACATGCGATTCCTACAGGGAAGACAGGAGCAGAGCTTAGCCAGTATGCGTTCTCTACACTGTATGGCAAGGGAGGAGACATCTTTATCGCGATCTGTATGTTCTTCTTCGCATTCTCAACGATCCTTGGATGGTATTTCTTTGGCCAGGCAAATATTAAATATCTGTTCGGCTCAAAGGCTGTTAAGATTTATTCCGTAATCGTTGCCGTATGTGTATTCCTTGGTTCACTTGCAGAGGTTGAGCTTGTATGGACCATGCAGGATACCTTCAATTCCCTGATGGTTATCCCGAATATCCTGGCATTGTTTGCATTAAGCGGAGTCATCAAGCAGGTACATGACGATTATTTTAAGAACCGTAAGAAATAATTGTTTCACACATTAAAATTGAATACAGTAAGAAGTGCCATGCAATGGGTTATTGTATGGCACTATTTTTATAGATCAGAAACAAGAAGAATTTTCACAGGAGGGAACTTATGTATTATGAAGAAAGAGATTTTCTGGAGACCGCAGACCAGGAAACTTTGGATCAGATTGCACGTGCGAGGGAATTGACAAGAGAATATTATCATTCCGATTATCATGATACAGAGAAGAGAAATGCTATCCTCAAGGAATTGCTGGGTGAAATCGGTGAAAATGTGGAGATAGACACGCCGTTTCACTGTGACCATGGGAAGAACATTTTCATAGGAAATAATGTGATCATTGGTATCAACTGTACTTTTGTGGATAATGCTCCGATCCGGATCGGGGACAGAGTCATGATCGCATCGAATGTACAGTTCTATACGGCTTCTCATCCGGTCCTGCCGCAGGAACGGCTGATATCAAACTGGAGGGAGTGTTCAGAAACATTCTATAGGACTTATGCACGCCCGATAGAGATCAAGGACAATGTATGGATCGGAGGCGGCTGTATCCTCCTTCCGGGAGTGACTATAGGGGAGAACAGTGTGATCGGGGCGGGAAGCGTGGTGAACCGTTCTATTCCGGCCAATTGCGTTGCGGTTGGGAATCCCTGTAAGGTGATACGCCAGTTAGAATCAGATATGGAATCTGTTGTTTTTTGATACATTTTGGCAAATTGTAAAAAGTATACAATAGTCAGAAGATGATATTGTGAATTGTGTATAAATTTGGATATTTTGAAATTAAAGGTTGCAAATGTTTTAACAATCGGTTATTATAGGTATAGGCAATGAGATATATACGGATTGTCTATAAGTAAGGTGAGAAGAGAATACAAGAGTGGGTTGATATTTTCCAAGAGAGAGTCATGAGTGTGGCCGCCGAAGAGGCAAACCTGATCGATAATCAGGCGAAACTTTCAGGCAAAAGGACTGGAGAATGTACCACATTCTGAATCTTGTGCTGTATGATAATTTCTAGATATATATTGATATATTATCAGGGCAAAAGACAGAAGGGACGATTGCACGCATGATTGTGTTCAAATCGTCCTTTTTTAATACAATACCGAGGATATGGCCGGAAGGGAGAGGCGGAGACAGATGGGCAGTAAAAATTACAGGATCATAACCAACAATCCCCTGGTTTTGGACAGACTGAAGGAGACACATAATGTGGTCTACCGAAAGATTTCCTACGAAGAGATTCTAAGGGAAGTGAGGGACAGAATTCACGAAGGGCACATATTGTTATCGCATCCGTTATCAGGAAGCGTGAAGCCCAATGAGACACCATATAAATCCATTATGATATCAGAGAGAAAGGGGGAGGTCGACGAAGGGTCACTGAGATTGATTGAGAACGCCATACAAGCGTGCCGTAAATTCATATTCAAGTCTGACTTGTATGAGGAATCGGTATATGACGATTTTCAGTTGATCGACTGGACTTTGCTGGAGAGTGGAATGGCATCTGCAGATGTCTGGTAGTCTTTACTGTTAGGTTGTAGAAGCGTTTAAGCTTTGAACAATAATATCAATATTCTAAGGAGGGAACCAAAAGTGAGATTAGAAATGGGACACATTTACATTAAGGATAT
>CANDQP010000225.1 GCA_947388185.1 uncultured Dorea sp. | reverse complement strand
GATTCCCAGATTGGATGCGGACAGCGGGATCTGCTTCACCTTGGTATACGCCTCCTCCACACCATTCTCCGCGCTGACGAATATTGCATGGCTTAAGATAAATGTATCTACATATTCCACATGGAAGCTGTTGCAGATCCGGGTGATCGTCTCATCCACACGGAAGATCTCCGCACCGTTCTTAAGCAATATCCTTCCCGCTTCCAGGGCCAGATCCACTACCTTCTTCACATCTACCGATGAATCCAACTGCTTTTTGAGATAGATCATATCCGTAAGCCTGACACCGTCTTCATAGATCGGCTCCCTGTAATTCTCCGCGAAGAAGTTCGCAACGATATGGGAATGGATAAAGCCGCACCGTTCATAGAATCTTATGATTTCTTTATAATTGCCCGTCCCCACATACATGACGTCACAGGCAGCGCTGTAACGCTCGCAGATATAATGAAGCATGTATTTTGCATAGCCCTTCCCCCTGTCCTCTGTTCGGGTGGCTATATTCTTCAATTCACATTTTCGGTTCTTCAGCGGCTCCACCACACAGACAGTGCAGACGTCCCCGCCGTTGACCAGCACATACAGATCGCTTTTGTCCAGATATCTCTCGATCATATCCTCCTGCGGGTCAGCCATCAGCAGCAAATCCATGTATTCATCTTTATTCCTCGTTATCTGCCGGATCTTCATAATCTGCCCTCCAAATATTAAAAGCTATGCTCCCGTTTCCTCATTATAGCACCGAGCTTCAGAAAATTACAGGGTAAAATTACCTGTATCAAAGAAACCAATAAGAAAAGCGGCGTCTTGACATAAGATACCGCTCTTCTTCCAATTCATATTATCTCAATAGATCTAATTAACATATCCGGCTTTCTTAAGCTCTTCCTCTGCCTTCGCAAGGTTCGCGTCAGATACACGGACGATCGGTCCGGTACATCCCATTCCGCTCTCCGCATAGATATTGATCTTCCACAGTGCCTTAACAGCGTCCTCCAAATCCATGACCTCGATACCTGCGATCTGAGCCGTAACGATCTCCTTCGGAGGTTCCTTTACGTCCTCTTCCGCTGCCGCCGGCTTCTGGGAAGCCTTCAGTGCATCTAAGATCTCCTTAAGGCCTGCCTTCTTCGCTGCCGCGAATTCTGCCTTCGCAACCTCGAATACCTTGCCTCTGACAAGCTGTCCTGCATAGCGGATCGCATTGGCGATCACCGGAGCGCCGCTTGCTCTTGATACGATCATGACTAACTGCTCATAGCCCTCTCCGATTCCTGGTCCATATCCATAGCCTGTTGCCTCGAAGCTTCCGCCTGTATTGAAGGAAGACAGCATCTTCACCAGGATATTCCCTGTCAGGGAGTCTGTTACCATGATATCCGGAGATGCCTGCAGCACGTCGTTTCCTCTCATGACGCATCCGCCGTCTGCCCTTCCGGACTCTGCAAATGCGATATCATATCCCTTCTCCTGCAACTGCTTCAACGCCTTCTCTGTCTGGCGTGCGCCGTCAACATTCAGGATACCTACGGTCGGATTCGCATTGCCGCATGCCTTCGCAGTGATGATTCCGTAGATCGCATTCTTGATCATTCCCTCGATACGGTCCGTGCTGGATGTTCCGGTCGTATTCGCGATGAACATCTCCTTCGCGGTAGCCGGTGTCACACAGCGTCCTACGGTAGACACGCCGATCGGGAATGGGAAATGCATGGTAACTGCCGCGTCCACTTCCCCGTTCTTAAGCATCTCTTCCATACGGTCATGGCCTTCCTCGTCGTTCGCAACCTTAATAGTGGTCACGCCTTCGGCCTCCAATGTTCCGATATAGTATACATCTATTCCGTCTTTTGCCGCCTCTACGGCCGCTTTCATGGAGTTCTCCTCTCCATGCTCGCTGCCCATACCTGTGAGGGCTACCTTCGGTCTCTTTCCAAAGCTTCCTGTCTCAAGGCCCTGAGCCATCTCCATAAAGGTATCGGCAATCATTCTCTCAATATTATTTGCCATTGTCACCGTCCCCCTTACTCTGCGATCAGGGAAGCTGCGAAATCCTTCATCGCTTTTGCGATCAATCCCTTTACCTCTTCCTCAGATACGCCTGCGGCTGCCTCAGCCTCTGCCTTTGTATTTGCCTGGATCACGAAGGAAACACCGTCGAACAGGTTGGTCATACGTCCAAGGAACAAGCTTCCCTTTCCGATGATCATAGCTGTCTTGATCTTGCCTGCAAGGATATCCTCTCTTGCGAATCCGATGTACGGTACTCCTGAAGGGATATGTCCCTGTGTCGGAGCCCATCCCGTAAGACCATGTTTGGTGCTGAAGGATGCCAGTTCTTTTCTGTCAAGCTCGCCGCGCTTTACAGCCAGAGCAGCGATCATCTTATAGTTTGCCATCGGCACATCGCCTGCGCCTGCCGGCTTGGTGATATCTGGATTCTGCATCTCAGGAGAGAACTTGTCAATATCCGTGATCTTAAGTCCTGCTCTCTCGAGCGGATCTGCAACAAGGCTTCCGATAACGTTCTGCGGAGCGCTTCCGGTTCCGACAGTGTGGCGTCCCAGGATGTCAAGGTTGATCTCCGGGTTCTCTCCGTCGTTCTCGGACAGGATCACACAGAAGCCTGCCAGACAGTCCTCTAAGATCGGAAGACCTTTCTTCACATGATCTTTGCCGTTCATACCAAGCTTCGCGGTACATCCGCCGGCAGTTACGGCTACGCACTTGTATGCGCCGGATTTAACCAAAGCTGCTGCTTCGATCAATGCATGGGACGGTCCTGCACAGAATCCGCGGCTGTCGGAACCTGTCGCATTGTTAAGACCTGCGATCTCTGCCGCTGCCTTCGCGAAGTTGCCGCCGCCTCTCTGGTTCATATCACCGCAGGCTTCCTCTGCACAGTCGATCACATACTCGATATCGTCCTTGCTGATCCCTGCGTTCTTAACGCCGTATAACAGAGCCAGCACGCTTGACGCCTTGCTCATCAGGTTCTCATGCATAACGTGTGCGGACAGGTTCACGTCGATATCGTGCGCTCTCTTCACACATGCCACAAGCTTGCCTGCAACATAGATTCCTTCTGCATGTTCGTCCTTTAC
>CANDQP010000224.1 GCA_947388185.1 uncultured Dorea sp. | reverse complement strand
CGACGCTTCAGAAGCGTGCCAAAGAATACGTTCTCTCGGGAAAGGATCTGGGGATCGGAGTGGGATTCTTTACAGCTTCGGCTGCTATAGATCATAGATAAATTCTATAAATAGAAATATATATACTTATTACCAATTTAACAATACCGCATATTTCGATTATAATTGACGTAGGGTTGATACCTTTTGACCCTTACGTCATAAGAAGAAAGGAAATATGTACATGAAAAAGAGATTGGTAAGTGTATTGCTGTGTGCGGCAATGGCAGCTGTGATGGCAGCAGGATGTGGATCTGATGCCGGGTCAGGCTCCGGTTCAGGAGATGCGAAGGAGGAGAGCGGATCCTCCGATGAAAAGACGACGCTGACATTCTGGTGCCATGAGAATGAGCCGTGGGTGAAGTCTTATAAGGAGATGGCCAAGAAGTTCGAAGATGCGAACCCGGATTATACGGTGGAGGTTCAGGACTATCCGTTCAAGGTGTACAACGACAAGATCCAGACCACACTGACATCGTCAACGGCGGGCCCGGATATCGTGGCAGTCTGGGGAGGAACGGCGCCTTCTTTTATTGCGTCGGATGCACTGGCAGAGGTGCCGGAGGATCTGGTGAAAGAGTTTGAAGAGGATTATCTGGCGCCTACGCTCGGCATTTATCAGAAGGAAGGCAAATACTACGGCGTGCCGATGGAATTCAACCTGGAATACGGCGGAATGATCGTCAATAAGAAACTGTTCGGCGATACTCCATATCCGACAACCTGGGAAGAACTCAGGAAGATTTCTAAGGAAGTCTCCAAGAAGAACGGCGATATCGTAGAAATGAAGGGATTCGAGATGATGGATTCCGATTCCCTGATCTGTAACTATCTTGCGATGATCCTGCAGCAGGGCGGTCAGTATCTTATGGACGACGGTTCTGTTGATTTCGCGACTCCGGAAGGCATTAAAGCTATGGAGGAGATTCTTGATATGTACCAGAATGGAGAGTGCGACCTTGAGAATCTGACTTCCGGCGAATATGGTTTCAATGATGTATATCAGGATAAGGGATATATGGCGTCTGTCGGTTCCTGGGGGATCGGGGAAGGCACAGACACCTATGGACTGACTTACGGCGAGGATTTCGAGTATGTGCCGGTTCCGCAGTATGGGGATGAGATGGCATTTGCTTCCGAGACCGGATGGGGAATCATTGTCCCGGAGAACGGAGCCAACAAGGAAGCGGCATGGGAATTCGTGAAGTTCTTCAGTGCGCCGGAGAATCTGGTGCAGCACAATATCGCGTGTAATCAGCTTCCGCCAAGGAAGTCTCTGTTGGACAGTGAAGAATACAAAGAAGCGATGCCGAATGTGACGTTCTTACTGGATATCCTTCCAAGCGGACAGTGGATGGGACCATATAATACGTCAGATATGCGCGGAATCTTCAATCAGATGTATATGGATCTGTGTCAGGCTGACAATCCGGATGTGGAAGGGGCGCTCAAGGAAGCATCCGCTCAGATTACAGAAGAATGTCAGATTGGTTACTCGATGGATTAAATCATGTACGGCAGAGGATACGGGATGTGTTCTCTGCCATTTTTGGAGAACGGTATGAAAAATAATCGATTTGTAGCCGCGGTTTTGATACCTGGTTTTTTATTTTTAATTCTCTTTTCAGTGTTTCCGGTTGCATATGGACTGGGAATCTCTTTCTATGACTATAACCCGGCGAATTCCCAGAATCCATTTACAGGTTGGGAGAATTACAGACGTCTGATCCATGACGAAGTGTTCTGGCTGGCTGTTAAGAATACCATTGTCTTTTGTCTGGCGGCAGTGACGGCGAATATTGTGATTACGCTGTTTTTGGCAGAGATCATCTCTGTACTTCCGTCGAAGTGGATGAAGACGATGTTTCGGACGATCCTTTTTATTCCCTGTATCGCGCCTATGGTAGGGACCTCTACGGTGTGGAAATATGGTATATTGGGTACGGACGGAGGATTATTGAACAAGATCGCCGGGATATTCGGGATCGCGCCGAAGAACTGGTTCCTGACTACATGGCAAATGCTGCTGCTGATCATCATATTTACCTTGTGGGCGGATATCGGGTACAATGTGGTTCTCTTTACGGCAGGGCTTGAAGGAGTCCCCAGGGAATTTGACGAGGCGGCGGCGATTGACGGAGCGGGGCCGGTGAAGAGATTCCTGTGGATCAAGCTGCCTCTGATCGGGCGGACATTCGCGTTTGTGGCGATCATGACGATGGCGAATTATTTCCAGATGTTTGCGCAGTTCAGAGTATTCGCGGCGAATGGGGGAAGGAACAATACAGCGATGGTTTTGACGAACTATGTGTTTAAGATGAGTTTTGACAGCTTCGATATGGGGTATGCGTCTGCGGTTGCGGCGGCATTGTTCGTGCTTGTATTCATGGTTGCTATGGTTCAAAATAAGCTTATGTGTTCAGATTGGAGTTATGAATGATGATGAAGAGGTCGAAATATAAGAAATATCACTTTATAATTATCGTCTTTCTGACGGTTTTATCGGCGGTCATGATGTATCCCATGGTATGGATGTTCCTGACATCTTTTAAGAGCAACGCAGAGATCCGTACTTACCGGACCAAATTCCTGCCGGTCGAGTGGACGCTCGAAGGATACAGAAGTGCGTTCGAGAGGGCGCCGGTGGCAGGCTGGTTTGCGAACAGTATGTTTGTTACCATCTGTGTGACAGCGGCGGTGATCCTGACGAGTACGCTGATCGGCTATGTATTTGCCAAGTATGAATTCCGGGGGAAGAAGCTTCTGTTCGTGCTTCTTCTGGCAACGATGATGGTTCCGCCTCAGGTCACGATGATTCCCCGATATCTGATGATCCAGAAGATGCATCTTTTTAATACGCGGTGGGCGCTGATCGTGCCGGGGATTGTCAGTGCATTTTCCATCTATCTGGCGAGGCAGTTTATCGGTGATATTCCAGACAGTCTGTGTGAGGCGGCTAAGATCGACGGAGCGGGACCGATTCGGATCTACTGGCATGTGGTCCTTCCGAATATTAAGCCGGCGATTGGTTCTATCGGTATATTTACGGCTATGATGCACTGGAATGACTATC
>CANDQP010000223.1 GCA_947388185.1 uncultured Dorea sp. | reverse complement strand
TGACGACGATCCGCAATGTGGATGTGATCTATGAGGTGGGTGACGGGAAGGTTGTGGAGAGGCGGAAGGATGAGGTGTTCGAGAAAGAACCGGTAACAATATGAATGCATCAAAGAAGATTTTGATCATTATCCCGGCCTATAATGAGGCGGATAATATTGAAAAAGTGGTTGGGAATTTAATATCGAATTTTCCACAGTACGATTATATTATCGTTAACGACGGCTCAACGGATCGGACGAAACAGATATGCAGTGAGAGAGGTTATGCAGTCTTGCATCTGCCGATCAACATGGGCATAGGCGGGGCCGTGCAGACCGGTTATCGTTATGCCAGGGACAATGGGTATGACATTGCAGTACAGATAGACGGTGATGGACAGCATGACGTAGGATTTCTTGAGAATATGATACGGTATATGGAAGAGGAAGAGGCCGATTGTGTGATCGGATCGCGGTTTGTCAAGAAAGAGGGATTTCAGTCTTCGGGACTGCGTAGAATAGGGATCAGATTCCTGAGTATTATGGGATGGCTGCTGACAGGGGTAAGGCTTAAGGATATTACCAGTGGTTATCGCCTGGTAAACCGCCGATTTATCCGCATTTTTGCAGAGGATTATCCGGCCGACTATCCGGAACCGGAGGCGATGGTCATTACAGCAGTTCACGGAGGGAAGATCAGGGAGTATCCTGTGGTTATGAGGGAACGGGAAGGCGGTATCAGTTCCATTACTTTGAAGAAATCCGTTTATTATATGGTTAAAGTTACGATAGCGATGTTGATCCGGAGATTGAGCTTCGGAGTCAGGAGGCAGAAATGATTCCACATACCCTGCGGGTTACGCTTTTACTTGCAGTGATCTGCTATTTCATTATCATTTTCTATTATCTGAAGAGAAGAATGCTGGAACTGAAATATACACTGATCTGGCTGGTAGCGGGCGTGGTCATGGGGATCATGATCTATTTTCCGGAACTGACAGTGCGGTTTGTACATTTGATCGGTATGCAGGACAACATGAATGGGCTTTATATCATGTGTCTGGCTTTTATTATGATGATATTGATGACGTTGACTTCGATCGCGTCCAGGCAGCAGATGAAGATTAGAGTATTGATTCAGGAAATCAGTATGCTGGAGAAGCGGATTCGGGAGTTGGAAGTTGATACGAAGGAGGGGAAGGAGTTCCGGAAGGACTAGCGGGTGGAAGAAGGTCTTGCTTGGAAAATGAAAGGCATGGAATTAAAATGAACAATATAGCGATCGATCTGCTGTGGCTTCGTCCCGGCAAAGTGGGAGGAACGGAATTCTATATCAGAAATCTTCTGGACGGTTTTCTACAGTTGGACAGAAAGTTTGGGTTTACATTACTTGTATCTGAAGATAACTGCGCATCCTTTGAACATTATGCGAAAGATGAGCGGATCACATTGCTGAAAGCGGATATTGTCTCCGCCAACATAGCAGGCAGAATACTCTGGCAGTTTTTCTGTCAGAACAGATTTTTAAGAAAACACGGGCTGCGTCAGTGTTTTATACCGGTATACTGCCGGCCGCTTTTTAATGGCGGCATTGCCTATATTAATACGGTACATGATCTGCAGGCGGCGCACTATCCGGAATATCATCCGTTTCATGAGATTGCCTATTCCAGACTTTGCTGGTGGCTGGATGTCAGGTGTTCCAGGAAACTGATCGCAACAACGCAGTACGTAAAGTCGGATCTGCTTGAACGATATAAGATAAGAGAAGATAAGGTGGAAGTTCTGAATATTCCGGCAATGGTAAACTTGGACGAAATTGCGTCGTTTGCGGAAGTCAGTCGGAAATTTAATATTTCTGACGGAGAATATTATTATACGGTTGCACAGATGATTCCGCATAAGAATCTGGAAACGCTGATCAAAGTGATGGCAGAATTGCAAAAACGGCAGAGCAGTTTGCCGCTGCGTCTGCTGGTGTCAGGCATTTCCGGGAACGCCAGTGAAAGTGTAGCGAAGCTGATCAAGGAGAACCAGTTGGAAGATGTTGTTACGTTGACCGGGTTTATCAAGAATGAAGAACGCAACAGCCTGTACCGGCACTGCAGAGCCTTTCTGTTTCCAAGTATATTTGAAGGGTTTGGCATGCCGCCGATTGAGGCCATGGCGTTTGGGGCGACTGTTATTACGACGGATCGAACCAGTATCCCTGAGGTGACGCAGGGGAAGGCAAACTATGTAGAGGATCCGTTTGACGTAGATGCCTGGATACAGACAATGGATTCGCCTGTAAAGAGGAACGATGAATTTGATTTCTCGAAATATGACAGAGCTTATCTGGCGGAAAAGTATATGGATTTTCTGCAGGATAATTTTAAGGAAGGTTAAAGAAATTGCTTCATGAATAATAAAAAAATATTGATGACAGGGTTTTCAGGTTTTGTAAGCAGACATTTTCTCGCGTATTTACAGGAAAACAGCGACGGTATAGAAGTGTGCGGGGTGGATATCAATCCTCCGGCTTTTGACCCTGCAGTTTTTGATAAGATTAAGATAACCTGTCATACGGTTAACCTGCTTGAGACAGATTCTGTAAGAATTCTTTTGGATCAGTTCAGGCCGGATTATATCGTACATCTTGCTTCTTTCAGCAGTGTGGCGTATAGTTGGAAACATCCGATAGAATGTTTTCAGAATAATACAAATATTTTTCTGAATATTATCGCAGCGGTACAGGAGTTACATCTCAAGTGCAGAGTTCTGTCCGTGGGTTCATCGGAGGAATATGGGAATGTAACGGAGGCAGATCTGCCGCTGTGTGAAGACAGCAGCCTTCTGCCATGCAGTCCCTATGCGGTAGCGCGGGTGGCACAGGAAATGCTTTCACATGTCTATGCCGACAGTTATGGCGTGGACATCGTGATGACCAGATCCTTCAATCATATCGGTCCATGGCAGGATACACGATTTGTAGTGCCCGGATTTATCGCAAAAATATGGGAGATTAAGAAGGCCGGAAAGGGACAGGGAACGATTGAGACAGGCGATCTGTCGATCATCCGGGATTTTGTGGATGTGCGCGATGTCGTGCGGGCATATTATGATCTGCTGCTGCATGGCAGGCCGGGAGAATTGT
>CANDQP010000222.1 GCA_947388185.1 uncultured Dorea sp. | reverse complement strand
CACAATTCTCACAATAACATTCCCCGCCGTACTCATTATTCACATGCCAGCACACCACATTCTCATTCTGTCCGTAACGCTGTGCCAGCCTCGACGCCAGCTCCCTGGCATAGTGCTGATAGACCGGGCTGTTCGGGCACGCATTATGCCGTTGTCCGAACTTGTGATGCCGCCCCTCATAATCGGTCCTTGACACCTCAGGATACCGCTTCACCAGCCATGCCGGAAGCGCCGCCGTAGATGTCGCCAGGACGATCTGCTTCCCTTCCTTCGCCAGCATATCCACGATATCATCCAGCTCGCTGAAATCATATACCTCCTCTGAAGGCTGGAGTTTCGCCCAGGAAAATACATTGACCGTAGCGCTGTTGATCCCCGCCAGATCGAACATCCTCATATCCTCCTGCCAGATCTCCCTTGGCCACTGCTCCGGATTATAATCCCCGCCGTATAACATCTGCTTAAACTTCGCTTTCATCTCCATTCTTGTCCCCTTTCGTGATTGTTGTCTATCATTATAATATATTCTTCCCGTCAACAGTATAAAAAGGTGAAACAAAAAGTATGAATTTTTGAAACAAGAAAACAGCCCCGTGCAAACTCTCATGCAAAGGGCTGTTCTCCCATATCTAAATCTACTCGTACATTGTTCTACAATTACACTTTGTTATCTTAACTACAAACCGCATATCGCCTTCACGGCATAGGCGACAAAGATACCGACATAGTTGCCGCACGCCCCGGCGATAACCCCCATGATCAATCCCACGTTGATCAGTGACTTCCAATTACCGCCCGCTGCTGTCAGAGATGCGGTAGGTCCGTCGACGATACATCCAACCATAGAAAGAAGCACATACTCATACTTGATCTTGAAGAGACGGCAGATCAGGAAATGGAGCAGCGTACATCCAACCAGCATAAAGAATACATACAATGTCATCAAAAATGCCGATCCAATGAACTGCTTCAGATCAACAGCGAATCCGATCGTTGCCAGGAAACACAGTGATATGAAAAGTCCAAGGTCCAGGTTACCGCGAAGCTTCTTGATCGGCTTCAACTGCGCCAGACAGATGGAAACCGTCGTAACCATAAGAAGTCTTCCTGCCTTCCAGAATGCATCCGGGAAGATCCTCTGTGCGATCATCGTTGTGACAAACGCTACTCCAAAACCGATGGTAAGAAGCCATGCAATATCCTTGATCGCCCACTTCTTATCAGACATCAACGGCTCTGTCTCGCCGTCGTCCAGCTCTTCCGGTTTGAAAGAATATGGCCACAGCTTATTCCATTTCTTAGATGCCTTGAAAAATGCAGGCGCCGCAAACATCGCAACCATCAGAGGCGTTGATACCACATAGTCCGCCGCATTCGCCGCCGCCAGCGTCTCTCTTGAACAATCAACACCTGTAGCGATCGCCGTCAGGTTCGGTGTTCCGCCTGTATAAGTTCCTACGAACATACCCGCACATTTCCATCCCTCAATGATCCTTGGAGCGAAGATCATACCAAGGATGATCGCAACAACACATACCGATGCGATCGCAGATACCAGTGCGATCACCGGCTCCTTGTTCAGCTTCTTAAGCTCCGTAACATTCATACTAAGCAGACAGATCGAAATACCTGCCTGCACGCAGTATGTAGAGATAGAATCATATAACTCATGTGAAATTGGCACGATATGGGTATTAGATAATACAATACCGATAACTACTACCGTAAGTACAGGACCCAATGACCTACACACTTTGTATTTCTGAAGCCACAGGGCAAATGCTACCATCAGAAAAATAACAAATAATAACCCTTGAGTACTTGATATGAGAGTTCCCATCCATTTCTCCTTTCATTCCTTTGCGCCGTAAAATTTGTCTAATTTTACGACTTGACATTTGCTTTAGTTTATTGTAGATTGTTAACAATGTACTTTGTTTTATTAATATATCACATTTATTTATCAACAATAATTTAACAATTTTAGATAAATATTTATCAAAATGTTGTATAATTTTTGTAAAAGGCAATCTAATTCAAAGGAGGCAACTTATGAACACAAAACAGTACGAAAATTATCTCATCGAAACCGCAAAGCAACTGCTCGCAATCGACAGCCCAAGCGGCTTCACAGGCCGTGCTTCAGATTACATTCTCGACACGGTCAGGGAACTCGGATATCCCGTATACCGTAATAAGATCGGTAATGTCATCGTAACCGTGGACGGCGAAGACAATGATGAATCCGTTGCATTATCCGCCCACATTGACACTCTGGGACTCATGGTGCGTTCTATCACCAGCGAAGGCTATCTCATGATCACGGCGGTCGGAGGCCCGATCCTTCCCACTCTGGACGGAGAATACTGCCGGATCCATACACGCGAAGGCAAGGTTTATACCGGAACGATCCTGTCCCTCTCCCCCGCGATCCACGTATTCGCAGATTCGTCAACACGTCCGAGAGACGATCAGAACATGGCTGTACGCATCGACGAGATCGTACATAGCAAAGAAGATGTAGAAGCGCTTGGCATCCGCCCGGGTGATTTCGTCTGCTATGACACCAAGACGACATTTACAGAGAGCGGTTTCTTAAAATCAAGATTCATCGATGACAAGGGCTGTGCATCCATACTGATCACTCTTCTCAAGATCATGAAGGAACAGAACCTCAAGCCGGCAAAGAAGACCTATCTCTGCTTCTCTACCCACGAAGAGATCGGATACGGCGGAGCAACCCTTCCCAAAGATATCAAAGAGCTTCTTGTCGTAGATATGGGATGCGTCGGTTCTGACCTTAGCTGTACGGAAGAACAGGTCTCCATCTGTGCCAAAGACTCTCTCGGACCATACGATTGGGACATGACCAGCCGCCTGGTAGCCCTGTCGAAGGAGCATGAGATTGACGCTGTCACGGATATTTATCCACGTTATAATTCTGATGCCGCAGCGCTCTGGAAAGCAGGCTACGACACATGTGCCGCACTGATCGGCCCCGGCGTACATGCTTCTCACGGAATGGAACGGACACATATCAGCGGAATCATGAACACTCTGAAACTGTCTGCAGCTTACCTGGGAATTCTCGGATAGAAGAACAGGGCTGCCGGATAAAATAAGGCCGAGAATCTGTCTTTAGATTCCCGGTCGCACCGTTTTTATCTCTTTCCTATCATATTCAGCACAATTCCAAGCCCAACCACACAGGCTGCCGCGATCTTCCCATAGAGGGAGGTCATCACCGCCAGAAGCTTCCCCATATAAGGGATCGACAGCTTCACTTCGCCGATGTAATTATCATAAGGTACCGGCGTTGGAT
>CANDQP010000221.1 GCA_947388185.1 uncultured Dorea sp. | reverse complement strand
CTACTAGAAAAACGGTAGGCGGTTGGTCCTTCACCAGAGGGACTGGACCCTCTGATTACATAGAAATCCCTGCAAAGGGAAATCTGGGAAAGGAGGGCAAGCTAATGAGTGATTTTGAAATGCTCTCCATTGTACTTATGATTCTAGCAATCATGGTTACGATATTAATAGCATACATCGAAAACACAAAAAAGTAACCGCCCCCGCCAAGGCTACGGTTACTTTGTGTAAGTAATTAATAAACTTTGGACCAACCGCTTATCGGTAGTGCCTTTTTCTATTCTTATTCTAGCAAAGAGAAGAAAGAATGTCAAATTTTACTTTAAAGATTCTGCCGGATAATCCGTGAAATCAGTCCGACTGCCACATTCCGCTCTTCATCAATGTTCGTCACTACAAAGGATACTTCATCCTTCTTTCCCACTGTCCGGCTGTCATAACAGGAATGTGCAATGGCATTGACTCCAATGGAGAGCCGGACAAATACCGTCCCCTTGTGGATATCTTCCACGGTTCCGGCATATTTCCCCTGAATCTTGCATTTCTTCATGTTCTCCTTGCAGGTATTGCCTTCCACACTCTTGACATCTGCCTTGAATGCGATTTTATCCAGGCTTTCAGCAGTCATGGACAGGATACGCACCAGGATATGATCGCCTACATGGAAACGCTCTCTGGCATCCCCTAACCAGTCAAAAGACAGATCGTGTGCCAGGATGAAAGTCTCCACGCCGAAGATCTCTGCCCGGACAACTTTTTCTGCTACGGCAACAACCCTTGCCTGTACGATACGGTCTTCATAAATCTTAGAATTGCCGGACGTATCCCGGTCCAGATAAAAGATCTGGCGTTTCTTCAGCATAGCCTCTTTCCGGTTAGCAACCACACTCCTTGATTGGGTATCCAGCCCTTTCACAATAAAGTCAATCTCGCAGCCGAGCATATTGTTAAGGTCTTTGTTCTGGCGGAGGGAAATGTCTCCGTAATCATGGGATTCATCCTGCGCCAGATTGATCATCATCTCTGAGATTGGGATGATGGTACGGAACTCCTTATAATAAACGATCACGATTAAACTTCCATTCTCCCTCTTTTCGATTCCGCCAACATCCCCGTCAGTATCTTCTTTGTACGGTAGGCATTCTGGATCTCGTGCCAGATAAGGTCTGCTTTCGATTGTGCTGTTTCCAGCACAGCGTCGGAATCAAGGGTTAATACAGGTACATTTGTGATTGTGTTCTGTTCGTTTTGCATAAATGATCTCCTTTTCTATGACATGATTGAATTTTTATCTAATGGAACCATCTCCGGTTCGTCCGTCCACGGGTTATCTAAGCTATCTAATAACAGGTCTGAAGAATCCGGATGTTGCGATTCCTGATAAATGTGTTTCTGAGTTGCCTGTGACGGCATTGCAGGCGCAGATGCTGCCAGTGGCTTACAGGGAGCTGAAGCGGTACTGCTTTCTGCCTGCGCGGTTTCGGAGGCGCTTTGGGGAGGTAGTCATACTCTTCGGTTTTCCCATCTTCCCGCCATTTCGGGATATGTTCTGCCGCCTTTTTGGTCACCAGTTTTTTTGCATCCGGGTGCAGTGTGTAATCATATTTCTGAACCTTCAGCACTTTCTGCCCTCTTAAGATAATAAGCGCAGTATCCAGAGGGAGCCGCAGGATCTCATCTGGCGTCAGGAGTTTGCGCTTGCCGATAGACTGGGTTTTTCGGTATTCTGGAGAATAGTCTGATACCCGCCAGGTGTTGAGCTGCTTTGCTTCAGAACTGACACCCACAGTCACGTCTCCGGATCGTGAACTGATGAATTCTGCTGTTACTTCATCCGTGCATCCTAAGAATAACTGAGTGTCACAATTCCCTATGATTTCCTGCCACTGGTTAAAAGGATAGCGGTTCTGCATCTGGGGCAGGTTCTGGAAGATGCACGAAATGCTTAATCCCCTGGAACGGCAGACAGAAATCTTCTTATTCAACTCCAGAATAGCTCCAGTGTTTGCCAGTTCATCCGCAAGGATATGTACCGGGACTGGCAGATGGCCGTCTACTCCGTGTTTATCTGCAAACCGTACCAGTTTGATAAATACAAAGGTCATAAACAGTGACGACAGGAAGTCAAAGGTGCTGTCCTGGTCGGACGTAATGCAAAAGTACGCGCATTTCTGCTTCCCCGGCAATGTCAGGTCAATCTCATCATAAGAAGTGATCTGCCGGATTAATTTATTCTGGAATACCCAGTCAAACTCATCCCGTGACAGATGGGTAAAGCTTCGGGTAAGTGAGCGTATCATCCTGGGGACAAGGCTTAAATGGGCTGTTACAAGCTGTTTCTGTTCGTCATTCATAACTTCATTCATTATATCACCTCTTTATCCGGCCATACCAAGCGGTATGTGGTTATTCTTAAGGACTTTGGAGGCTTCCTGTATCAGCTGGTCGCACATATAATCGCTGAAATTCCCGGTATGTGCCTGACGGGTTTGCAGACAGAATTTATCGCCAATCCATCGGTAAGCCTCCTTGCGGCTGAAAATTCCCCGTCTCCAGAGCTGGTCAAAAATCGGATGTGCCTGGATACGTTTCTTTCGAAGCGTGCGGTTCGCCAGGGAGCCTTTCGGCAGGGAAGTTCCCTGATGGATGCCCATATAGGAAGCATCTCTTAAGACCGCAGGACTGCCGCAGTATGGGCAGCGTATTGTCTGTTTTTTCATAAATGTTCACCTCTTTTACGTTTTGTATATGTATAAAATACTTAGAAATAACAACCTTTACGTTTTGTATACGTATATTATAAGTAAATAAATAAACAGGGGATTCCTATAAGACAAGAGCAAAAACAGGTGCCAATTTGGGACTTTTTCCAAATTTCCTCCAATTAATACGTTAATGCGATAAATCGAAGAAATAAGCATTGAAAAATTATACTGGTACAAAATTTCTCAATGCTCATTTTCAAAGCTTTTGTATGCGCTTGTGTGTAGGACATGGATTTTTGTCAGATTCCCTGTCTTGTAATCTTTTTATCCTTCCTTGTTTAGAAATCCAGCTCGAAGGTAAAAACTTGTTAGCTGCTATAATACTTCCGGATAAAAGACCGCCTGGATCAGGTTAGCTTTCAAGCGGATCACATAATCCCGCCCTAATTTGTCTAATTTTAAAAACATTTTGTTATCATCATAGCCACGATCCATAACAAAGGTTGCTTTGCCAAAGAGTGCTGCTCCCTGCTGTATGGCTTGAAAAGTGATCGTATTTACAGACTTATAGTCCTTTTCAGATTTTGTGGCAGTGCTTTCAGAACCATCCCTGACGATTCCAAGAGACTCAAATTTA
>CANDQP010000220.1 GCA_947388185.1 uncultured Dorea sp. | reverse complement strand
CTCATATTCAACGTTTTTCCAAACCGTCTCGGCCTTGTAAACAGATTGACATAAGTCATGTTCCGCAGTAAATCTTTAATCAGTCCGGTTTTATCCACATAGTAAAAATCTTCCGTGCGGATCCTCTCAAAATTCTCAATGCCTACGGGAAGCCGTGTCATCATCGCTGCTTCATCCCCTTTCCGTCATGCCCTTCTCACTTCTGCCGTCATTCACGAAAACCGGTACATCGCCTCCGTCTCCGCATTCCGGCACTCATGCTTCTCATAATACCCGATCAGCGTCCCGGCCTCGTCCCGCAGCGCGATCATATACACATCCCTGTTTTCCTTCTCATTGTGAAACGTATAGATCCTGTTGTGCGCCGTACTCTCCGCAAACCAGTCCACCACCTGCCGGATCAGTTCCTCCGACTGCCTGTTGTGGCAGGCAAAAATACTCTGCCCCACAATCCCCGCGCCGCCCCGCTTTCCATACCGCTCCACTGCCGCCGGATTCATGTAGATGATCTCATGCTCCAGATTGCAGATCACCACGGAACATTGATCCTGATCGATGATACTTTTGAAATAATTTGATAAATCCATTTGCAATATCCTTATCCTTTCTCTTGGAAATGATCTGCCTGCCTTTCTTCACAGAATCTTCTTTCTGCCAAATCGCTCCTGCCGCTTCAATACTTCCGGAACCTTTCAAATTGAAACGTTACTTCCTTCTTATTCCCACGCTCTGTAACAATCCGTTCACTGCAGGCTGCAAGCACCGTGATTCCCTGTGCTTTTAAAGCCGATACTACCAGAAAAGTAAGACAGAACTCTCCCTGGCACAGCACCGCCGCAGGATGACAGTTGAGAATCTGTTCCACATACTGTTCTGCCAAATGCCTTACCGCTTCCTCATCCGCCTTTGCTTCCACAGCCGGAAACGGAAGATCTATAAGTTGTCCATACCGGCTTGCTGCCTCTGCCTGTTCCCTGCCCCATCCAGCCGATGGATGGTTTGAAAAATTAACGAACACTTTATTCTGCATCTTCTCTCCCACATTTCTGCCGCATATACGGTCTCTAAAGAACCGCCGCAAGGGCTTTATACATAATATCCTGTATGTTCTCTATATCACTGTTGATCACGATCCCGAATCTCTCCAGTTCTTTGGCCGCCAGCCTCTCATCCTCGGAATCCTCCTCTTCGCTGGCATGATTCATACGATTCCGGATCATTTTGATCGCCAGATAATATTTCATTATTTCCAGAAGCCGGTCCGCATCGCCAACCTGTTTGCGAATCTTCTGGTTCTCCTGCAACACCTTTAAGGCATGTACTTTCTTCCGATAAGTGGAATTAGGAATTCTCTGGTATCTTTGATCATCATTATAGACAAAATAGTGCAGATCTCTTTTATGCCTGTACGGTTCGCTCACAAGTTTCCTGAGAAAATCCTCTCCGCTGTATTCTCTGACGTTATACCCATAAATCTTCTTCCTGTTCCTGTCTCTCCCAAACCTCTCGACAAACTGCACCAGTCTCCCTGCCGCATCGCCAACCTGCGTATCCCGCTCCAATCCATGCAGGATGTCTGTCATCTCCTGTGGACTCTTCCTGCCGCTCATCCTGTTCTCCAACACGGTACGAAATCTGTGAAGTTCGATTCCCTCTGCAATACAGTCATACAGCGCCGTATAAAATCTGGTCGTTTCCTCCGACGCTCCGCGGTTACATTCCACATTGACCTCCAGTGCAAAATCCGGCAACATTCTCTGTTGCATGCAATATACCGGGATTTTCTCTATATAGATCGTGATCGCCTGCTGCAGCAGCCTATTATCCACGCACCATCTAATCAGATTCGGATAAGACAGTCCTTCCGGCCTGTCAAGATACATTTTCTTTCTTACAAGCGGGACCAGCGTCCGCAGCATTTCTTCCTTCAGCGGATCCTCCCGGTCTCCCTCTCCAGCAGTATCCAAGGCCATGATTTTCTCGATATTACAGCTGATCGCATCTTTCGTCTGATCGATCGCCTTGATATTACACAAGCTGAGCGCATTGGAAAATGCCATGATACTGTCTAAGAATTCCCGCTGTATCCTTCCGTCTCCCTTCCCGGTCTGCACCTTCTGTCCGCTGTAAACCGATGAAAGCTGCCTTGCATTTCCTGTCGCCACAAACTCGCTCACGCCATTGATCATCTGGAACATATTGTAAATATACGCGATATCATAGATCCTATGAACGCGGTCCGCACTGTAATCATACTTACTGTATACGATCTTCCTGCATTTAATATTATCAAATTCCAGATAACGTACGATCGTCGTCATCAGAAAACTTACATCCCTGAGCCCTCCCGTATAGTCAATGTACACATCCGTCTGTTCTACATCTGTACGCCGTCCAAGTTCGCCTGTGATCTGCCGGTAAATATGCATTGCCCGGCTTTCGTCACCAACAGTCCTGATCTCTCCGCCTGTCCTCTCAAAATCATAATCAATGGGGATTATCTTTGGAATCAATAGATTCTCGGCACGACAGAATCCCTCCAGCATATCCCTGTACACATCAATAGCTGTTCTCTCCGAATCGCCTGTTCTTTCTTCAAATACCCTGCGGGAAGTAATGCAGAAAATATCTCCAATCTCGTTGCCGTTATCATGGGCTGCACGAAGCAGATATTTCGTAGGCGCATCATTTGTCTGGATTCCAGTCTCCACCCTGCTGCCGTTATCACAATAATAGTTCTCTTCCCGCTTATTCTCCTTATGATCGCTTAGAAATAATACCAGGATCGCTGCTTGTTTCCTTTTACCGTCTCCCACTTTAACCCTCCTCTTTTGCGCTTTCCTTCTTACATATAGAATAGCATACGACCTCTTTTCTTTTCAATGCTAATTGTGAATATTCACGTCTTCCAGCTTCTCATGGTAACAATGTTCACGACAGATAAATATTTGCACATCACGGCCTCCACTTTCCAAAAATCCACTAGCAAAAAAACGCTAATCTGTCTCCTGCATTCCACAGTGTGGAACTACAGGTGAAAAATTAGCGTTCCTTGATACTTGTTTCAATGCCCTATCTCGGGCTATTCCCATTTCTACTTTATCAACTTAAATATAATATGAAGAAGAATAATTGTTTCAATGCCCTATCTCGGGCTATTCCCATTTCTACTTTATGGAAAAATATTTTATACACGCATTCTAAATTGTTTCAATGCCCTATCTCGGGCTATTCCCATTTCTACGGTAACAGCTGTCAGTTTTGCAATGTTCTTTGCAAATAGTTTCAATGCCCTATCTCGGGCTATTCCCATTTCTACATATACACTACTTTACAAGTTTTTAACAAAAAGTGCCGTATGAAGCACTTTGGTGT
>CANDQP010000219.1 GCA_947388185.1 uncultured Dorea sp. | reverse complement strand
ATCTCTGCCTTCTCATTGATACTCCGGTCCATTGCTGTCTGTATATCGTCAAAATCAAAAATATGGGTCGCAATCCCCTTTAGATTCACCTTGCCCTGCTCTACCGCCTCGATTGCCATAGGATAAATATGACGGTAACGGAAGATCGTCTTGATGGTAAGCTCCTTATCAAGCGCCATGCTTGCCATGATATTCATCATACCGGTCTTGCCGTAACCTACCAGTACGATCGTTGCTCCCTTGCTCACCACCTGGATTGCCTGATTGGTCGTGATCTCCGTACCTGCCGTCTCGATCGCAAGATCGAAGCCCATACCATCCGTCAATTCCTTCGCCTTCTCCAATACATCCACTTCTTTGCCGTTGATCACGCCGTCCGCTCCAAGCTCCAGCGCCTTCTCAAGGCGCTTCTCCATGATATCTACTACATAGACCCTGGAAACACCGCATGCCTTAAGCGCCATCATGGACACCAGACCGATACAGCCCGCGCCGAATACGACCGCCGTCTGCCCCGCCTGGGCGCCTCCCTGCTTCGCCGCATGAAAACCAACTGCAAGAGGCTCGATCAGCGCGCCCTCCAATGTACTTACATTCTCCGGCAATTTGAAGCACAGATCCGCCTCATGCGCCACGTATTCCTGGAACACTCCGTCTACCGGCGGCGTCGCGAAGAACACGACGTCCGGACAGAGATTGTATTTGCCTTCACGGCAGAACTTACATTTGCCGCAGGTCTTGCCCGGCTCTAACGCGACACGGTCTCCAACCTTGAGGTGTGTCACATCCTTTCCCACTTCCACAACGACTCCGCCCGGCTCATGGCCCAGTACGAACGGCGGCTCCACTACAAAGTCTCCGATCCTGCCCGTCTCATAATAATGCATGTCGCTTCCGCAGATCCCCACGTACTCAAGCTTCACCAGCACCTCATTGTCCTGCGGCGCCGGGATCGGCCTCTCGGTGTATCCCATCTTGCCGATTCCATTCATTACTGCTACTTTCATTGTTCCTTCCATCTTACTGTTCCTCCTTATATTTTAGATATATATTTTTCTATCTGATATAACGCCGCGCCGAATGCCGACGCTTCTTCCCTGTAACGGCAGACCCTGACATACGCCCCGCTTCCGCCGAAGATATTCTTCGCGGCAGCGATAGCGCGAAACTGATCGATGTATGGTTCCATATAATTCCCCACATATCCTCCAAGCACCACCTCACAGTCAAGGCACATCCGCAGATTGTCAACTACTATGGCAAGATCGTACATATATTCTTCCCAGACACGCCGGTACTCCCCGGCGCCTGACTCCAGCTTCTGAAAGAACGCCTTCAGGTCTCCATTCTCAAGCTGCGCCAGGTTCAGCGCGCTGCAGTAAGCATCCAGGCATCCCTTCTTGCCGCAATAACACGTCTTCCCTTCCGGGTGGACCACCATATGCCCGAACTCACCGCTGCGCCAGTTATTCCCCATATACATGGCGCCGCCGTCATAATCACTCCGGATCCCGTCGTTGCTCTTCATCTCGTCCGCGAAGATCACTGCGCCTCCCACCGAATTGCTCAGCGACAGGTAGACCATATTACTCTCTGGATCCTTAAAACCCACACTCTCTGTGATCGCCGCCGCATTGGCATCATTCAGCAATTCACATGGGTACGGTATATGATCCGCCAGTCTCTCCCTTGAAAGATCCTTAATCTTCAATATATGTGACTGCGTAAGGATGTTCTTCTGCCGGTCCACGATTCCCGGAAGAGAGATTCCGACGCCTTCTATCTTCGTCTCCGGAATCCGGTTCTCTTCCACAAACCTTCTTAATATCTCAGAAAGCTCCCTGTAATACACATCCTCACAGGCAAACGGCTTGCGGATCCGTTCATGCTTCAAGACCTTCCTTGCCAGGTCCGTATAAGCTATCCCCACATGATTGGCAGTAATATCGATCCCGATCGCATATCTTGCATCCTTCACCGCGGCGATCGCCTTCGCCTTCCGTCCTCCGGTAGACTGCAATTCGCCCACTTCCTCCACGACTCCGGCATCCTTAAGCTCCTTCACGATCGTCAGAACCGTCGGCCCGCTGATATCGAGCGCCGACGAGATATCCGGCATACTCGTCTCGCTTAAGCTGTTCACGTATCGGAATACCCGGTTCCTGTTCAGCTTCTTCACTTCTAAACTATTCGTACCTCTTCTCATCTCTCCTCCTTTCTACTTATGTAATTGGTTTAATTAAGTGATTTATTAATTGCATATATCGTATCACATTTCGGAGTAAACTTCAATAGCTTTTTTACTCAGACTGATAATCAAATATTATCCAGGAATTCATCGATATAGAACAGCGCCGCCCCCGCCGCAGACGCCTCCACCTTATATCTGCACTCTACCAGATAATCCCTGGCCCGGTCTCCGAAAGGATTCCTCTCATCCACACGCCTGCAGATCTCTTCCATATATTTCCCAACATAAGCACCCACGTATCCGCCCAAGATCACTCTCCCGTCAAACAACATCCTGACATTGTGGATCGCTGTAGTCAGATGCCCAAGATATTCATCCCACAGCCTCTTCGCCGTCACATCTCCTTCTTCCAGCGCCCCAAAGAATGCTTCCACATTACCGTCCGTATAATCCGTCAGCTTCCCGGCCCGGCATACCGTGTCAAAGCAGCCCCTCTTCCCGCAGTAACAGAGCTCGCCGCCCTCCGGCACCACAGCCATATGCCCGATCTCGCCGCCCTTGTGCGTATTGCCCTCATAGATCGCATCGTCAATGATGACCGAACCGCCGACACTGTTACTCAGGCTGATGTAGAATGCATTCTGCAGCTCCCTGTTCGTCCAGGTCTCCCTGTACCCCGCCGCATAGGAGTCATGGACCAGTCTGTTGCGGTACGGTATATACGCCGCAATCTCTTCTCTCTTCTTCTTTGCAAAATTCAGCGCCATGCCATATGTGATATATTCTCCGTCGTCCGAGATCAGGCACTGTACAGAGATCCCTGCTCCCAGCAGCTCTTCATCACGGATACCCGCATCATTCTTCACGGATTCTGCCACCTCGCCGATCTTGCGCAGATATGCATCGTCCTCAAGATTGAAGGCTATGCGCTGCCGATCCATGCTGACAATATCACCGGACAGATCCACCGCCACCGCGGTAATATGATTCGCCGTAATATCCACCCCGATCGCCGCCCTCGCATTCTTAACATAAGTAAATGCAGTCGCGTTCCGCCCGCCGGTATTCCTGATCTTCCCCGACGTATCGATCAATCCCTGCTTCTTCAAGTAATCAAGATTGGCCGTGATCGTTGGCAGGCTTAACTGCATGTCCACAACAATATCCTGCTTGGACGCCGATCCATG
>CANDQP010000218.1 GCA_947388185.1 uncultured Dorea sp. | reverse complement strand
CTTCCATTTTCCCGGCGTTACTCAATCTGGATCCGCCCACTGCCATTACGACAGTCGTAAGAAGGGAGTAGAGGGAATTGGTCAGAACCTGAATCTGCTCCATGAAAGCATAGTATACATCTGCCTTATACCGTGAATCGATTGCCGCATATCCGCTTTCCAGCTCTTTCTCTTCCATTACCTGCGCTTTTACATATTTCCCGGCCGACAGGTGTTCGGAGAAAAAGGTGGTCATTTCATTCAACGCCGCATAGCGCTTTTTCATTATGGTAAACTGCAGCTTGCCGACGATGATAAACATTGCCACCGCAACCGGTATGCAGAGCAAAAGGTATGCTGCGAGAGGCGAATTGTATTGATACAAGATCATACAGGCGCGTACAAATCCGAATAGCGACGCAGCTCCTGAGAATATTCCGCTGATCACCAGAGTCGCCTGAGTTACGTCGTTCGTAACGGCCGACACCAGCGAAGACGGCTGTTCCTTTCCGAACTGATCCATCGGAAGATGCAGGATCTTCCTCCACATCGAAAACCTTACCCGCAGGATCACTTTTTGATTGGCATACTCTTCCACAAGCGGCCGCAAAAATCCCAGCAATGCATTAAAAATCGTAAAAAAGACATAACCTAAAATAACAGAGTTATATAGTTCCCCCTTGTTCACACGGACCAGATACTCCGATACTCTCATTCCGACCTCGGCATAAACCACGCCGCTTCCGAATGCGATCAGGTAGAGCCACCAGGGAATTGAAAGCCTTCTGTAAAAGCTCAGAAAAAACGATATTACATGTTTGTTGTTTTTCATCTGCCCTGTCCCTCACTTCCTATTAATTCTCGGTAATATGTATTCTCGGCATATACTTCCGCCGGTTCTCCCTGACAGATAATCTTTCCGTTATGCATTACTATGATATAATCTGCTTTCTGTACGGTCTGTCTGTCGTGGGCAACCATAAGCACGGTTTTACCTTCCATATGCCGTTTCACACTCTTCCATACCTGATCTTTTCCCCGGATGTCCATAGCCGCGGTCGCCTCATCCATAAACAGATAATCCGATTGTTTTAGAAGCGCCCTCGCAAAAGCAATCCGCTGTTTCTGTCCGCCGGAAAGCTTCTCTCCCTGCTCGCCTACATCCGCCAGGAATCCCTCCGGCTGTTCCCTGATAAAATCCATAATTTCCGCGTCCGTACATGCTTTTTCCAGTTCTTCATCCGTGACTTCTCTCTTAATTCCGAACAGGATATTGTCGCGGATCGTTCCTGCAAACAATGTACTTTCCTGTGTTACATATGAGATCTCGCTTCGGAAGCTCTTGAGCGAATACCGCGCGGTATCTTCGCCCCCAAATAAAATCTTACCTCCCGAAACCGGATACATACGCTCCACCAAATTCAGAAGCGTCGTCTTTCCGCTCCCTGACGGTCCGATAAGCGCCGTCACACGTCCTGCCGGAATCTTCAGATTGAGTTTGTCAAACAGGAGTTTATCCTCATAAGAGAAATCAACCTCTCTTAATTCAATATCGCCGCAAAGATGCTCCACATGCTCGCCGTTCTCTATATCTTCTTCCATTTCTTCCATAATCTGGGCTACTCTTCTGGTCGCTCCCTGGGAACCCTTGAAGGTTGTCCAATATACACAGTACGCGCTGAGCTGATTAACGATGTTCACCGCGAATCCATAATAGGCGATCCATTGGGTAAGGGTTAACGCGCCGGATGAATAAAAGCTTCGGCCTACCATCACGATCACAATAAACTGCATAGCGCCCACCAATGCATACATCGGAGTTGCGAATCCAAGCCACGCATTCAAAATCGAACTCTTATAGAATCCTTTCATCTTCTCCTGCCCTGTCTGAAGCTCCTTTTCTTCTTTTCCGTAAGATTTAATGAGAAGAAGATTATTGGTTTTTTCTGCAATCGTCTGTGTCAGCTCTGCATTTTTTTGATTTACCAGATCCAACACTCCGAACTTCATCTTTCCCATGACGAATGCAATGACTAAATTCAGCGGAAGAACCGCGATTAGAGCAATCATCAGCTTCTGGTCGTAGGATCCGATTTTTCCCAGCGTAATGACCAGCGTGTATGCGGAAGTGAGAATAGCAACAAATACTTGCATGATTAGCTGACTGATCGCCGTGATATCCGTTGTAATACGGGAAATCATTTCTTTGGGCTTATTTTTTTCGTAATATCGAAGCGGCAGCCTGACGGTCTTACTCCAGATCATTTTCCTGATATTACGGTCAATTCGCGCAACACACAAGTTACTCATAATCTTACTGACCGAACTGATCAGCTGGGATAGTAATGTAAAAGCCAAAAACGGAAGAACCACGGTGCCAAAATTCACATTTCCGGCAAATAGTTCGGCCGTGTATTCCGTTACGCTGATTCCTACGTTGGTAAGAAGAGCTGTAATGGCAATATATGCAAGAATCCACAGATAAGGAAGTCTTGCCTTCTGCAGCATGCGGAAGAAGCTTCCCATGCTGCCCCTGTCTTTTCCAAAAACCCGTTCCATATTGTTTCCCTGCCTTTTCTTAATTTCAGAGCATCTGCTTTCGTACTTTCACAGTTATATTGGAGCTGCTATTCGTTTTCCAGCGTTTCAAACGCTTTGGCCGCGTCCTGTTTCTTTTCATAGTCTTCTGAAAATGCAATCGCATAAGCTCCGTTTGCCGCTTCCGTCTCAAGAACCGCGGCGCCTCCGGCAAGGGCTATCGTTCCCTGGTTAGCAGCCATAGACTCATAGTTTCCATATAAATCCGTCTTGTTTTCCTGATCCCACCAGAACAGCCAGAGTCCATCATAATCATATGCTTTATCCGCCACTTTCGTCTCAGTAAACTCTCCGTTTGTATTGTCCGTGAGATATCCTGTTGTTTCATTGATATCAACCGGTTCGCAGTCCTCCAAAATGAATCCTTCCTGCTCAAAATAATCCACCATATCTTCGTATGGAGAAGTGGAGGCATTCACTTCAATTTTTTCTTCTTTCGGCGTACATCCCGCCATCATTCCACATACAGTTACTGTCGCAATGATAACTGCCGCACTCTTCTTCATCTTTTTCGTTCCCATCTCATCAATCTCCTTTTATATAAATTTTACAATTAGGTTACTTTATTTTTACAACAAAATCAGCAGTTTAACAAGAAGGTTATCCTATTCTGTCCCCAATTTCGCTCATAGTGTCTTTTTATCTCTCATCCCACTACTTCAATTGTTTAAAGCGCTGTATACATTTTAATGTTTCTATCGCAAACTTTTGATATAGAACTTATCAAATACTCCCCGTATTAAAGCATTTCTGATTAACATTGGGCGAAACATCTCTAATATCTGTTCTATGGCCTTCTCATCTTCACGAAGCATCAAAAGGGCTTCTGTAAGCCTTTGATCTGATAATTCATTCCATCCTGGATATCGTCCTTCCTGTTCTCCAGAAAGAGCTTCTTCTCTATAACGTAG
>CANDQP010000217.1 GCA_947388185.1 uncultured Dorea sp. | reverse complement strand
GTGAGTGAGCCGTGGGCGGGCCGTCTTATGGGACTCTCTCTTCGCAATGTAACGGTTTCTGTCTCTTCGGATAAGAAGCTGTTATACCGCGAATTCGGGGAAATGCTTTTTACGCATTACGGGGTCAGCGGACCGCTGATCATCAGTGCGAGCAGCCAGGTGGGCGGTATACTGAAGGAACAGAACCTGAAGCTTGTCATAGACTTGAAGCCTGCCCTCAGTGAGGAGCAGCTGGACCGGCGAGTCCTGAGAGACTTTGAAGAGAATCTTAACCGGCAGTACAAGAATGCAATTGGAAAATTGTTCCCGTCCAAACTGGTTCCGGTTATGGTAGAATTAAGCGGGATCGATCCGGAGAAGAAGGTGAACGTCATATCCAGGGAGGAGCGGCAGAGGCTGGTGCGCCTGACGAAGAATCTGGAGATGACGATTACCGGGCTTCGGGGCTATGATGAGGCGATCATTACCCGGGGCGGTGTGAAGACGAAGGAGATCGATCCGGGAACTATGGAGTCGAGATATGTCGGGGGACTTCATTTTGCCGGAGAGGTGCTGGATCTGGATGCGCTGACCGGAGGATTTAATCTGCAGATTGCCTGGTCTACGGGATATGCCGCCGGCAATGGTGTGCAATGAAAGGTGTAAAGGAGAAGAATAATGGGATATAATGTGGCAATTGACGGACCGGCAGGAGCGGGGAAGAGTACGATCGCGAAGCTGGTTGCAGAGGAGAAAGGATTTATCTATGTAGATACGGGAGCCATGTACAGAGGGCTTGCGATCCATTTTCTTGACAGAGGTATCCGGGCGGAGGAGACGGATAAGGTCATCGAGGCGTGTAAGGATGCGGACGTGAAGATCCGGTATGAGGAAGGGGTACAGCAGGTGTTCCTGAATGGTACCAATATTACAGGAAGGCTTCGGGATGAGGCGGTAGGACAGATGACTTCCAAGTGTTCCGTGATCCCGGAGGTTCGCGCGAAGCTTCTGGACCTTCAAAGAGATCTTGCGAGGACTCAGGATGTGATCATGGATGGAAGGGATATCGGCACCTGTGTGCTGCCTGACGCCGATGTGAAGGTCTATCTGACGGCGAGCGTGGAGACGCGCGCGAAGCGGCGATATGATGAATTGACGGCAAAAGGGGAGGCCTGTGATCTCGATGAGATCGCAAAGGATATCAAGGAGCGCGACGAGCGGGATATGAACCGGGAGACGGCGCCCTTAAGGCAGGCTGAGGATGCGGTGCTGGTGGATAGTTCAGATATGACGATCGAAGAGGTTGTGAAGGAGATCGCGGGGCTTTGCAGATAAGGATAGTGACTGCATGGGCCTGAATATTACGAAGAAAGAGAAGGAACGGAATGTGAAGGTTGAATTAGCGAAGGTCGCCGGCTTCTGCTTTGGAGTGAAGCGCGCGGTAGAAGTGGTCTATGAGCAGGTCAGGCGTTATGAGGGACAGAAGATCTATACATACGGCCCGATCATCCATAATGAGGAAGTGGTCAAAGATCTTGCGAAGCAGGGCGTGGAGGTGATCCATTCGGAAGAGGAGCTTGCGCAGATCAAGGAAGGCGTTGTGGTCATCTGTTCTCACGGCGTGGCAAAGAGAGTCTATGACTGCATGGAAGAAAAAGGGATTATATATGTTGACGCAACTTGTCCGTTTGTAAAAAAGATTCATGACATTGTGGCAAAAGAAAGTGAGAAAGGGTCACATATCGTAATTATCGGAGACGGCGCGCATCCCGAAGTAGAAGGGACCAGAGGATGGGCGGGAGACCAGGCGGACGTCATACAGACGCATGAGGAAGCAAGACAATTCGTGCACAAAAATGAGAGCCAAAAGCTGTGCATCGTTTCCCAGACGACATTTAATTACAATAAATTCAAAGATTTAGTTGAAATTATCGAAGAAAAGGGTTATGATATAATTGTTTTAAATACGATCTGCAATGCGACGAAGGAGAGACAGGAGGAGGCGCGCCGGATTGCAAGGAGAGTCGATGCTATGGTGGTTATAGGGGACAAGCGTAGCTCGAATACTCAGAAGTTATTTGAAATATGTAAGAACGAATGTTTGAATACGTACTATATACAGACACTTGACGATTTGGATATGAATCAATTAAGGTCCGTGGAAACAGTAGGTATTACAGCAGGGGCATCCACGCCCAATATTATAATTGAGGAGGTTCAAAATTATGTCAGAATTAACTTTTGAACAAATGTTGGAGGAGTCTTTCAAGACAATAAGAAATGGAGAGGTTGTAGATGGTACTGTCATCGACGTTAAGCCTGATGAAATCATCTTGAATATAGGTTACAAGGCAGACGGTATCATCACAAGAAATGAGTACACGAATGAGACGAACGCAGATCTGACTACGATGGTATCAGTGGGGGATACTATGACTGCGAAGGTCTTGAAGGTTAATGATGGCGAAGGTCAGGTGTTATTAACATATAAGCGTCTTGCTGCCGAGAAGGGCAACGAGAGGCTTAGAGAAGCATATGAGAATCACGAAGTGCTGAAGGCTCCGGTAGCACAGATTCTTGGAGGCGGTTTGAGCGTAGTGATCGAGGAGGCAAGGGTATTCATCCCGGCAAGCCTTGTATCTGATACCTATGAGAAGGATCTGAGCAAGTATCAGGATCAGGAGATCGAGTTCGTGATCAGTGAGTTCAATCCAAGAAGGAACCGTGTGATCGGCGACAGAAGGCAGCTTCTTGTTGCGGAGCGCGCAGAGAAGCAGAAAGAGCTGTTCGCGAAGATCCAGACAGGCGACAGGATGGAAGGTACTGTTAAGAATGTAACAGATTTCGGTGCGTTTATCGATCTGGGCGGCGTTGACGGACTTCTCCATATCTCAGAGATGTCCTGGGGCCGTGTAGAGAACCCGAAGAAGGTATTCAAGGTTGGCGAGACAGTAGAAGTGATGATCAAAGAGATCCACGATACCAAGATTGCGTTAAGCCTTAAGTTCCCGGAGAGCAATCCATGGGCGAATGCTGCTGATGATTATGCGGTAGGAACCGTACTTGACGGCAGAGTTGCCAGGATGACGGATTTCGGTGCGTTTGTTGAGCTTGCGCCGGGAGTGGATGCATTGCTCCATGTTTCACAGATTTCAAGGGCACATGTAGATAAGCCGTCAGACGTATTGTCCGTAGGACAGGAGATCACTGCCAAGGTAGTAGACCTGAATGTTGCGGAGAAGAAGATCAGCCTTAGCATGAAGGCGCTGGAGATGGCTGATACATCAGACAGGGCAGAAAGTGGGAACGAAGTTGCAGAAGAGGTATAAGACAGAAGCAGCCAAATATGATGTGATTATGAGATAGAGGCTTATCGGCCTCTATCTTTTATGCGTTAAAAATTCGACAAGTTGTTCATGGAAATATACAAAGAAATCCTTGTATTTACTGGATAATTGGGGGATTTTGATGTATAGTAATAAAGAGTAAAAAGGAAGGAAGGAAAAAAGGGATGGCATTGTTAACATTTAAGGGTGGTATTCATCCGGATGACGGCAAGAGC
>CANDQP010000216.1 GCA_947388185.1 uncultured Dorea sp. | reverse complement strand
CAATCACATTCTTGTAGAAACAATTGTGAAGAATAGTTCTCTGCCAAATATCCTTTTTGCTATCCGGGTTGTCCTCTCCCCTGAGACAATTATAAACTGTAATGGTCTGATTATAGTTCGGATTCATCACGTCACCCCACAATACATCAATCCAGTATTCACAAGCCACTTCCGTATAATCTGATCCATACTTTTCCGGATTCCTGCTTCAGACAAATCCTCTGTCTTATAGGTTCCCGTCTCACCGTCATTGCCATAGCTCTGTAGAATCATACCAGTCTCATCCTTCACAGACTCAACAGAATACATCTTTTCCGCAAGCTCACAGCAACACATCCCGACTTCCTCTGGAATTTCTTCCAGCTTGTCTGTCCGGTTAAAAGTACGTTGCCGGATTTCTCCGGATGCAAGCATCGCCCAGTAAGGAAAATCTGCATCCGGAATCTTCGGCGCCCGGCCAAGGAGATATTGACTCTTATAGAATTCTATATCTGCATAAATCTTCATCACAGCACCCCTTCCTGCCCGGCAAGAAACTCATTAATAATATCTGCTTTTTTCGTCTTTGTAATGGCATAGCCCAATCTGTCAGCCAAAGACCGGATCTGGGATATCGTCATTCCTTCCAGGTCTCCGGCTGTATATATTTCCAAATCTGTACTCAGACTATGCCCTGCTATTCCCCCTGGCTTTTACCGGTTTCACTTCCCTGTTCCGTATCTGCATTATCTGTACTTCCGCACTTCTTTACAACTGCATAATTCTTATCACCAAGGCGGTATCCAGAACAAATTTCCACCTGTGCCAGGGTTCCGTTAAAGTTTTCGGAATCCTTCAACCGCGCCATATCCAGAAGATCCACGATATGAAGCCCTCTCCAATCATACATGATATACTCTACCTTAGACAGATCCTCTGTCTGCAGAGTTCCGGTATAATCGTAATATTTCGCCGCCGTAGACAAATCGAGCATGTTGCATTCTACCCACAACATTCCCAGATAATATCCCATCTGCCCGGTACGGATGATCTCATCATTTTTCACTGGAATAAACTTATCGCCGGCAGCTTCGAGCATAGTACTGTATGTCTCTACGGATGCCATCACTACATTTGCAGATGCTTTCTGCTTACGGATGCTCTTTCTGCCTGCAATGATCTTGCTGATAATATTGTTCTTTGTAATTGCTTCCGTATCTTCCATGACTGTTCCTTCATGCACCAGACACGCAAGGCCGGACATCTGCCATCCTTCACGGCATACCTGAGTAGACTGTGCCAGATGAGCGTCCGCCATATCATAGGGTACCGCACCTGCCTGGACATTGTAAATTTTCGTAGATTCCTGCTGCAGATTATTTAACAACAATGGAATCAGGTCATTGTTCGCCGCGCCGTGTTCAAAATCAGATGCCGGTTTCTTCGGGTCTTTTGCCGCCTTTGCCGCAAGTCTGAAAATCTTGACTGCTCCGGCCCCTTCTGCATCTCCCTGATGTTGATCGCTGAACGTCAGCCCCGGCTGGAACACTGCATCAAAATAAAAATTCGGCTCAATAATCGGGCTGTATTTCTCACTTACATTATATCCACCATATTTCATAATCTCATTTCTCCTTTACTGTTTTGAATACTTGTTGTTTCCATACTTCTTTTTTAGATATGCTTCTTCTTCGGATCTGGTTGTCGGCTTGTAGGTATGGCTGGTTGCCCGGGTGAAGATCTTCTTCTCCGGTCCGCTTGACGACTCTTCTGCCTCAAACTCATCCGGGTACTGCTCACGGATCTTTTTCATGTAGTCATCCGCTCCTGAGAACTTACCGTCTTTGAATTCCATGTTCTGCGCAAGAAATTCATTCAGGATCGTCTTCCTTGACAGTGGAGACTTAATCTTCTGGCTATCCAGATACCTCTCAGCAGCAAAAGTCCGTTCCTGACTGGCAAGCTGGTCCTGAAGTTTTTTCGTATCCTCTGTGTACTTCGTCTCCCAGTCTTTAGCAGACTGCTTGATCCCATCAATATCCATATCTTTATAGGATTTAATGATCCCGTTTGCATCATCCAATTGCTTCTTGTACCCTGCCGATTCCGTTTGCAGGCGGGTATAGTTTTCCTTCCCCACATAACCACCCTCTGACAGATCCACATACCTGACCGGGTTATCCTTCCTGTTGTCAGCGCCGTTGATCTCCGTCAGCTTCGCCTCTACCTGTGAATACAGTTCATCTCCTAATGCTTCTCTTAATTCCATATACGCTCTCCTTTCCATTCCGTTTATTCGCCTGCGTTTTTATAGCCGGTGTCTTCCGGGGACTGTACAGTTTAAACGCCGTGCCGGGCGTGATCGGGACAGTTTTAACGCCATAACCGTTTTTGGGCGAAAAAATAGCACTGCGTTTTCGCAATGCCTGTTTGCTGTTTGACGGACAGCTCCGGGATATCTGAATCACCTCCTTGGTTACTGTCCATTAGAAAACACCACCCATTTCTGAGTGGTGTTTTGATGGCTCTTTATATTTATCATTCATACCCTTGCCTATAAATCTGATATTTCACCCAAATCATCCGCTATACGATCTAGATAGCTGGATACTCCAAACATTGCCGATTGTAATGCTTTAGGAGCTAATCTGGTGCAATCCTCATCAAGATCATTTGACGATCCTGTAATTATCATTGATACTGCTGAAATTTCCGCTGATAAATCCGTTAAATCTCTTTCCATAACTATGCCCCCTTACCTTGTCACGATATCCAGTGTGTACTGCTCATATGCCGGAAGTTTTACGACATATTCCGGTATGTCAATGCCTGCTTGCTGGAATAACAACCTTACTGCCATTGCAATCTCATGAGGCGGCACTCCCTCGCTCCGCATGATTCTCTCAAACAGCCTTCCTGCGTTCGTTGCACTTTCCATCGCCGCCGGAGAAACCGGGTACTGATATGTAAAGGTTGTCTGCTCTTTTTCCATCTCATGGAAACGATTTATGTAACGTGCTGTGAACTCTGTCCCTTTCTGCCCTGTCAGCTTGTGGCGATAAATTCACAGCCCTTCTTGGTGACAAGGTAGCATGGCACTGTCCGGTTATTCTCTGAAATATATGTGCTTTCTGTGAAAAAATCATTAAAGGGAATTTTCCCTTCAACTAATTGTTCACAATATCTACGGATATCCTTTAACAGATCATAATGTTTCTTATCTACCATCTGTGCCACTTCCATAGAAGTAATCACATTTCCCGCTAACTCCTTCATGCACATACACCCGCTTTCATCTTTGCGTCGGATACTTTCAAGCCATACGCATAGCCGAACATAAACGCATTTCGGAATTGGTCTTCTTGGACTGCACTTAGATATTCTTCAAATGCTATATGCATTTCATTGTATGTTCTTCTTACATCCTCAGAAGCCGTCGCTCGGTTTTCACAATATTCCTCATAAATTTTTCTAACATTTTTTCTTCCATAGCTAAAATCTCCTTTCAAATTACCTGTTGAATGAGATTTCCCTTTATGATAGAATATTTCATAGAGAGAAATCTCAAGGTTGAAACACTCGGTTGACTTGGTAGGTTGTCGAGTGTTTCTTATTTTTTTATGT
>CANDQP010000215.1 GCA_947388185.1 uncultured Dorea sp. | reverse complement strand
TGGTTCAGTACCAACTACAACGTGGAAGTGCATGACTATATCAAGAACGGCAAATACTGCGTGGTAAACAATACTTATGAACCGCAGGAGACGACAGTATATAAGGGAGATGGAACGAGTTTTGACCTTCAGATGAAGGCGAACGAGATTATATGGTATCCTATATAGGAGATGCTGCGTCTGCCCGGTAAGCAGAATATCAGATGAGAGGGCGGAGGGGGCTAGCACATCATGTGCTAGAAGCTACCCTCCGCCATTGCTTTGATGGACAGTGCGTATTCTGACGGCGTCATACCGGTGACTTTCTTGAACTGCCGGGAGAAATAGTGAATGGAAGAATAGCCAAGCTGTTCGGAGATCTGTGTGAAATTCAGCCGGTTCATCCGTATCATTTCCTTTGCCGCGTTGATCTTCATCAGGGAGAAATACTCGATGATCCCAAGGCCGCAGCAGTCTTTGAAGATCTTCTGAAGCTGGGACCTGCCGATCAGGTTAGCACGGCAGATCTGGTCGATAGTGACGGATGTGTGGATATGGACTTCCAGATATTCCGTGACACGGTTGAAGATCTCAGTATCGCTTTTGTTCTTGGTGGATTTGAGCACCTTGGGACTGGCAAGCTGCTTATGAAGCGTCGCGGAATTGGAATATCTGCGGATCAGATGGATCAGAAGCTGCTCCAGATAGAGACTGATCAACTGTTCGGCGCCGAACAGCTCCGGTTCCTTTCTTGGCATGTTCTGCAGGTATGGATCATCCAGCCGGCAGTCGAAGCAGCGCCTTGCTTCGCTGATGATATTGGCAAGGATATTGCGTTCCGCTTCGTCGATCTTGAGTGTCTTCCTTCGGAAAAATGCCATTGCTTTGTCCTCACAGCGGAAGGAAATGACGACCAGGTTAGGGGCAACCTCTCCGGTTGCTCTGACGTTGTGGAATTCGTTGGGCTGATGAAAGGTGATCTCGCCGTGCCTTAAGACGGAACGTTCCGTGTCTGCCGTTACGATCACCTCTCCTTTGTCAACACAGAGGAATTCCCAGAAATCATGGGATTCTCCTTCGAAAGAGAAATCACTCATATATTCAAAGTAGTGGATGCTGTAGATCTTGCTGATAGATATTGATTTTCTAAGTATGATTCCGTTGTAGCTCATGGTGTAACCTCTTTATCTGAAATAACATGTATGACTTTATTTTACTGTATTTCGGATTAAATGAAAAGACGGGAAGCGCAGATAGTGCAGATAGTGCAAATCATGTAAAACATATTATAAAGATTTTTAGACATCTTTGTAATACAATGCAGATACATGGAAATGGTTTGTAACAGTTCAGAAAGAAATGGAGGTAAAAAAGATGAACAAACCTGTATTGGTGATCATGGCGGCAGGAATGGGGAGCCGTTATGGAGGATTGAAGCAGATGGACCCGGTCGACAGCGAAGGACATATTATCATGGATTTTTCCATGTATGACGCGAAAAGGGCAGGATTTGATAAAGTGATCTTTATCATTAAGCGGGAATTTGAAGAAGGTTTCCGGGAGAAGGTTGGTAAACGTATCGAGAAATATATGGAAGTATCCTATGCGTTCCAGGATATCGGGAATATTCCGGCGGGCTATGAGGTGCCTGAGGGCCGCGTGAAGCCATGGGGAACGGCGCATGCGGTACTGAGCTGTATTGATCAGGTTGACGGGCCGTTTGCAGTGATCAATGCAGATGACTATTATGGAAGAGAAGCGTTCCGACTGATCTATGACTATCTGTCAGCACATGAGGATGACGAGAAATACCGTTATACGATGGTAGGATACCTGCTTGGCAATACGGTAACGGATAATGGACATGTGTCACGCGGCATCTGCGAGATCAATATGCAGGGGGAACTGATCAGCGTCGAGGAGAGGACACGGATCGAGAAACGTGATGGCGGGATCGCATTTACGGAGGATGACGGCAAGACCTGGACGGAAGTTTCCGGAGACGCTGTCGTGTCCATGAATATGTGGGGATTTACGAAGAGTATCTTACATGAGATCAGAGACGGATTCCCGGCGTTTCTTGACAAAGGGCTTAAAAGCAATCCGATGAAGTGTGAGTATTACCTTCCGGCGGTGGTGAGCCGTCTCCTGGAAGAAGGGAAGGCAACGGCGGCTGTTCTTAAGTCGGCGGATAAGTGGTATGGGATCACGTACAAAGAGGATAAACCAGTGGTAGTTGCAGCGCTTCAGAAGATGAAGGACGATGGGATCTATCCAATGCATTTATGGGAGGAAGAATAATGGGGGAAGCATCACCGATTCAGATTGCAGAGGTAATTGCTAATTTTCAGTATAACGGAAGGCTTGTGAGAGGATGTGCCTATGGAAATGGACATATCAATGACACATATCTTCTGACATTCCAGATCTCCGGCATGGGAAGCATCAAGGTCATCCTGCAGAAGATGAATAAGGACGTCTTTGGGAAGCCGGAGGAGTTGATGGAGAATGTGATGGGTGTCACTGCATTTCTGAGGGAACAGATCATCAAGAACGGCGGAGATCCGGAGCGGGAGACGCTGAATGTGATCCCTGCCTACGATAACAAACCGTATTACCGTGATTCTTACGGTGATTACTGGCGTTCCTATAAGTTCATCACGGATGCTACCAGCTATGATGTGGTGGAGAAGCCGGAGCATTTCTATGAGAGCGCGCTGGCGTTCGGGAATTTCCAGTGTATGCTGGCGGATTATCCGGCTGAGACGCTCAATGAGACGATCGAAGGGTTTCATGATACGAAGGCGAGATTCGCGGTATTCAAGAAGGCAGTGGAAGAGGATGTGATGGAGCGGGCGGCTTCCGTGAGAGATGAGATCCAGTTTGTTCTGGACAGAGAGGAGGTTGCGGATTATTTCGGGGACCTCCAGGCGAAGGGAGAGCTGCCGATCCGTGTCACACATAATGATACGAAGCTTAACAATATTATGATCGATAATAAGACGGGGAAAGGAATCTGCGTGATCGATCTGGATACGGTTATGCCGGGGCTTGCCATGAATGACTTCGGGGATTCGATCCGTTTCGGCGCAAGTACGGCGGCAGAGGACGAGAGGGATCTGTCGAAAGTGTCCTGTGATATGGAGTTGTTTGATCTGTATGCCAAAGGCTTCATAGAAGGATGCGCTGGAAGGCTTACGGACCGGGAGATCGAACTGCTTCCTATGGGAGCCAAGGTGATGACCTTCGAGTGCGGTATGCGCTTCCTGACGGATTATCTCCAGGGGGACCGGTATTTTAAGATCCACAGAGAAGAGCACAATCTTGACCGGTGCCGGACGCAGTTCAAGCTGGTTGAGGATATGGAGAAGAAATGGGATATTATGCAGGATATTGTTAAGAAATATGGGTTCAATAATAGAAAATCCCTTGACAAGGGAGACTATTCGTAATAAACTAATCTAGCGTGCATCGGAAACGCCGTGTTTTTTGTGTATAAATATGTTTCCATGCAGCAGACGGGCGAAGGTCAGCCCGAAGGAATTGGCAACAAGAATGCAACTTATTATGATCGTAGGAGGTGAAAGAGAATGCCAACATTTAACCAGTTAGTAAAAAAAGGACGTCAGACATCTGTAAAGA
>CANDQP010000214.1 GCA_947388185.1 uncultured Dorea sp. | reverse complement strand
ATATTTCAACCTGCAAGCGAAAATATTCGCCATTTTAAGTGAATACAAAATCCCTAGTTTTTGGTACAATTTTTAAAAGAACTAAAATTATGAAAAAGGTAAAAAGTGAGATAGGACGTAAACAGAAAGGAGAGATGAATGTATGACCGAAGAAAAGATTCATACAGTAGTAAAATGTTTTGCTGAAGAAGCAAGGAAGATTTATGGCTCTAAATTGCAGAAGATTATACTATATGGTTCTTGTGTCAGGGGAGACTTTAAAATAGACAGTGATGTTGATATTTTAGTGTTGTTGAATGTGGATTCTGAAGAAATCAATGCAGAAAGAAAACGTATCCTGGATGTTACGGACAGGCTTGATTTAGAGTATGATGTGGTTTTAGCTCCAGTTTTTCAAAGCTTTCAGATATTTGAAAAATACAGGAACGTATCTGTATTTTATCAAACTGTTCAGAAAGAAGGTGTGAAGATTGCCTGAGCTTGATGCGATACACAAAGATTATGCAAGTATAGGAGAGGAGTTCCACGCTTACTATTCGTAGCTTCAAAGTGATCGAACATATCTAGTGCAAATTGTTTCCATTCTTCATCTACGATCACATGTTTTGCGTCATCCAGCTTCAAGTCACGGCGTTGGACGCCGTCCAGAAGCCGGACGAACTCCGCTACGCATTGATGCCCAGAGCCGGGTGGATGATTATCAGCAGAAATATATGGAACTGCTTGAACGGATAGGGAATTTTGATAGTTATCTGAATCTGTGAGAACACCGATTTTGCTGCATGTCAGTGCTGCATGTCAGAGATTCTGCTGCGCGATCCGTATAAAATCCCGTGCGTAGGCCGGAAGATAAGCTCCTTTGCGGAAGGCGATCGTAAGCGTGCTGAACGCCCCCTCGTCGCCGACGGAAAAGCACAGAGGAGGTTCCTGAAGTTCAATATTTTTCATATAATTTTCAGGGATGAAGCACAGTCCCATCCCCTTTTGGCATAGCTTGACACAGGTCACAGTGTTCCTCGTGCGTATGGGAACAGACGGACAGATTCCGTATTTTTCAAATAATTCAAGCGCGATCTGCCCGGTCGTCTGTTCCGGGAAGTGCAGGATAAACGGCTCCTGACCAAGCAGCCGAAGATCGATCCAGGGATATTCTTTTCCGTCCTTTTTCACGCCAAGAGATGCCAGAGGATGCCCCTTTGGAATCACAAGCAGCACTTCTTCCTTAAGAAGCGTCTCGTATTCCAGCTTAGGGTGCGGCTTTGCCTCATTAAAGATCGCAAAGTCAAGCTGATCGTCCAGAAGCAGTTTTTCCTGAATGGCATAGGTCTCCTCTCTTAGGTTGACACGGACTCCCGGGTATTGCTTGTGGAATACCGTCATGATCTGAGGAACCATGCATGAGCTGCGCATCAGCGGAAATGCAATATTCAGTTCGCCCTCGTTGTAGGAGGTAAGATCCTGCAGTTCCTTCTCCCAGTCCTGGTTCACCGCCAGTATCTTCTTGGCATACTCCATATACCTTCGTCCCAGATAGGTTGCCGTATAGCTGTTCCCGCTGCGGACGAAGAGCTTCCCGTTCACTTCGCGCTCAAGCCTCTGCAGATATTTTGTCAGAGTCGGCTGAGAGATATATAACTCCTGAGCTGCTTTAGTAAGATTCTGATGCTTTGCAATGCATAAGATATAGTTCAATTCCTGAAAATTCATGCTTCGCTCCCTGATATATTCCAATTTGGCATAGTTTTTATGGAAAATATGAATTGGACATTCTATTTTCCTCATCATACTATAAATATAGAACTATTATCAAGAGGAAAAGGAGTAAAACAAATGAAAAACTGGCTTGAAAAACAATTTAAACTGTCAGCATTCCAAACAGATGTGAAAGCAGAGCTTCTGGCGGGACTGACCACATTCGTCACAATGGCCTATGTCCTTGCGACCGTTCCCAATATTCTGGGCGGAGCCGGTCTGGACAAGCATATAGTGCTTACGGCGATGGTTCTTCTGATCATTCTGACGAGCTGCGCAATGGCGCTATATACGAACCGTCCGTTTGCGTTGGCACCGGGACTCGGCAGCGTGGGGATCGTGGCTTCCATGATATCCAATGAAGGGATCAGCGCACCGATCGCTGCGGGCGTTATCTTCTGGAGCGGTATCCTGTTTATCCTGATCTCATTCCTGGGGCTTAGAGAAGCCGTTGTGCGTGTGATCCCGGTGAGTATGAAGCATGCGGTGAGCGCCGGCATCGGTCTGTTTATCGCCCTTTTGGGTGCGAAGAACTGCGGGCTGATCGTAGCAAATGCGGATAAGAATAATCTTGCATTCGGAGACCTGACTTCTCCGTCCGTGATCGTTGCAGTGATCGGCTTCATTCTGCTTCTTGTCATCAAGGTCCGCAACATTCCGGGCGGAATGATCCTGGCAATTCTGGTCACCACCGTGATCGGCATTCCGTTTGGGGTGACGAAGCTTCCGGAGAGCCTGTTCTCACTTCCGGCCAATATAGGAAAGCAGTTCCTTCAGGTCGATTTTGCGGGGGCTTTGAATTTTGCGTATATTCCGTTTTTGATCGCGCTGTTTGTTCCTGACTTCTTCTCTACGTTCGGGACTGTGCTCGGCGTGGGCGCGAAGGCGGGGTATCTGGATGAGGACGGCAATCTTCCGGGAATTGACAAATGTTTTAAGGTGGACGCGGTCGCGACCAGCTTCGGCGCGTTATTCACTATGCCGAGCATGACTACTTATCTTGAATCCTCCGCAGGTGTAGAAGCCGGCGGCAAGACCGGGCTGACAGTGGTTTTCACAAGTATATTCTTCGCACTGTCGCTGTTTTTAGCGCCTATAGCGCTGATCATTCCATCCGCGGCAACAGGGCCGATCCTTATCTTTATCGGTATGAATATGCTGAGCGGAATGCGCAATGTGAATTATTCAGACATCACAGAATATGTACCGGCGTTTATCTGCGTTACATTTACGATATTTGCAAATAATATCGCGAACGGAATCTGCGTTGCGCTTCCGGCATATCTGATCATGAAGATCGCGGCGGGGAAGATCAAGGAGATCGAGCCTGTTATGTATGTGCTTGTGGTAGTCTGCATGCTCTATTTCTATACTATTGTTTAAGGAGGAAGCTTTATGGAATCAGTTTCTTTGCTGATCAGGAACGCGAAGGTATTCAACACTTATCTGAAGCGGTTTATTCCTGCGGATGTCTCTGTGAAGGACGGCAGATTCTATTATATTGACCGGAAGCGGGATACGGACTTTCAGGCGGAAGCCGTGCTGGATGCCGATGGGAAATATATGATTCCGGGACTTGTGGATATTCACATGCATATCGAGAGCAGTATGATGACGCCGGAGCCTTTTGGAGATTGCGTCGCGGCGTACGGTGTGACAACGATCGTATCAGAGCCTCACGAGATGGCTAATGTCAAGGGGACCCGCGGAGTTCTGGAGATGATCTCCGCGGCGAAGGATGCGCCGATCGACATTTTCTACGGGATACCGAGCAGCGTGCCGTCAACCAATGAGGAGCTTGAGACCACAGGGGGGATCATTGACTGCGGCGCCATGAAGCATCTGCTGAATGAAGAGGATGTTGTCTGTGTGGGGGAGATCATGAATTACAGGCAGATCATCCGGGAAAATGATCTGGAGATCACGAAGTTTCTGGATTATCTTTGCAAGGAGCATCCGGGCTATGTAATCGAGGGGCATTGCCCGTCGCTTCTGGATCTGGACCTTGCCAGGTTCTT
>CANDQP010000213.1 GCA_947388185.1 uncultured Dorea sp. | reverse complement strand
CGTCACGGCTCCTAAGAGAACAAAATCCTCTTTCAGATTCAGCGCCGCGATCTTCTTCTCAAGCTGCCTTCTCTCGCTGCCTTCCCCCAGCACATACCACCGGGCGTCAAAACCCGCATCCTTCACAAGCTTCATCGCCTCTATGGCAATATCATACGCCTTCTGATAAGTAAGCCTTCCGACTGTCAGCAGGCGCGCGCCCGTATAATCATCCGGGAAACCGCCCTCTTCCTTCGCACGGCTTCTGATCCGGTCCTGGTTGATGATATTGTGGAAGACCTTCGTCTTCTTCCCGTATTCCGGATAAACTGCCAGGAAATGCTCTCTCACCTCATCCGACACCCCGAAGATCCGGTCAAACCGCCCCCAGCAGTTCCGGTCCATCCTCCTGGTATATCCGGCGCTCCTGTAATCAATATGGATGAAGCCCGCCTTATGCCTGGCCTTCACATGGTCTGCCACATAGTAGGCAGACGCCCCCTCCAGATACGCCACCGCCAGATCGAAGACCTCTTCCGAGCGCACCGCGCCGTCAGATAACATCCGCCACAGAAGCTTATCCATCTGTACCTTCCCCGCCTTCTTCATCTCCGCGAAATTACTGATGATACAGTGGATCTTGCCAAGATATCCGCCGTTTCGGAAGAATGCCGAACAGATGGCGCCCGCCATGGCAAGCTTCCCTCTTCCCGTCATCACGGACCGGCAGCTCACTCTCTGGTTCTTAAGCTTCACATGAGGCTGCAGCTGCCCGATCATCTCTCCTTGGGCTAGGATCACATAGAGGGAAACTTCATACTCCGGGCCGTCAAGAATCCTCATGAGTTCCAGAAGCGCCGTCTCTGCCCCGGCACGTCCCATCGTATTAACGACAAACAGTATCTTCTTCATAGATTTCCTCCAGAGTCTTCGTAACCTTCTCAAGCTCCTTTACGATAAACTCATTCTCCTGGTTCAGCAAGGCCACCTGCATGGCCAGTTCCCTGTTCTTAAGCATGAGCTGCGAGAGGATCACGCTGGTGCGCACTTCCTCGAACAGGAAGATGGCTCCCACGCAGAAAAGTCCCAGACTCGTTCCCGAACCGACCCATTTCGTCCACTCGGAGAATCCCGGAAACGCTCCGATACAGATCAGCACAAGTCCCAGAAGCTCCCATACCACAGCAAAATTCACGATGATCTTCTTATGCGAATTCATCCAGAAGCTGACCGCCATCAGCACAAGCCCGATCAGGACGAACCCGATCCTTATAAATGTACTTATCATCCTTAAGCCTCCTCATTTGCATTTGCCCGCCGGTCATAAACCTGCCCCGGCGGCTGTGTACCCATTCCAGGCTTCAATATAGAACCCTTACAGAATATGTGGATATCCAGATTCCGCTCCATATAGCGCAGCCGCAGATACGCCACCGTCCAGCCAGTGAACGCTCCGGCCACTACCCCGACCCCGTACCACAGCTCCGGCAGATTCTTCGCTATCATACTGCCTGCGAACGTCACCAGGCAGAAGCTAAGAGAGGTCAGCGCAGCCCCGGTCAGATCATCATAGTAATACAGGAAGATGATCGCGGAATACATCAGGAACAAGATGAAATACCCCACAACCAGACAAGGGTAGATCCTGATCGTAAGCCTGGAGAAGCCGAACCTTGGCAGAAATACCATACACAGCAGATACAGGATGGTTGTGATGATGAACTGGATTCTCACCAGGCTCATCAGCTCATTGGCAAGCTGCCGGAACATCTCTTTCTTGGCAAGGTCGATATCAGACCCTTTCCCGCCGATGACCGCCTCTGAGTAATTCTTGTATTTGTCATGGAAATGCATCTCCACCCTTGCGATAAAGATCACCGTGGCGGAGATATTGGTAAACATGGCAAGACAGGTCGCCATATCATAGGGCTGATTGCAGACAAAGGTCTTCACCAGCACCATCCGCTCTTTCCCCGTCCAGAACACGAAATTATGGACATACAGCCCCAGGATATAGAAGAAATTCGCGATCACCAGCTTCCAGTATTTCCGGAAATACCGAAGCACCGATTTGTAGCGGTTGCTGTTCTTCACAAAATACCGCTTCACGGTGGCCATCTCCAGGACAGCCGTCAGGAAGAAGCCCGTCATCAGAGCGAACAGCATACTCTCCCTGATCCCCCAGTGCAGGACATATCTAAGGAAGAGAGAGAACAGAAATGCCGTCACCATCCCAGCTGAGAAGAACAATGCGATCTTCTCATACGCCTTCGCGATGGACAGATAGATCATGGAATAGAACACCAGCACCAGGGCAATGTAACCGCAATACCCGGTGAACACATAGAATACATCCACCTTCCCCACGAAATGCTCCCACAGGCAGAACGGAATCCCCACCAGGCAGCTAAGGGTAATGTTCATCAAAAGTCCCACGTTGTAGCAGGCACGGATGTCCTCATAACGTTCCTCGAAGATCACATCTGACACATATTTGGACAGCACAGAATTAAACGGAGCCGCCGTCAGCAGGGCGAAGATGAATATGTAGAGCATCGTACAGGAGAACAACTCCCTCTCCACGAAGCCAAGCTCGCTGAACTTCAGGAAATACTGCATCAGAACCACATTCAGGATCACCACGCACATGGGCGTCACCGTCGATACCGCACTGTACCCAAAGCCTACCACGAAGGTTGAAAGGGTATTCTTCTCAAATATATGATTTAATTTCTCTCCTATGCCAGCCATTACTCCGTCCTCTCCTCTTCCAGGGACAATCCCATACTGCCCGCAAAATCCTGATATATCTTACGATATGTCTCTCTCATATGTTCGATCCGGTAGCCGGACATCACCCTCCGGTAACCGCTCTCCCCCATCTGAAGACGCATCGGCTCGTTCCTCGCCATATCTATCATAGCCTGGGCGATCTCCTCCACATTCATGATATGGGTAAGGATTCCTGCCGCGCCGTAATCGTCATTCTCTCCGAAGATCAGCCCGCTGCAATTCCCCACATCCGTGGCGATCACAGGCTTATGGGCCGCATAGCCTTCAAGGATCGTAAGCGGCTGCCCCTCGCTGATACTGGTCAGGATCGTCATATCCATCCGGCCCAGGTAATCTCTGATATCAATCCTCCCGGTAAACACCACATCCGTAAGGCCCATAGCCTCCACCTGCTCCCGGCATTCCCCGGCATACTGCGCATCCTCGTCGCAAGGCCCCATGATCCACAGCTTAAGCCTTGGCTCCCTCTCTTTCGCGAAGCCAAATGCCTGGATCATAGTCTTCACATCCTTGATCGGCGTGACACGTAAGACCGCTCCGATATTGATCTTCCCCTCATCCTCTTCTGTCTTCCCCGGAAGATTCAAGAGCCGTTCCACAGATACGCCGTTCGGCGTCACCATGGTCTTCTCCGGCGAACACCCAAGCTCGATCTGAAGCTCCCTGGCATATTCATACAGGCTCGTAACCAGATCCGCCCTGTCGTACGCAAGCTTCGACATCTTCCGGAACTGCTCGATCCACACATTCTTGTAGACTCCCTTGACCCATTCCGCCCGGAGCAGCTCTTCTTCCCTCTCTCTGGTGTAGATCCCATGCTCCGAGATCATCATCCGGCAGCCGTAGAGCGTCTTCGCCATACTCCCTAAGAGCCCGGCATATCCGGTAGCGACACAGTGATACAGGTCCGCCCTGGGAAGCTTCATCTTAAGCGCAAAGAACATAGGAAGATACACCGAACGCATGGTCCACAGGAAATCCGCGAATACAAGCTGACTGTAATTCA
>CANDQP010000212.1 GCA_947388185.1 uncultured Dorea sp. | reverse complement strand
ACAGCACCTCCTCCACCTGCCGGTTCAGCCGGTGGATCTCATCCACGAACAGCACATCTCCCTCCTGCAGGTTGTTAAGGATCGCAGCCATCTCCCCCGGCTTCTCGATCGCCGGGCCCGAGGTGATCTTAAGATTGACCTCCATCTCATTGGCAATAATTCCGGCAAGCGTCGTCTTGCCAAGCCCGGGCGGACCGTAGAACAACACGTGGTCCAACGATTCTTTCCTTGCCTTCGCCGCCTCGATATAGATCTTCAAAGTCTCCTTCGCCTTCTCCTGCCCCACATAATCCGCAAGCATCTGCGGCCGCAGGTGGCTCTCTATCTTAACATCCTCTTCCAGATTCTCTGTCGTAATGATTCGTCTGCCCATATTCCTTACTCTCTCCCCCTATCATGACAGCCCCTTAAGTGCAAGCTTCAAGACCTCTTCTACCTCCATGGCCTCGCCGATATCCACCTGCTTCACGGCCCTCAATGCCTCTGTACTTCCATATCCAAGCGCCACCAGAGCCTGCACCGCCTCACCCTGCACTTCACTGTGATAAGCCGCCCCTTCGGACGCTCCCGGATCGGCCGCGATATGCTCCAGCGCATCCTCAAGCTTAAGCTTGTCCCTAAGCTCTAAGATCAGCTTCTCCGCCGTCTTCTTCCCGATCCCCGGCGCCGCACAGATTGCCTTCACATCGCCGGCCAGAACTGCGAACCGAAGATCATCTGGGCTTAGCACTGCCAGAACCCCAAGCCCTCCCTTAGGCCCGATCCCATTTACCCCGATCAGCAGCTTAAACACCGCCAGATCGTCCCTGGTAAGGAATCCATACAACTGCATCGCATCCTCCTTCACATTCAAGTATGTATGCAGCTTCACCTCCCTGCCGACGGCCGGAAGCTTCCCCATCGCCTGCCCCGACATATAGACGCCATAGCCCACGCCGCCCACATCTACGATCACCTTATCCTCCTCAAACGCCGCGACTGTACCTCTCAGATAAGAAATCATCCATACTCCTCCTATTACTCATTCAAATTAATCATTCAAATTAACGAGCCTCTTCAGCATCTCATTCGCCGCGATCCCGATCAACAGCCCCGTAAACATCCCTGCGACCAGAAGCACCGGAACATAATAGATCACACTGAAGGTCTCGACCACCAGCATCGCCACAGCTAACTGACCGATATTATGGAACACGCCGCCTGCAATACTGACTCCCATCACGCTGAACCCGCCGTTCCTCTTAAGCAGCGCCATGGCGCTTAAGCTTAAGATACCGCCTGCGAGGCTGTATATGATGCTGAAATAATTGCCGAACAGAAAACCGGAGAGCAGCACCCGCACCACGGACAGCAGGTATGCTTCCTTCACTCCAAGCCTATATAATACCAGCACAATGATGATATTCGCAAGTCCAAGCTTCATCCCGGGGATACCGAAATGAAACGGGATCAGGGTCTCAACATAGCTGAAGATCAGCGCCAGCGCCGTAAAAACACCAAAATAAGCCACTCTGCCCCGCATATATCTACCTCGTTACCGCGTCGAATTCTCTGCTTGTACCCGACTCTATCTCCACAACAACCTTATTGGGGAGGCAGATAATACTCTCACGGTTCAGGGAGATCGGCTTCTGATGGACACAGAGCTGGTCCGGGCAGTCCGCTTCCAGCATAGAAGCCTTCCCGTTCCTGATAAGAAGGACGTTCGTCCCCCCGTTGATCTCATACTCTCCCTCTTTCGACAGATTGTATGTATCCTGTATCGCACCCTCTATCTTAACGATCACCCGGTTCGCACCCTTCCCGCCGATAAATATATGGACAAGGACCGTAAGCCATGCTACGCATATGATGATCATGATCAAAACCCAATCCTTCTTCTTCAAACCAGTCTTCATATCCATCCACCTTTCCGCCTTACTGTCACCTCAACTCGTCTGCACCGAACAGCAACATCTCAAAAAACATTTTAACACAAGAAATCCATCTCTTCAACCACATGTTCGATTGCATATCTTCTTTTTTATGTTATAATGGTTACAGTTCAGGCGCAAAATTAACAGAAATGATGATCGAGGTATACTATCCCATGAGACATAAGAGACTAGCTGCAGCAATTACATCTATTGCCATTCTTCTGTCCGGGTGTTCCGGGCTTCCAAGAGAGCGGGACCAGATCTACACGGACACGCTTTTTGATACGGTGATCCGCATTGAGATCCTTGATTCCGTCGACGATGATGTATTAAAAGGCTGCGAAGAGATATGCAAGAAATATGACGCCATGTTTTCCAATAAGATCGAAGACAGCGAGATCTCCCGGATTAATGCCGCGGGCGGCAACCCGGTCGAAGTATCCGGCGAGACGGTCAAGCTGATCAAGAAGGCGCTCTACTACAGTGATTTCTCCAACGGACTTTTTGATATTACCATCGCTCCCGTATCCAAGCTATGGGATTTCCATTCAGAGACGCCGGCCCCTCCCCCGCCGGAGGTCTTGAATGAAGCGGCAAGCCACGTTGATTATAAGAATATCATTGTGAAGGACAATACGATCCAGCTTAAGGATCCTCATGCCTCCATCGACGTGGGCGGCATCGCCAAAGGATATATCGCAGACCGCCTCAAGGAATATCTGAAAGAGCAGGACGTCAGGCACGCCATCATCAACCTGGGGGGCAACGTTCTCGCAATGGGCAGCCGGCTTGACGGTTCCGACTACAACATCGGTATCCAGAAGCCCTTCGACGATGCGGGAGAACCGATCACCTCTGTCCGGATCTCCAACAAGTCCGTCGTGACCTCAGGAACCTACCAGCGCTACTTCAAAGCAGACGGTAAGCTGTATCACCATATCCTGGATCCTAACACGGGACTTCCCTGTGAGAACAGCCTTAACAGTGTCACGGTCATCACCGATTCGTCGCTCACCGCCGACGCATTGAGCACCACCTGCTTCCTGCTCGGACTTGATAAGAGTATGCAGCTTATCGACCAGTTAGACAACGTGGACGCCGTATTTATCACCAAGGACAATAAGATCCACTATTCCAAGAATTTTCAGCACAAGATCAAGAAATAATTATATAATGATAATAAGAGAGACTGTCCGTATCGGCAGTCTCTCTTATATTGCACTGTCTCTAATAGTAGAACCCGCTTCTGAAGATCATGGTTCCGAACATCGCGATAAAGATCAGGTAGATCACAAGAACCACGCCCATCATGATCAACTGGGCACGGCAGAAGTTCCTGCGGTTCACATTCGTCGTCTTGCTGAACGCCCACACGAAATACAGCACGATACCCACACACGGGATCATCGCCGCCAGCAGTGTGAGCAGCCAGTCTCCCATGGTCATCGGTGAAGTGTCCTGTCCCGGCTCATAGATCTGGTTATTGTTCCCGGTATTATAACTGTAGTTGTCCTGATAGTTATATCCATTGTTCTGATTGTAATTATAGCTGCCGTTCTGGTTCTGCTGGCTGTAATTATAACCGCTGTTCTGCTGTCCGTAATTATAACCGTTGCTCTGCTGGTTATAATTATACGCGTTCTGCTGGCTGTTCTGATTCTGGCTCGCATACTGGTACTGCTGGTAATTCGTCTGCTGTCCCGCATTCGGATCCGTATACTGGTTCTGGTTATCAGAAGCGCCCGTATTCAGGTTCATAGAGTCATTCCCCGCCGAATCACCTGACGGCTGGCCGGAAGTCTCATTCTCCTTCGGTGTATTATCATAATTATTGTCCATCGTAATATCCTCCTCTATACTGCTCTTCTATTCA
>CANDQP010000211.1 GCA_947388185.1 uncultured Dorea sp. | reverse complement strand
GATTCATAATTATGAGGATTTTCTAAAAGAATTTCAGGAGGTGGAAATCTTTGAAGGGTAATATAAGAGTTGTGGTTTCTACCAAAAAGCTTCGTTATGAGTTAAATCTGCGAAGGAATATTACGATTCTTCAGGGAGACAGCGCCAGCGGAAAAACCACATTGATTCAGATCATAAGTGACTATCAATCCGGAAGAACCGGACCGGGGACAGAAATTGTTTGTGATCGAAAATGTATAGTTTTAGCAGGTGATGCTGAAAGTGCCATAATGCGGTTGAAAACCCTGACAGAGGCAGTAGTATTTGTAGATGAACAGGAAAGGTTTTTATATTCGAAGGCTTTTTCAGAAGCAGTGCTGGCTTCGGGCTGCTATTTTGTTTTTGTGACAAGAGATGGGCTGAATATGCTGCCATATAGTGTTAATGAGATCTATTATCTGAAAAATAGTGGATATTATCAGAATACCCGTCAGGTATACAATTCTATGTATCAGGTATATCCAGAAGCAGAGATGAATAAGAAAATAGAGCCGTCTCTTATTCTTACGGAAGATTCTAATGCAGGCTATGAGATGTATGAAGCAATTGGTCAGGATATAAAAGTGCCTTGCGATTCTGCAGGTGGTAAATCCAACATAGCTAAATATATTCTTGCTAATAAAGAAGAACAAATACTTGCAATTGTTGATGGCGCTGCGTTTGGCGCTGATATGCAAAGCGTAATGCATGTATTAGAGATGAGCAAAGGAAGTTATGTATGGACTCCTGAATCGTTTGAGTATTTGGTTTTACAATCAGGTATAGTTCAGGCAGAGGGATTGAGTGAAATCATGGAAAATCCCGGTGATTTTATCGAAAGCAGCGAGTATAGTTCATGGGAAAGATTCTTTACCTGTTTGCTTGATAATCTAACGAGAAATACAATTTATGCATACAGTAAGAAAAAGCTTAACCCCAATTATCTCACAAGGGGAAATATCGATAAAATGGAAAAACTGATGCATGCGACAGGATTATTTGATTAGTATTCTAAGCATTCCGAATCAGAACTGTCACTGTAAAGGAATCTTCATTATAAGAGATATCCAGAGTACCGTTATATTTTTCTACCATTTCCCGAACATTTGACAGACCAAGACCATGGGCGGCTATATCTTCTTTATCGGATCTCAGCCGTCCATCCTGTTCTGTGATATGATTTCTTTTCGTATTCGTAATCTCATAGGTGAAATAGCCATTATCGGTTATCCGAGCCTTCACGGAAATTATGGATGGGCTTCTGGATACGATCCGGACGTTGGGAGGTGACGGGGATGACAATGAGTAAGATTACGGCAAAGCTTCGGAAAAAGAACAGGGATCAATACCTTTTGCTGGGGATATGTATCTTCCTGTCGGTCATTCTAGTTACGTCCTTTACAATGATGTATTTTTCGCCGTCAATTCAGGAGCTTCTGCCTCCGGGTGGGGATACGAGAAAGCTGATGAATCTGATGATGGGGGTGGTGATGATCGGCTGTCTGATCTTTACACTTTATGGGAGCAGCCTGTTTTTCCGCAAGAAGAGCAGAGAGTTCGGAGTCATGCTGGCTTTAGGAGAGGAGAGAGGAGCGCTTGCCGGACAGCTTGCAAAAGAGCTGGCGGCAGTAGTGGTAAAGTATGTTTTATCAGGTATATTACTGGCAGTACCGGTGTCTTATCTGATCTGGAAATTATTCCAGGCGATTGCGCTCAATACGGCGCGGCTTAAGTACCGTCCCGGGAATGCGGGAATATTTGCAGGAATCCTCTTTGCGGCAATACTGTCTCTTTGTATTCTGGTTCTGGGTATTCGTTTTATCCGGCAGGCGGATATCATGGACATTTTGAATGCCAGCCGGAAGACGGAGATGGTTCGGGAGATCAAGCCATGGTTCGGCAGGCTTGGAGCAGCGCTTGTAGCTGCGGGGCTGTTTCTGGCAATGGCCGTCCCCCAGCTGACCGTCAGACTGTTCCGGCAGGGGATGCCTGCAATCTGGAACGTAACGTATCTGCTGGGGATAGCAGGTCTGTATCTGATTGTCCTAAGTGCGGTCGGTTATTCTAAAAAAGGAAAGCATCCGGAGAAATATTATAAAAATATTATTTCCACCAATCTGATGCGATTTACGGCAAGACAGACGACAAGGAATATGCTGTGTATTGCGCTGCTTGTATTCGTGATGGTAGGGTCGGCTTTTTGGGGAATCATGTACTATTTCGGCGCTATGGACGGAGGCGGCGAAGCGCCTTACGATTATTCCTGGCACTATCCGGCGAAAGAAGCTCAGATTGGGAAGGAAGAGACAGAGAAAATAGGCAGAGAGCATAAAGTGGCGCTTACTGCTTATGAGGAGCTGGATTCCCTGCAGTTGGTGATCCGTTATACCGGAAGAGATATGGATGAGCAGAAAAGATATTTTGATGTGGAATATGAAAAGCTTGCGTCGTTTATAGCAGCTTCGGATTTTGAGAGAATCTCCGGCAGATCGATTTCGCTGAAAGCAGGGGAGTATCAGACGGTCACCACGACGGATTTTCAGGAGAATGTCTGGGTAAGCGTAGATTGCCTGAATGAGATCGAAAATCCGGAAACAGGAGAACGGATGGTTCCTGAATTCCGGGGCACAGCGGAATTTGACAATCTTGCCATTGGAAGCGATCCTTTTGCTTTTCTGTTGTCGGATGAGGATTATAACAGGTTTGCGAAAGACCTGCCGGATGACTGGAAAGAGAAACATGCTTTTTTTAATGCAGAGTATATGACAGATGCGGGGGATAAGAAATTTTATGAGTATGAGTTTGCGGATGCTGTAATACGGGAATATATTGCACGGGCGACAGAGCTGTCCAATCATTACGGCCTGTATGATTCCTGTGAAGAAGAACTGGCTCTGGCAGCAGGCAAAGAGTATGACTATGCCGGGAAGATTGACCTGTCGGCGGATAACCTCCAGATTATGGATGACTGGAAGTACGCTCCGTTTTCCAAGATTTTTTTACAGGCGAATGCCATGGAAATGGTTGCTGTGTTCGTACTGCTTAGTATCTATATTTCCGTGATATCTCTGACCGCGGCGGGAATTATGAGTTATATAAGAAGCATTACCATTGCCATGGATAACCGGCAGCTCTTCGAAGATCTAAGGAGGCTTGGAACGGATGATGCCTATGAAGAGAAGGTGATCAAAGTACAGCTTCGCAAGATCTTCGCATACCCTGTGGCGGCAGGCTGTACGGTGGTAGGGCTGTTCTCCTTGTTTCTGACATATTTTAATGATATGAGACTGCAGGCTTTCGAGGTAAATATGCTGTTGCTGGAAGTGCTGCTTATGATCTTCATTGCAGGAGTTCTGTATGTCGTGTACAGAATTGCGTATGGGAAAATGAGGAGGATTGTCGCATTTTCTGGCCGGAGAGCTTGACGATACGGAAAAAGGTCTTGCTTGTGACGCGGCGTAATGATGTATAATATATTTTAGGAGGCAGATCATTATGGCAAAACACAGAGCAATACCGCATGGGTTTATGACAGTTGGAGAGGCTGCAAAGAAGCTGGGAGTTACTGTCCGTACATTGCAATATTATGACAAAGAAGGCTTGTTATCTCCTTCGGCAGAGAGTGAGGGCGGACGCAGGCTTTATACCGATAAAGATTTGGTTATGCTTCATCAAATTATATTGTAAACGACTATTTAGAGCCGGCTTTGCAAGTCTACTTTGCAAGAATTGGAGAAAATCCGTTTGAGGGGGTGGAATGATGAATCGTGCAATACAAGTTCGT
>CANDQP010000210.1 GCA_947388185.1 uncultured Dorea sp. | reverse complement strand
CTCCGTTCATTTTCGTTTTTTCCCTTTCGGTATTACATTAATCACTCTGAACGGGGATAAAAGCAACTAAAATGTCAGAATAAATGTCACAATAAATAATCCGGGAACTGTGCATAGTACACAATGCCGCAAAGCACGAAATATACGTTCGGCAGGGCGCACCCGTTATGTGTTGCAACACATAATGGCTGTTCTTTGCCCATAGTTTTTTTCGTCTTAAGCGGTATTGTATGGGCTTATAACAAGGACTTGACGCAAAAAATGAGCCAATAAAAAACACCTCTCTACTGAGTGCATAGAGGAGATGATAACGATGCCCTATCAAAAAGGCAGATCAGGAATAATCCTGATCTGCCTGCTGGCTTCTTTCCTTCGTTGTTATAATTATTTCTTGCGCCCAAAGTTCTTGAGCCATTCAAGCGTGTTTTTGTTTTGCTGCCATGAAGCCAGTTCGGGTACAGGGGAATCTGAAATCTTCTCCATAGCAAGTTTCTTTTTTGCGAGACTGGATCTGGCGTAGATGCTCGTGGTTTTAATGTCTGAATGGCCGAGAAAATCACGTACATCGACCAGATCATCAACAGCTTCATACAAATGCATCGCTTTTGTATGCCTCATACGGTGCGGGTTCAGGCTTTCCGGGATTGATCCATCAACCTCGTGGGCCATCCTGACATACTTGTTCAAAATATACCTGATGCCTGAACGGGTAAATGCTTCACCATCCCGGTTCAGGAAAAGCGGCATATGATAGCATTCCGGCTTAAGCCGGTGCGTTTCAATGAGGTAGCTTTTCAGGTTCTTTGCAGTCTCAGGCAGAATCGGGACTGTGCGGACCTTCATGCCTTTTCCGGTTATGCGTATATGCGGCGGGTTCTCGAACCGGACATCTTCTATACGGAGGCCGCAAAGCTCCGAGACACGGGCAGCGGTATCGTACAGCACGCATAAAACAGTGGCGTCCCTCCTGCCCTTCAGCGTGGAAGTGTCCGGCTGGCGGAGAAGGATTCCCACAGATTCCTTTGAAAGGGGCTGTACAGTTTTTTGGGGTGCCTTCTTCGTTGGAATCGCCAGTATCTGCTGAAAATTCAGTAAGAATTTCGGTTCCCTGGGCTGCAGGTACCTGACGAAAGAATGGATCGTGGCCAGACGGTTATTGCGGGTTGATATGCTGTTCCTCTGGTTTGTTTCCATCCACTGCAGGTATCTCTCGACAAGCCCTGCATCAAGGTCGCTGACCGACATTTTTTCTATTTTTACGGATTCAACGTCCTGACAGTAAGTCAAAAAATAACAGAAAGTATCGCTGTAAGTTGCCAGGGTATTTTCACTGGCGTTTTTTAACTCAGGCAGATAGTGTTCCAGATATTCTGTTAAATATTTAGAAAAATTTGCTGGTTTCATTTTTGGGCCTCCCATGTGGGTATGGTATCGCCAAGGTAGTCCTTCTGCTTTTCAACAATCTCCGGAAACGCATCGGCTACAAGATGTAAATACTGCTGCGTTTTGTTCATGTTGCAGTGTCCTAAATAAACAGAGAGGTAAGGAAGCGCGATAAGGCTGCTTCCCTTATCCTTTCGGATTTTCTGCATGGAACGGACTGCAAAAGTATGCCGGAGGTCATGGACTCTGGGGCCGTGGCCGCGCCCTCTGTACGGGATTCCGCAGTTCCACAGCGCTTCTTTGAATCTGCCCTCAATCACATTCGTGTGGTGGCAGTTGCCGCGGGCGTTTGGGAAAAAATAGTTCTCGCCATCGCTGTCTGCATGGAGCTTCCCATAGTATTCAGCGTATTTGAGACGCATAGTCCCGGAAACAGGGATGCGGCGGGTTTTCCCATGCTTTGCATTTCTGATTGTGAGGATGCCGTTTTCAATATCCACGTCCTTTACCTTAAGCGCGGCAGCCTCTCCAGACCGCAGCCCGCAGCAGATGAGCGTGAGGAACAGCATAGGTATGACGGTATGCCCATCGGGATACTGCCTGCTTGGCTCCATGCTGTTGAAATAGGCAATGAGGTCAGCGATTTCCTTATTAGTAAAAATATACGGCACAAAGCACTTGTCATCACTGGAAGAGATTTTGTAGTCCGGGAAATACGCTTCGTATTGGTGGAGCAGAAGGTATGACACAAACCGCTTGGTAAAGTTTAACCGCCAGCGCTGGTTTTTCCGCTTCTCGTTCGGACGTTTCCCTACCCATTTTTCAACTACATCCTGGGCAAGGACAGGCGTGACCACTCCCTGCTCCACAAGGAACCTGTCCATTTCATAGAATACTTTTGCCTCTTTTTCATATTTGCAGCCAAGGGCGCGCTTCTCATCGATGAAGGACTGTATCTGCGGGGACAGTACGCTGGCATATTTATAAGCCCTTGTCATACAAACTCACCATCCTCAAAAGAGAGCGCGCAGTTCCTAAGATGCTCAATGTCCATGCGGATGTAGTTATGAAGGGACTCCCTGTCTGAATGCCCCAAGAAAGAAGCAATGTCGTCAGGAGATACCCCTTCTTCCAAAAGCCTTGTAGCTACTGTAGCCCGGAGGGAATGGAGGTTATGATGAGCATTGGCCGGAACGGTGACCCCGGCACGGTTCACATATTTGTCAAACGATGAATTAAGTGACTTCATTTTACCATACGGAGGATTCATGCTCACAAATAGATATTCGCAGTCGGTATCAGGTCTTACCCTTAGATAGTCAATGATTGCCCGGCCGGTTTTCTCGTTGAGCGGGAGCGGGTTAGCCTTTCCTGTTTTGCTCTGGGTAAATGACACGGAGCAGGCTTCCCAGTCAAAATCCGACAGCTTCAGGTCGGCGATGTCCTTGCTGCGCATCCCCAGCTCCGAGGCGATAGTGATATAGGCTGCATCCCGTAACCCCTTGGGATTTGAACGGTCCACGACTTCAAGGACTTTGCCTATTTCAGTCGATTTCCAAATCTTTACCTTGCTCTGGGACTGGCCAAGGCTATACGTCGGGACATAGGCAGAAAGATCTTCCTGTGTGTATTCCAGCAGATACGCATTATGCAAGACTTGCCTGATCCGGCTAAGTTCACCACGCATGGTGCTTTTTGCGTGTCCCTTTAGGGTGATTGCATAAGCAGAAACGCTGTCACAGGTTATATCTGGGAACCCTTTGATTCCGTTCTCCTGAAAAAAGTTCAATATAGAATTCGTCTGCTTACGGATGCTTTTACAGGAGAACTCCGAATAATGGCGTTTTTTCAGGAATCCCTCCTGTGCGGTGATGAAGCCTGAGAATTCTGCCGAAAGATCAGGTTTGGGCTCCAATGCACCCTTTTCCCAGGTTCCGTTTCTGAAATACAGGTCAAGCATTTTCAGATTGCCTTCCTTGCGCCTGATAGTTCCCGGTTTAAAGGGCGGTGTGCATGTAGAGAGACTCTGGATGAAGCTTTCCCTGCACTCGGGCAGATACGACTCAAAGCCTTTGGATTCACAGTGTTCCCTGAACTGGCGCCATGTCCCGCTGATATAGTTTACTATACGCTCACAGTAATCCCCACGGGATCGAAGAAAGGCGGTAGCTTCTTCTACGAGGGATGATATTGAAACCATGGCTGGATTGTCAGCAGCATCAGTGGCAGATATGCCGTCTGTTTCTTTATTCATTAGACCTTGCCTCCAAAGTTGTGATTTGTGTACCTCTGGTACATGGACTATTCTACACAACAGCTATGGAAAAGTAAGGTCTTACTTTTGTAAATATTCTTGCTACCATGAAAGGTTTAGGGCAAGGGATTTTATCGGCTCAAAAATCAGCAGAAATCCATATCTGCCGCCCATTTGATGCCGCTTAAGACGAAAAAAACTATGGGCAAAGAACAGCCGTTCCCCCACATACGGTACTCGGCACTATCGGAATGGGGGTCTTTCAGCCATTTCCGAATCTGGCTGTCGGACTTCGGTTTACTGGAGATGCCTATAACTTTACGGTGGGTCTCGAACACCTCCCGCCAGAATATCATTTCTTC
>CANDQP010000209.1 GCA_947388185.1 uncultured Dorea sp. | reverse complement strand
ATGTTTGCGGAAGAGCGTAAGCGTCAGATACTTACCTATGTGAATAAGAATATGCGTGTGACGGTAGGGGATCTGTGCGAGGAGTTTTCCGTATCACCGGCTACCATTCGGAACGATCTGAATGAATTGCATGAGAAAGGGTTGATTAAGAGGACACACGGAGGTGCGCTTGCGAATACTCAGACGAATTTTGAACCGGTAACAAATGAGAAAAACGATAAATTTCAAAAAGAAAAGCAGTGTATAGCAAGAGAAGCCTTAAAGTACATCAACGAAGGCGACTGTATTGCGATGGATGCAGGAACAACGGTATATGAGCTTGCGAAGCTGCTGAAAGGGTTTAAGAAGCTGATGGTGGTTACATATGACCTGAATATTGCAGGTTTCCTGGACAGCAATACGGAGGTTTCCTTATTTATAGCGGGGGGAGAAGTGAGAAAAGGACATCATTATATGGTAGGCAATACCTCGATGGAAGCCATCGCAAAATTGAACGTAGATATATTCTTCATGGGGGCGAATGGGGTCAGCATGAAGAAAGGCGCGACGACTCCCCAATTGGATACGGCCCTTTTGAAGGAACGTATCATCGAGAATTCAAAGCAGCGCATCCTCCTTACAGACAGCTCGAAGCTGGAGAATGTTTCTTTTGCCAAATTTGCGGACATATCCGATCTGGATGTATTTATCACGGACGAATATGCGGACGTGGAGATCCTCGAACAACTTCGTAACCAGGGCGTTAAGATAGATGTAGCGAGGATCGGCAGATAATCACGGACTAAAGCGCTCGCGTTCTGCCTCAAACCGTTCGTTCATCCACACAACAGCTTCGTCAAGTCCTTCCTGGGTAAACGGGAAATCATTCCTCTCCTTCTGGTCTTCGGGTGTTGCCTCGAAGCACCAGGGTTCTGGATACAGGTATACCGTTAGCCGTTCGTCGGCCAGGGTCAGATAATAGCGCATTCCGCAGTGAGAGCCTGAAAAAGGCTCTTTTTTAAGTGCTTTAATAGACAGTCCAAGAGTTGAGATCATAGGGATGCAGCCTCCTTGCTTTATATCATTGTCTTTAATATAACTGAAATTTTTGAATTTGTACAGTAAGTTATTTATGCAAAAATTGTCGGATTTTGGTTAATTTTATTGAATTTAATCATATTCTGTGCTAAATTAACAATCATAAAGTTTCCAGAAAATGGTAATTCAACTTGGGAGATGGATATGATACGGGAATATTTAGGACAGAATGTTTATGAAGCCTTTCAGGAACGATTGCGGTTTATTTTTGAGGAATTTGACAATATATATATTTCTTTTTCAGGAGGAAAGGACAGCGGCCTGCTGCTGAACCTGGTGATAGACTTTCAGCAGAAGTATGCGCCGCATAAGAGGGTAGGCGTCTTCCATCAGGACTTTGAGGCACAGTACACAGTAACGACAGAATATGTGGAGCGTACGTTTGAGCGGATTAAGGATAAAGTAGAGCCGTACTGGGTGTGCCTTCCGATGGCAACCAGGACGGCTCTCAGCAGTTATGAGATGTACTGGTACCCGTGGGATGATAAGAAGGAAGAATTATGGGTCAGAAAGATGCCCAGGAAGAAATACGTTGTCAGCCTGAATGCTAATCCTATCACGACGTACCGCTACCGTATGCACCAGGAAGATCTTGCGAAGCAGTTCGGGCGTTGGTACAGGATGGCTCACGGTAACGGGAAGACCGTCTGTCTTCTTGGGATAAGGGCAGACGAATCGCTGCAGAGATACAGCGGATTTTTAAATAAGAAGTTCGGTTATAAGGGAAGATGCTGGATCACGAAGCAGTTCAAGGATGTCTGGTGTGCGTCTCCGCTGTATGACTGGTCTGCAGGCGATGTATGGCATGCGAATTATATATTTAATTATGACTATAATCATCTGTACGACCTGTATTATATGGCAGGCTTAAAGATCTCACAGATGAGGGTGGCTTCTCCTTTTAATGATTACTCGAAGGATTCTCTTAATCTGTACAGGGTGATAGACCCGGAGATCTGGGTGAAGCTGGTCGGAAGAGTGAAGGGGGCGAATTTCGGCGCGATCTATGGGCGCACGAAGGCAATGGGTTATCGGAATGTAACGCTGCCCCAGGGACATACCTGGAAGTCTTATACCATGTTTCTTCTGGATACACTGCCGATCCGCCTGAGGAATAATTACGTTAAGAAATTCAATACGTCTATCAAGTTCTGGCATGAGACGGGAGGCGGACTGGATGAAGACGTGATACAGGAGCTTACGGAGCACGGCTATCAGATTAAGCGCAACGGGGTATCGAACTATACGCTGAGCAAGAAATCCAGGATCGTATTCATCGGTAAGATCCCGGACGACACCGACGATATCAAGCTGACCAAGGATATCCCGAGCTGGAAGAGGATGTGCTGCTGTATTCTGAAAAACGATCATATCTGCCGTTCCATGGGATTTGGCATGACCAGGGAGCAGCAGAGACGGATCGATGCGATCAGGCGCAAATACAAGGGTGTGGAGGAAATGAGCTATGGAGTATAAGAGCCCGGTTTATCATGTGATCTCTGTTCCGGTTGAGAAGGTCGTGCCGAATAGCTATAATCCCAATACGGTTGCTCCGCCGGAAATGCGTCTTCTCTATGAGAGTATTAAGAACGACGGTTATACCATGCCGATTGTCTGCTATCATAATAAAGCAGAGGATCAATATGTGATCGTGGACGGTTTCCATCGGTATCGGATCATGCTGGAGCATCAGGATATCTACGACAGGGAGAAGGGGATGCTTCCGGTCTCTGTGATCAATAAGCCTATGGATCAGCGGATCGCGAGTACGATCAGACATAACCGTGCGAGGGGAAGCCATGATGTGGACCTGATGGGGAATATTGTGAAGGAATTGCATGAGCTGGGGCGGTCAGACGCGTGGATCTCCAAGCATCTGGGGATGGACCGGGATGAGATCTTAAGGCTTAAGCAGATCACAGGGCTTGCGGCGCTGTTCAAGGATGTGAAGTTCGGGCAGGCGTGGAGGCCGGCGGAGGAAGAGGAAGAATGACGGGAAGATATGGTGAAATTGAATGGAAGGATTGAAAGAGAGACTAGAGATACCCTATATTAAATTAAAATTTCAAATTATTTTAATGGAGAATACGATTCTGCCTAAAGATAAGGTTTCTGCCCTGCGGGGCGGCATGGGGGAGATGCTCCTAAGACAGAATTGTATCAGGAATAGGGAGTGTAAATCATGTAAATATAAGCGTCCTTGTATTGTCTATAAGATATTGTATACACAGATGAAGAAAAAGCCGGCCTTTATGCAGGGAGATGACAGCATTGGTTATCTGATCGAATGTGAAAATTATCAGGAGAGATTTAAAGTTGGAGATGGTTTCTTCTTTTATTTGATACTTTTTGGAGACAATATAGTATATTTTGGCCAATATTTTCAGATGTTCTATCAACTTGGTATGGAAGGAATTGGGAAATATGCTGCGAAATATATGATTAGCAGTATCAAAAATATGAGAGGAGCTTCTATATTTGAAGATAATAAGATAGTTATGTCCAATTATTGTCCGGAGACAATTTATGATTATGTTCTGCGCAGGATGAAAGAATTGGAAAAAAGAGAAAACAAGAATGAATTAGTGTTTTACACGCCGGTTAGTTTGAAATATAAAGGAGAATATATCCAAAGATTACAGACAGAGGCTATTTTCAAAGCGCTTTTCAGGCGAGTTATGATGTTGGATTATTTTATAGAAGTCTACATAGAACCGGTTGAATTAGAGAGTTATCCAGAGATAATAGAGCAAAATACATATATGCGTATAGTGAAGAGGTATTCCAGTACTCAGGATTCTAGGGTATATTTGAGAGGGATGGAAGGGAGAGTGGTATTCGATGCTATTTCTGAAGAATACCTGCCATATGTGCTGGCGGGGGAGTTGCTGCATATAGGGAAGAATACCAGCTTTGGGTTTGGGAGATATAGATTGAATTAGTGGTGGGGATGTATA
>CANDQP010000208.1 GCA_947388185.1 uncultured Dorea sp. | reverse complement strand
ATCAAACAGGAGATCCGGGTAGTCCGGGAGCGTGACCCGGCGATCAAGTCGAATATGGAAGTCCTCTTATACCCAAGCTTCAAGGTGATCCTGCATTATCGTGTGGCGCATAAGCTGTATCGCAAGAAGCATTATTTCCTTGCCAGATGGGTGTCACAGCGGGCGGCCAGGAAGACGGGGATAGAGATCCACCCCGGAGCGAGGATCGGGAAGGGGCTGTTCATTGACCACGGAAGCGGCGTGATCATCGGTGAGACTGCAGAGATTGGCGATAATGTGACTCTGTATCAGGGTGTGACTCTGGGAGGTACCGGCAAGGAGAAGGGCAAGCGGCATCCGACCCTTGGCGATAATGTTATGGTGAGTGCGGGGGCGAAGGTCTTAGGTTCCTTTAAGATCGGGGAGAATTCTAAGATCGGCGCCGGAAGCGTGGTGCTCAAGGAGGTGCCGCCGAACTGTACGGTGGTCGGAGTGCCGGGTCGGGTCGTGAAGATGGGAGATCAGAAGATCCCGCGGATGGATCTGGATCAGGTGCATTTGCCCGATCCTATCAGTAACGATATCCGAGAGCTTCAGGCAGACAATATCCGTCTGCACAGACGGATCCGGGAGATGGAGAAGCGTATGCGCTGTATGAGATCGCAGGAGATCACGATACTTGATTCAGAGAATAAGGGCGCAGATATTCCCGATTCGCGCGGTTTGTAGATAGAAAAGAGAAAAAGGAGAAGAAACAAGTCATGAAACTGTATAACACATTATCTAAGAGAAAAGAAGAATTTACCCCGTTGGAGGAAGGTAAGGTCAGGATGTATGTATGCGGACCTACGGTCTATAATTTCATTCATATCGGGAATGCAAGGCCGATGATCGTATTCGATACGGTGAGAAGGTATTTCGAGTACAAGGGCTATGATGTGAATTATGTGTCGAATTTCACGGATGTGGATGACAAGATCATCAAGAAGGCCATTGAGGAAGGAGTTACCTCAGACGAGATCTCCAAGCGGTATATCGCGGAGTGCAAGAAGGATATGGAAGGGATGAATGTGAAGCCTGCCACCACGCATCCCCTTGCCACGGAGGAGATCGGTGGGATGATCGAGATGATCGGCGTCCTGATCGAGAAGGGTTATGCCTATGAGAAGAACGGCACAGTGTATTTCCGTACCCGCAAGTTCTCGGATTATGGGAAATTGTCTCACAAGAACTTAGATGACCTGCGTTCCGGCGAGCGTTCTCTTCTGGTGACAGGGGAGGATGAGAAGGAGGATCCGCTGGACTTCGTACTGTGGAAGCCAAAGAAGGAGGGGGAACCGTCCTGGGAATCTCCGTGGAGCGACGGACGTCCGGGCTGGCATATCGAGTGCTCCGAGATGTCGAAGAAGTATCTGGGTGAGCAGATCGACATCCATGCCGGCGGCGAGGATCTGGTGTTCCCGCATCATGAGAATGAGATCGCCCAGAGCGAGGCGGCAAACGGCAAGGAATTTGCAAAATACTGGATGCACAATGCATTTCTGAATATTGATAACCGCAAGATGAGCAAGTCTCTCGGCAACTTCCGTACTGTCCGTGAGATCAGCGAGCAGTTTGATCTGCAGGTGCTCCGTTTCTTCATGCTGAGCGCACATTACAGAAGCCCGCTGAACTTCAGTGCAGATCTGATGGAGGCATCTAAGAGCGGGTTAGAGCGTATCGTCAATGCGGCGGATCACCTTAGATTCCTGATGGGAAATGCAAAGGCGGAGAAGATGAGTGATGAAGAAGCGGCTGCATATGCGAAGACGGAAGAGTATGTGAAGGCGTTCGAGACTGCCATGGAGGATGATTTTAATACGGCAGATGCCGTTGCGGCTGTATTTGACCTGGTAAAATACAGCAATACCACGGCAAATGAAGGCAGTTCTAAGGAATACCTTGAGAAGTTACTGGCCCTTCTTACGAAGCTTACGGATGTCCTTGGACTGACGGTAGAACGCAAGGAAGAGATGCTGGATGCCGAGATCGAGAAGCTGATCGAAGAGCGTCAGGCGGCGCGCAGGGCGAAGGATTTCGCCAGGGCAGACGCGATCCGTGATGAATTGCTTGAGAAGGGGATCGTTCTCAAGGACACGAGAGAAGGGGTGCAATGGAAGAGAGCGTAAGCATGGAGGAGATATTCGAGATGCGGAAGGTGAATATCAAGGAGTATTCACCTCTTACTCTGGCGTATATCGGAGATGCCGTCTATGACCTGATCATCCGTACACTGGTGGTGAATAAAGGGAATCAGCAGGTGCAGAAGCTCCATAAGGAGACGATCACCATGGTACAGGCTTCCGCCCAGGCACGTATGATCACTGCTCTGAATGACCAGTTGTCAGAAGAAGAGCATGCGGTGTACAAGCGGGGAAGGAACGCGAAGAGCGCATCTCCGGCCAAGAACCAGTCGATTTCCGATTATCATAAGGCGACCGGATTTGAAGCATTATTGGGATATCTGTATCTGAAAAATGATTGGAAGAGGATGATGGAGCTGATCAAGACGGGGCTGGAAGCGTTATAAGCTGCAGCTTCGGTTGAGGTTTGTCAGAGAAAATGGAGAAGAACAGAATGCAGGATAAAGAGCTGGAAAGAAATGAAAATCTCATAGAAGGACGGAATGCGGTGTTAGAGGCATTCCGCTCCGGAAAAACGATTGATAAATTGCTGGTGCTGGACGGATGTCAGGATGGACCTGTCAGGAGTATTGTGCGGGAAGCGAAGAAGCAGGATACCCTGATACAATTTGTGGCGAAGGAGCGTTTGTCACAGATCTCTGAGACAGGAAAGCATCAGGGGGTGATCGCCTATGCGGCGGCGTATGCCTATGCCGAGGTGGAGGATATGCTTAAGGCCGCCGGCGCTAAAGGGGAGGATCCGTTCCTGATCCTTCTGGATAATATCGAAGATCCGCACAATCTGGGAGCGATCATCCGTACTGCCAATCTGGCGGGTGCCCACGGTGTGATCATCCCCAAGAGACGGGCGGCAGGGCTTACGGCGACGGTGGCGAAGGCATCCGCCGGAGCGATTAACTATACACCGGTGGCGAAGGTGACGAACCTTACCAGGACCATGGAAGAACTTAAGAAGAAGGGAATGTGGTTCGTGTGCGCCGATATGGACGGAGAGCAGATGTACCGCCTGAATCTGACCGGGCCGATGGGATTGGTCATTGGCAGTGAAGGCGAAGGTGTGAGCCGTCTGGTGAAGGAGAACTGTGACTTTATAGCCGGTATACCGATGAGGGGAGACATAGACTCCCTGAATGCGTCGGTGGCGGCGGGAGTGTTGGCATATGAGATCGTGAGACAGAGATTGTCGAAGTGAGCAGGCAGGAGCAATATATGGCGAATTATGAGCAGATGACGGACGAGCAGTTGATCGGGAAGCTGCGGCAGGGTGATAAGAATATCATCGATTATATCATGGAAAAATATAAGAATCTGGTGCGCAAAGAGGCCAATGCCATGTATCTGCTTGGAGGGGAGAATGACGATCTGATCCAGGAGGGGATGATCGGTCTTTTTAAGGCAGTCCAGGATTATGATGTGCGGCAGGAGACGTCCTTTTACAGTTTTGCGAGGCTCTGCATTACAAGGCAGATGTATTCGGCTATCGAGGCATCTAAAAGAAAGAAGCATAGTCCGTTAAATTTCTATATATCGCTCTATGAGACGAGTGAAGAGCAGGGGCCGCTTATGGAGACGATGGCGGCGGGGCATGAGAGCAATCCGGAGGAACTGCTGGTTAGCCGGGAATATGCAGAATTGCTGGAGATCAAGCTTGGGGAGAGCCTGAGCGATCTGGAGAACAGGGTTCTCTATCTGCATCTTCTGGGGACGGATTATAGGACGATCGCCCGTCTGCTGGATAAGAGCCCGAAGACGATCGATAATGCACTGCAGCGCATTAAAGGGAAGACGGAGAAGATCTTGAGGGCGGAGAAGTAAATAGAGCTGTCAGGTAAAATTTTGTCATAAAAATGGAAAAAGTTATTGACAAGACTGGTCAAGTTATTGTATAGTATCAATGTTGCATATCGCATGTATGCTGCCTTGGCTCAGTCGGTAGAGCGTCGCCTTGGTAAGGCGGAGGTCGGCGGTTCGATTCCGCT
>CANDQP010000207.1 GCA_947388185.1 uncultured Dorea sp. | reverse complement strand
ACCAGGTATTGGAGTTGGATATTGAGTACAAGTTAAATACCATGGTCATGGACATCAGCCGGGATAAAGTCGTGACGGCGATGAACCGGGAAGAGGGGATGTTCGAGGTCTGCGCCGGGGCGGTCATACTGGCGATGGGATGCAGGGAAAGACCAAGGGGCGCTCTGAACATTCCGGGATTCCGCCCGGCGGGGATATTCTCGGCGGGTACGGCTCAGAGGCTTGTGAATATGGAAGGGTATCTTCCGGGGCGCGAGGTGGTTATCCTGGGTTCCGGCGATATCGGCCTGATCATGGCAAGAAGGATGACCCTTGAGGGCGCGAAGGTAAAGGTCGTGGCGGAACTGATGCCATACTCCGGCGGTCTCAAGCGGAATATTGTGCAGTGCCTTGACGACTATGGGATACCGCTTAAGCTGAGCCATACGGTGGTTGATATCAAGGGCAGGGAGAGACTTGAGGGAATTACGCTGGCAGAGGTTGACGGCAGAGGGAAACCAATCCCGGGAACAGAAGAATTCTATTCCTGTGACACGCTTCTTCTGTCGGTTGGCCTGATCCCTGAGAACGAGCTGTCCGCAGGAATGGGAGTGGAGTTGAATCCTGTCACGTCTGGCCCGCGGGTGAACGAGAGCCTTGAGACGAATATAGAGGGAGTATTTGCATGCGGCAATGTGCTTCATGTACATGATCTGGTGGATTTCGTATCGGAGGAAGCATCGGCGGCAGGAAAGAACGCGGCGGCGTATGTGCGGGCGGCAAAGGAGACGTCAGGAAGAGCGGAAGAAAGGACAAACACTCCTTCCGTTCGTCTTACTGTGGGAACAGGGGTGCGCTATACGGTGCCTGAGACTGTATGCGCCGAACGGATGGGAGAACATCTGACGGTGCGCTTCCGGGTAGGCGGCGTATATAAGAACTGTTATGTCAGCGTCTATTTTGACGGCGAGATGATCTCCCGGAGGAAGAAAGCAGTGGTCGCGCCCGGTGAGATGGAGGAGATCATGCTTACGAAAAAGCAGCTTATGGAGTATCCTGATTTGAAGGAGATAAATGTGAGGATTGAGGAGGCATAAGAGTGATGGAAGAGAAGAATCTGATATGTATCAACTGCCCATTGGGCTGTATGCTTACGGTTGTCATGGATGGGAAGGAGATCGTGAGCGTTGAAGGCAATACCTGCAGACGGGGAGATACTTATGCCAGAAAAGAATTGACCGATCCGACCAGGATCGTGACCTCCACGGTGAGGGTATCGGGAGGCAGCGAGAGTATGGTCCCGGTTAAGACGAAGGAGGATATACCCAAGGGGAAGGTGCTGGAGTGTGTGAGGGAACTGAAGGACGTGGTTGTGCCGGCGCCGGTTAAGATCGGGGATGTTATACTGGACGATGCTGCCGGAACGGGTGTCAGTATTGTCGCGACGAAGAATGTGCGGTGAGAGTCTGAAAGAAGACAGATCTCTTGGCGATTGTGCGGGATGTATCACATCATAAGGAGTTCCGGCATATAATAATGCAAAAAGTATCAGGAGCAGTTTATGCCGTATTCAATCATGCTGGATGCCGGACACGGGGGCCGTGACCCGGGCGCAGTCTACAACGGCCGACAAGAGAAGGACGATGCCTTGAGGCTGACCTTGGCAGTAGGAGAGATTCTTCAGAACAATGGGATCGATGTACAATATACGAGAACAACAGATGTGTACCAGACGCCCTATGAGAAAGCGATGGAAGCCAACAATGCGGGGGTGGATTTCTTCATATCGATCCACAGGAATTCGTATCCGACGGACAATGAGGTGTCGGGAGTGGAGACGCTGGTATACGATCTGTCCGGTCTGAAATATCAGATGGCGCAGGATATCAACGATCAGTTGGAGGCGGTCGGTTTCGTGAATCTGGGGGTAAAAGCCCGCCCCAACCTGGTGGTACTTAGAAGAACGAGGATGCCGGCATTATTGGTGGAAGCCGGGTTCATTAATTCGGATGTAGACAATGAATTATTTGACAATAACTTCCAGGATATTGCGCGGGCGATCGCAGGAGGTGTCTTAGATACGCTGAGTTCAGAGGGAATCATCGAGAATGACAGCTTCCGTGTCCAGGTAGGTGCTTTTCGCAACCGGAGATATGCAGAGAGACTGTTGAATGAGCTGTTGGAACAGGGATTTCCGGCCTTCCTGGACGATTCCGGTCCGTATATCCGTGTCCAGGTCGGCTATTTTACAGATATGGAAGATGCAGTCGAGATGGAGCAGCAGCTGAAACAGGCCGGTTATCCGACGGTGATCGTACAGTAAGGAAATATAAAAAACGCAGCCTGTCAAGCCTGCGTTTTTCTTATCCCTTGGGTAGCGAGAAGATGAACTCTGTCCCAACTCCTTCTGTGCTGACCACATTGATATTCTCTCCGTGAGCCTGGATCGCTTCCTTGACGATGGCAAGGCCTAAGCCGGTCCCTTTCTTGTCCTTCCCGCGGGAGAGATCAGACTTGTAGAAGCGTTCCCAGACCTTATTCAAAGAGCTTCTGGGAATGCCGATGCCGTCGTCCTTCACCGAGATGTAGACTTTATCCCCGCGTTCGGTCGTCTCGACCGTAACTACAGAGTCAGGATCGCTGAACTTGATTGCATTATCCAGAAGGTTATAGAGTACCTGTTGGATCTTGCGCTTGTCGGCGTTGACATTCTGGTGCTTGGCGGCAAGCACCACGTCTATGGAAATCTTCTTCTGCGTACAGGTGCCCTCGAAAGAAGCTGCGACCTGCTTGATCATATCGTGGATGTCAAAGAGTTCTTTGCTCAGCAGAAGATTCTTAGTGTCGAATTCATTCAGGGTCAGAAGATCCTGGGTAAGGTCGGTCAGACGTTCTGTCTCAAACAGGATGATCTTCAGGTATTTGTCATACAGTTCCGGCGGTATGGTACCGTCCGTCATAGCCTCTACATAGCCCTTGATGGATGTAAGAGGGGAACGGAAGTCGTGAGAGACATTTGCCACGAATTTCTTCTGATAATCGTCCATATCCCGCAGATGGGAGGACATATAGTTCAGAGACGCAGACAGATATCCCATCTCATCCTCGGTATTGACGGGGATCTCGTATTCCAGGTTGCCGGATGCATATTGTGTGGCCGCCTCCGTGATCTTGCGCAGCGGCCGGTATATGAAATACTGGAAAGCCAGCAGAATCATGAATGAGAGGAGATATATCACCAATACCGTGATGATCGCGGCGTGCATCAGGATATTCTGGGTGTCGCGGATATCGGAGGTATACTTATGGATCAGCAGATATCCGTTCGGGGTATATCCGTATACGACCGGCGCCAGTACAGTCATGACGTCTTCTTCAAAATAATCATGATAATTGCCGGTCAGATATTGCTGTCCGCCGCTCTCGGCAGGATTAAAGGCTTCAATATGCCTGGGGGCGGGCGGATAATCTTCCGGCTCTGCGGAGATTATCATCGTTCCGTCCTTGCCGACGAACCACACTGCAGCCTCCAACTGTATCTCCATACCTGATAATTGGAGACGTACCTCGCTCAGATCCAGGGTCTCATCGAAGTAGGCAGGCAGATAATTGCTTGCGATCAGGCTGGCCTCCCGGTAAAGAGAGGTGGCGGTCTTCTCCTCCAGCGGACTCTCGGTCAGATTGAAGGTCAGTGTCGCCACCGTGAAAATGCTCAGGAATCCGAAGATGATATATACGATTATGAATTTCAGGTGTAACGTGCTGCGCATGTAGTCTCCTTATCGTCAGGTTTATTTCACTTCGAACTTGTACCCGATGCCCCAGACGGTGCTGATGCCCCAGGAGCCGTGATCCTTGATCTTCTCGCGGAGCCGTTTGATGTGCACGTCAACGGTACGGGTATCTCCGATATATTCGTAACCCCAGATCTGGTCGAGAAGCTGTTCCCGGGTAAATACCTGGTTCGGAGAGGAAGCAAGGAAGTACAACAGCTCCAGCTCCTTTGGCGGCATATCGACTCTGAGTCCGTCAACCAGCACGGAATAATTGGTGAGGTTGATAGAAATGCCGGGATATTCCACGCATTTGCCCTTGTCTTCCCGGGCAGTCTCGGCTTTGGGAACGGCCTGATAGCGGCGGAGAACGGCCTTAACCCGGGCTACCAGTTCCTTAGAGTCAAATGGCTTCATGATGTAGTCGTCTGCACCC
>CANDQP010000206.1 GCA_947388185.1 uncultured Dorea sp. | reverse complement strand
CCGACGGTGTAGCGGGCTACATCTAGGTTCGAAGGCGTGCAGATGGCATGGATAGTAAGTGCTTATTACTCGAGAATTAATGCAATGATGTACTAGTGTCCCGGCGCCCCATTTACCGGTTAAGCCGAACACTCTCTCGCTATAACGGGCGAACCCATCGCAGCCTGTATAAGCACAGCTAATGCCTATAGTCGGTGCGCTGCTCAGAAGCCATCTTCAGCCAATCTTCCTCCATCCCTCTCAGCATCCCCGCTGCCTTGCGAAACCAATTCTTGCGGCCATAAGACAACGGCTTGGGAATTCTCTGTAAGATTCCAAATGACTTACTCTCTTCGTCATTGCTTTTTCTATCTGCGTTATGTTAGAAATCCTAACACACGGGACGATAGATTGTCAAGAGGGATAAATAAATAACATCAGATCTCTACCGTCGCAGCCTTCTCATCATAATAAGCCTTCACCGTGATCCGTCCTTTGCGGTGTCTTCCGTATATCTTCACCCTCTTTACCATTCCCGGCAGAAGATCAAAATAATTATCCTCGAATATCCACCCGAATTCATCCCCGTCTTCATCTCCGGTGATTTCAACGCTCCGGGCGAACCTCTCTGCCGTGATCACAAGCTCCCCATCTTCCGCTCTGACTTGGATATGGCAGTCCTTCGGGAACGGCAGATGCCGTTCTATATCTACATACTCCAGATTCTGCGCGATCAGCTCTCCAGCTTCATCATATACCTCTGCTGTCAGTACGTTTTCTTTCTTGAACTGTCCGAACTGATCCAGATAAGCAGCCAGCTTCGCCTCATCCGCTGCCGCTTCAAAGGAAACCGTCATTTCGTCCGTAACGCAGTTCTCTGCTATATCAAACAACCGGATCCTGGCGCTGCCTCTTTTGCTCTGGCAGGTGTCATTCACCAGCCAGAACGCGATCCGGTCGCCTACGCTAAATGACGCCTGGAATGGCTCATACGCCCTCTTAAGTGCATAGTATACCATCTGCGGTTCTCCGAAATAATCGATCACCCCGTAAGAGATCAAATTACTGCAGTTATTCAGCTTCCACAGGTAATGCCCTCTTGTCCTGCGTTCCTTCTCCGCCTCATGATCCGGCCTTCCCCGCCTGATCCGTTCCACATCCTTCTTGATGTACTCACAGTATGCGGCTCCCAGATTGTAGATCATATCCTCTGCGCAGTCTGCATCATAATAATGCTCAACCGGCCCTAATCTCTGCCCTTTTTCTCCGCAGCACCTTGCTTCCCAAGTGTCCGGCCAGGGCTTCCTGTCATGCTTCGTATTCTGCCCCGTATAGCCTGACGGCCACAATTCCTCTTCTGTCATCATCCGCTTCATGGTCCGAAGGGCAGGAGCCGAGAATCTTGCATTCTCGCTTAATAATACCGGATACCTGACTCCCGGCACATACCACTGATGCGTATACCCATGGGAGTCACCGCTCCTTGGATCATTGGCGAATTCTCCCCCTGACGGGCAGTTCATATGATAGTACCGCTCAGGATCAAGCTTACGGCAGACCGCCGGAAATATTTCCTTAAATATCTCTTCCCCGTAGCAGCGGACACCCGGGAACTGATAGTCTCTGGAGAGCAGCACCTCATTCCCTCCGCACCACAGCAGGATACACGGATGATGCTTCCGGTGAGTGACAAGCCATACCGCTTCCTCTTCGTACAGTTTCATCATATCCGCTTCTATATTATACATATTATAGCCGATGTAAAAGTCCTGCCACACGAGTATTCCTCTCCGGTCGCATTCCTCGTAGAATTCTTCCGGCAGCACTTCACTCTCCCCCCACACACGCAGGCTGTTACAGTTGGCAAGCTCTGTCATCATAAGCAGATGGTTCATCCGTTCTCTGTGATAGCATCCGCTCACCGGGTCGATCTGAGTCAGATTTACTCCCCAGAGCCTCAGCGGTTTCCCGTTGATATAGAATTCAAAATTCCCCTTATGCAAAATCCTTCGGAAGCCGACCGTCTTCCTGCACACATCACATACTCTGTCCTCTTCCGAATACGTTATTTCCACCTGATACAAGTTCTGTTCTCCATGGGAGCGGGGCCACCACAGCTTAGGATTTTCTACCGGGATCTTCAGCACATCTTGGGCCTGCCCGCATCCCTCAGCCACCGTATTCCCGCTCTGATCCCGGACTGCAAAACGAAGCGATGACTGCCCGGATACTTCATGACAGTACCTGATCTCTGCCTCAATGCTTCCCTTCGTCATAGTCTCATCTAATCCTACGGACCAGGATACATCCTCGAACCCATTTTCCTCCTCCTGCAAAAGCCAGATTCTTCCATAGACGCCCGCTCTGACCAAATTCGGGAGCGGACCTGAGAATCCATGGAATCCCGACCGGAATACCCGCGCCTTACAGAAGTCCGGCACATACTCCCTGTATTCCTCTGCAAGCTCAATCTCCCCTGTTATACGGACAGAAGACTTGAAGTCTAAGCGAAGTCTGTTCTCCCCCTTCTTCATGCCCTTTACATCCGCTATCCGGTACGGCATGTACACGCTCTTACTTTCCCCGATCCATTCCCCGTTCAGGTAGATATCGGCGAATGTATCCAGCCCTTCCATGTACAGTTGGAATTTCCCTTCCGCGTTATCCAAACAGAATACCGTTTCATATCTCCAGTCTGATTCTCCGACCCACTGGTCATGGTTGATGCCCTTGATATTAGGGTCCTCGATCACTTGATCTGCAATCAACACATCATGTACCTGACAGGGCATCTGCCCGATCGTGAATATACGACCCTGTGTCTGATCTCCCCGAATCTGACATAATGTCCAGTTATCTTTTAACTCTATCCTCTTCATTGTCCGTCCTCTCCGTAAATAACATCGCTTATCTTCTCGCTGTATTGTGCTTTCACACGGATAATCCCCCGTCTATGTTTCCCCAGGATCCTTATTCTCTTCGTCATTCCCGGCATCAGATCAAAGTAATTATCTCCGAACAACCATCCGAATCTGTCTTGGCCGCATTCTCCCGTTATCTCTACACAACGCGCAAAATGCTGCGCGCTGACAGTCAGTACATCCCCTTCGATCCCGACACTAAGCTCCGGTTCCGAGAAGGGCAGATGTCTCTCGATATCCACATAATCAATACATGTATATACATCCCTTCCGCCGCGGTCTATCAGCCGTGCAAAAAGAACACTGTTTGCAGAGAAGAAGCGATACCTGTCAAGATCTGTAATCTTCACACAATCCCCCTGTCCGACCGAGACATCCAGAAGCTCCCTTACCGTGAATCTTTCTTTGCTCAGATCATAGATTCCCATCTCCACCGTCCCGCCGAAATCCTCTGCCGAATCATTAACAGCATAGAGACGGATATTCTCATCCCTGGCAAAACACACCATGACCGGCTCCAACATCCGTTTTGTAGCATAGTAGGGAATATATCCCTCCTGAAAATAATCGATCACTGCACAGAAGACCTTCGGCCAGGTATCTAAGAGCTTGCATACGATATAGCCCTTGCTCCGCGCCGTAAATTCTCCGGGTTCCCGGCTTCCGATCCTCACCTGCTCGCCGATCCTCTTGATTGCCGCGCCGTATGACGCCCCAAGACGATACAGCATAGAATCCGCGTCTTTCGCATCATAATATTCCCAGTAATTGCCGGAAAGCCGCTCTGTATTCGCCATCGGGTGGGTTCTCTGAAGCCAGTTTTCAGGCATGATCCTCTGTCCCGGCTCTGCTGCCCTGGCGTCATACCCTTCCGGCCACAGCGGTCCTCTGATGCTCCTTTCCAGGCTGTGCTTCGCCGGAGGCGCGGTTCGGAAGCTCTCGCTGATAAAATTAGGATATGACTTATACGGATACTCCCATTCACATTCGTAGGTATGGCAGTCGCCTTCCCTTGGATCGTTCGACCACACGCCGCCGTAAGGGGAATTCACATGATAATACCTGGCCGGATCCAGTTTCTTAAGCAGCTGCGGGAACGCCTGCTGTACGATCCAGTCACCGTAAGGATATGTACCCATAAGCTCTGCCCCCAGGAAGGTCTCATTCCCGCCGCACCACATCAGAAGCGACGCATGATGCCCGAGCCTTCGAATCAGGAATTCTGCCTCCCGCACGCACTTTTCCCCGTATGCCTCGCTGTCTGGATAGGCCCCGTATCCCATGAAGAATTCCTGCCAGATC
>CANDQP010000205.1 GCA_947388185.1 uncultured Dorea sp. | reverse complement strand
AGAGGAAGAGGTGAACTAACGTGAGTGAGAACAAGTTAAAAATGTCATCTTCACCACACATACGTTCCAAAGTTACTTCGGCCAATATCATGCTGTATGTGACGATCGCACTGCTGCCGGCTTCTGCCTTTGGTGTATGGAACTTTGGATTGTCAGCGCTTGTGATGCTGATCTGTACGACGGCATCATCTGTTCTGACAGAATACATATATGAGAAATTAATGCATAAGAAGATCACCGTGAATGATTTCAGCGCGGTGGTTACCGGATTGCTGCTGGGACTTAATATGCCGGCATCCGCGCCCTGGTGGATGGGTGTGCTGGGCGGTATCTTCGCGATCCTGATCGTGAAGCAGCTCTTTGGAGGATTGGGGCAGAACTTCATGAACCCGGCTCTTGGAGCAAGATGTTTCCTTTTGATTTCATTTACAAGTCAGATGACTACATTCATCTATGACGGGGTGACCGGTCCTACGCCGCTTGCACAGCTTAAGAGCGGAGAGGCGGTGGACAGCATGAGTATGCTGCTTGGCCGGATTCCGGGAACCATTGGCGAGACATCCGTGATCGCGATCATTATCGGTGCGATCTTCCTGATCCTTATGGGAGTGATCGATCTTAGGATCCCGGGAACTTATATTGTGTCATTTGTTGTATTTGTCGGTATATTCGGACATTTTGCGAACCCGAATATCGGATTCTTCGATCCGCAGTATATTACCGCACATCTTTGCGGAGGCGGTCTGATGCTGGGTGCGTGGTTCATGGCAACTGATTATGTAACCTCGCCGATCACGAAGAAGGGGCAGTTTGTCTACGGTGCGCTGCTGGGTATCCTGACCGGTCTGTTCCGTCTCTTCGGCGGTTCTGCGGAAGGCGTATCTTATGCGATCATCATCAGTAACCTCTTAGTACCGTTGATCGAGAGAGTTACTCTTCCAAAACCATTTGGTAAAGGAGGAGAGAAATAATGAATAAGATTCTGAAAAACACATTGATCCTGACGGCGATCACTCTGGTTGCCGGCCTTGGCCTTGGTCTTGTGTATGAGATTACGAAGGCGCCGATCGCCCAGGCTCAGGAGACGGCCAAGAAGGAAGCTTGGCAGAAGGTATTCCCGGAAGCGGATATCAATGATTTTGAACAGGTTGAGATTGACCAGGCAGCCGCGGATGCGGCGATCGCCGATATGGGAGTCAACGGGACTGTCGATGAAGCATGTACCGTGGGCGATATGGGATATGTCGTTACCGCGACGGATAAGGACGGCTTCGGCGGCAGTATCCAGGTGACGGTTGGTATCACCAGCGATGGTACGGTGAACGGCGTATCGATCCTGTCCATCAGTGAGACGGCAGGTCTTGGAATGAAGGCCACGGAGCCCGCTTTCTATGGGCAGTATGAAGGGAAACAGACAGAGAAGTTTGCAGTATCCAAGGACGGCGGGGATGGAGAACCCATCGACGCGTTAAGCGGTGCGACCATCACGTCCAGATCTGTGACGGGTGCGGTCAATGCGGCGCTTGGATATTATCAGGCTGCATTTCAATAAAGAATAGGAGGTAGTTAAGATGAATAATTGTACCGAAAGAATCTATAACGGTCTGGTCAAAGAGAACCCTACCTTCGTTCTGATGCTGGGTATGTGTCCGACCCTGGCGGTAACGACGTCCGCCATTAACGGCGTAGGTATGGGCCTGTCTACGACGGTCGTACTTGTGCTGTCGAATATGCTGATCTCCATGCTGCGTAAGATCATTCCGGATTCTGTCAGAATGCCGGCGTTCATCGTAGTCGTGGCGTCATTCGTAACGATTGTACAGTTCCTTCTGGAAGGTTTCGTTCCAAGCCTGTATGCTTCGCTTGGACTGTACATTCCGCTGATCGTGGTGAACTGTATCATCCTTGGCCGTGCCGAGAGTTATGCGTCCAAGAACCCCGTTCTTCCGTCCATCTTCGACGGTGTCGGTATGGGGCTTGGATTTACCGTGGGTCTTACCGCGATCGGTATCGTGCGTGAGGTGATCGGTACGGGCGCGATCTTCGGCCAGCAGCTCCTTCCTCTGGCAGACGCTGCCGCAGGTAAGGGCGGTTATGTGCCGGTGACCATCTTCATCCTTCCGCCGGGCGCGTTCCTGGTTCTTGCATTCCTTGTAGCGCTGCAGAACAAGGTAAGGAACAATGCTGCGAAGAAGGGCAAGAAGGTACCGGAGGCAGCCGGATGCGGCGAAGGATGTGCTTCCTGCGGTAACAGTGCATGCGGCGGGAAGGTCTTCCCGACAGGAAATGAGGAATAGGAGGAGTACATAGATGAAAGAATTATTGATCATTGCGATAGGCTCGGCTCTTGTGAATAACGTTGTACTCAGCCAGTTCTTGGGAATCTGTCCGTTCCTTGGGGTATCCAAAAAGGTGGATACCGCTGCGGGTATGGGCGGAGCGGTAGTGTTCGTTATCACAATTGCTTCACTGGTAACAAGTTTGATCTACAAGTTTATCCTGATGCCGTTAGGATTTGAATATCTGCAGACCATCGTATTCATCCTGATCATTGCGGCGCTGGTTCAGTTCGTAGAGATGTTCCTTAAGAAGGCGATGCCGCCGCTGTACAATGCGCTCGGCGTATATCTGCCGCTGATCACCACGAACTGTGCCGTGCTTGGCGTGGCGCTTACCAACGTTCAGAAGGAATACAGCATCCTTCAGGGTGTGATCAACGGTATCGGAACATCTGTGGGATTCCTGATCGCTATCGTGATCATGGCAGGAATCCGTGAGAAGATCGAATACAACGACATTTCAGAGTCCTTCCAGGGGACGCCGATCGTGCTGGTAACGGCAACACTTATGGCGATCGCGTTCTGCGGATTCTCAGGACTGATATAGGAGGGGGCATAACGATGAGTGTTACAGGTATTATCATTGCTGCTGTGATCGTGGGCGGCACCGGTTTGTTCATTGGTGTGTTCCTTGGTGTGGCAGGCAAGAAATTTGCAGTAGAGGTTGATGAGAGAGAAGAGGCGATCATGGGCGTGCTTCCGGGCAATAACTGCGGCGGATGCGGATATGCCGGATGTTCCGGACTTGCGGCGGCTATCGTCAAAGGCGAGGCGGAGATCGGCGGCTGTCCGGTAGGCGGCGCGCCGGTTGCGGAGAAGATCGGCGCGATCATGGGCGTCGAGGCAGGGGCGCAGGCGCGTCAGGTTGCATTCGTCAAATGTGCCGGAACCTGTGATAAGGCTGGCAAGGACTATGAGTATTACGGATTGAATGACTGCGTGATGGTCAACATGATGCAGGCGGGAGGTCCGAAGTCCTGTAATTACGGATGTCTCGGCGAGGGAAGCTGTGTGAAGGCGTGTCCGTTTGACGCGATCCATGTTGTGGATGGCGTTGCCGTTGTGGATAAGGAAGAGTGTAAGGCCTGCGGCAAGTGTATCGCCGCATGTCCGAAGAAGCTTATAGAGCTTGTACCGTATGACCAGAAGCATCTGGTTGCCTGCAGCTCTCACGACAAGGGCAAGGATGTGATGAAGGCATGTTCCGTTGGATGTATCGGCTGTAAGATGTGTGAGAAGGTCTGTGAATCCGACGCCATCAAGGTGGAAGGCAATGTCGCGCACATTGACCCGGAGAAGTGTACCAACTGCGGCAAATGTGCCGAGAAGTGTCCGAAGAAGGCGATTTTGTAGGGGACGCGGATGAGACGTGCTTTAAAATTATTGTGGAAAGACATAAAAGACGTAAAATGGGCGATTATTATTATAATCGCCTATTTTGCGTTGGGGAGATATTTCCTGTACAGCTTATGTCCGATGGTGATGGTGACAGGGCTGCCCTGTCCGGGCTGCGGGCTTACGAGGGCGGGGTTCGCGCTGCTTAGGCTTGACCTTGCCGGCGCGTACCGGATCCATCCCTTTATCTATCCGATCGCAGGGTATATTGCAGTGTTTGGATGGAACCGTTATATCATGGGGCGCCGGATGGGAAAGAAGCTTAAGGCAGGGCTTACTGTGCTTATGGTTCTGGTGATCCTGTTCTATGGGTGGAGGATGTGGATGTATTTCCCGGGAGAGCCGCCAATGAGCTATTATGAGAGGAATTTGCTGCGATTTTTGTCCGGACGGATGTTACGGTGATTGAAATTACAAGCTTTCCGTGGTAGAACCCGAGTTTGCCACTTATAAAGTCCAAAATGGAGCCATAACGGCTC
>CANDQP010000204.1 GCA_947388185.1 uncultured Dorea sp. | reverse complement strand
AGTACTCTTACCCAGCAGTTGATCAAGAATAATGTCTTCCCCAACTTTGTAAATGAGGAGACCTTATACGACAGGGTTGAACGAAAGCTCCAGGAACAGTTTCTGGCGGTTCAGATTGAGAAACAGATGGACAAGGATACCATCATGGAGAGTTATCTCAACACGATCAACCTTGGGCAGAACTGCCTGGGTGTACAGGCAGCGGCAAAGCGGTATTTCGGTAAGGATGTCAGTGAGCTGACTCTGTCAGAGAGCGCCGTGATCGCCGGGATCACCCAGAGTCCGGGTACTCTGAATCCGATCACGAACCCGGAAGGCAACACAAAGCGGCGTAAGAAGGTATTGGATGATATGCTTGACCAGGGATATATTGAAAAGGCCGCTTACGACGAGGCGATGGCTGACGACGTATATTCCAGGATCCAGACTGTCAACAACGCAGTGATCGATGACAGTCCCTACAGTTATTTCGTGGATGCACTCGCAGAGCAGGTGATCGATGATCTTCGGAGCCAGCTGGGCTACACAGACACACAGGCCTATAACGCAGTGTACAGCGGCGGTTTGGGTATCTATTCAACCCAGAACCTTGCAATGCAGCAGATCTGCGACGAAGAGATGAACAACGACGCCAACTATCCATATCTGAAGGAATACGGCTTAGACTGTGCCGTTACCGTAACCCGCGCGGACGGAACCGTGGAGAACTTCAGTTCCGGTCACATTAAGCAGTATGTAAAGGCCGCTCACGGACGGGAGCAGGGACTTCTCTTCCCAAGCGAAGAGGCGGCACGCGCGATGGTAGAAGAATGGAAGACCACGATCGCCCGGGAAGGCGATACCTATGACGAGGTCGTTAATGTTTCTCCTCAGCCCCAGGCTTCTGTAACGGTCATTGACCAGACCACCGGACAGATCAAGGCCATGGTAGGCGGGCGCGGTACGAAGGCGACCAGTTTGGGACTGAACAGAGCTTATAGAGGTTCCAAGAGACAACCCGGATCCTGTTTCAAGATCCTTGCAGCATATGCTCCTGCCCTGGATTCCTGCGGCAAGTCACTTGCTACGGTTATCAAGGATGAACCCTACACCTTAAGGAACGGCAATGTCCTTCGTAATGCCAACGGACGTTACGGCGGCGATACTACGATCCGCCGCGCGATCACCTGGTCCATCAACGTGTGTGCAGTTAAACTGAGCGATGAGATCACCCAGCAGCTTGGATTTGACTATTGCGAGAAGTTCGGAATCAGCACCCTCGTCAAGAGCAAGACAACCAGTGCCGGTATATTCAGCGATCTTGACAACCAGACGCTTGCGCTTGGAGGTATCACCGACGGTGTGTATAATTATGAGATGTGCGCCGCATACGCGACCATCGCCAACGGAGGTATCTACAACTCTCCGACATTGTACACCAAGATCCTTGACCATGACGGCAACGTACTCCTGGAAGGGACCGGCGAGACGCGTACTGTCCTGAAGGACAGCACTGCCGCCCTCTTAACCAGCGCGATGCAGGATGTCGTGGATTCCGGTACAGGTACTGCCTGTCGGCTGCCCAACATGCCGGTTGCCGGCAAGACAGGTACGACGACCTCTAATAAGGACTTATGGTTCTGCGGTTTCACACCGTATTATACCTGTGCCGTATGGGGCGGATATGACGACAATAAGGAGTGCAACACCGACACGAATTTCCGATTTCGTCTCTGGAGAAGTATCATGAGCAGGATCCACGCGAATCTGCCGCCGAAAGACTTTACCATACCTCCGACTGTGGAGCGCAAGACTGTATGCTCGATCAGCGGGCTGCTTGCAGTATCCGGAAGCTGTCCCGGAGTCACTGAGCTTTTTGCCACGGATATGCTTATGAATGACCGTTGTCCCGGACACAGCTATTACTCGGATGACGATTCTGATTATGAGGAAGAAGGCGATGAGCCGACAGAAGGAGCCGATAACGGCGACGGTACCGGCAATGGTGATGGTACCGGTAACGGTGACGGTACCGGCAATGGTGATGGTACCGGCAACGGTGATAATAATACGACTGTTCCTCCGACATCGGATCCGAATCAGCCAACCGAACCTCCGTCAGACCCCGGATCGTCAGATATTCCGATAGACAGTATTATTCCGGGAGTTATACAATAGCATCAAATACTAAAATAACGGGATGTCCTTTCATGGTCATCCCGTTTCTATAATAATTCTTACCCTGTCCTATCAAAAAAGGTACTTTTTCTATAAGATCAGCTTCGCCGCTCCGCAGATCCCTGCATCATTCCCAAGTTCTGCCAACACAAACTTCGTATCCTTGTTCGCAAAGAATGCCTTCTCCTGAAAATATTTCTCAATATAGCCCAGTAAAATGCTTCCTGCCTTGGAGACTCCGCCGCCGATCACGATCACGGACGGATCTGTCACAGCCGCTATGTTCGCCAATCCATGCCCCAGGTAGGAGGCGAATTCCTCTACGATCTCACCTGCAACCGGATCTCCTTCTTTCAGCGCATCGAATACCGCCTTCGCACTCAGCTCGCCTTCTCTGAGCGAGGACGGACTGTCATCTGCCCCAAGCCTTCTCCCGGCCAGTCTGACTACTCCGGTAGCGGAGGCATACATCTCCAGACATCCCTTGTTCCCGCAGCCACAGACCTCCGACTCTTCATAGTTCATGCAGAGGTGCCCGATCTCACCGCCTGCCCCGTGCGCTCCGATCAAGGGCTGTCCGTTCACGATGATGCCGCCGCCCACACCGGTTCCCAGCGTCACCATGATCAGATTCTTATGACCTCTTCCGGCGCCAAGCCACATCTCGCCAAGAGCCGCCACATTGGCATCGTTGCCGGAAGCTACCTTCATGCCGGTCAGCTCTTCCATCTCGCGGGTCACTTCCTTGTAACCCCATCCGATATTCGCCGAATTCTTTACAATCCCGTTCTCATCCACAGGAGCCGGAAGCCCGATTCCGATTCCTGACACCTGCGCGGCATCCATCTCTCTCTCCTGCATCTTCTCTTTCAGGGATGCCGCGATATCCGGAAGAACCGCTTCTCCCTGATTCTCAGTATGTGTCTTGATCTCCCACTTGTCGACCAGTTCTCCGTCCGTCTTAAACAGACCGATCTTCACCGTAGTCCCTCCGATATCAACACCAAAACAATACTTCATCTGTCTACCTCCTATTTCTTTGCAAGGTTCTGCTGTACCCGCTTATATAATTCCTGCGCCGCATTATATCCCATCTTCTTCTGACGGTAATTAATGGCAGCCGTCTCGACAATGATCGCAAGATTCCGTCCGGGACGGATCGGAAGCTGATGGCATACGACCTTATTTCCCAGGAATTCCGTATACTCCTCCTCCAGCCCAAGCCTGTCGTACTTCTTCTCCTTATCCCAGTCCTCCAGTGTAATGACCAGATCAATGTTCTGAGTCTCCCTGACACTCTGTACACCGTACAGTGTCTTGACATCTACGATGCCGATTCCTCTTAATTCTATAAAATGTCTTGTGATGTCCGGCGCCGTTCCGACCAGCGTCTCATCGCTGACCTTGCGGATCTCCACCACATCATCACTGACCAGACGATGTCCCCTCTTGATCAGCTCCAGAGCCGCCTCGCTCTTCCCGATCCCGCTCTCTCCCATGATCAGCACGCCGACACCATATACGTCCACCAGAACACCGTGTATCGAGATACAGGGCGCCAGCTGTACATTCAGCCAGCGTATGATCTCGGCCGTGAATTCAGAGGTCTTCTTCTCCGTATTGAACACCGGGATATTGGCCTCCTCAGCCATCTCAAGGAGAAGCTCGCCCGGCTTCATATTCCTTGAAAATACAATACACGGTATCGGATAGGATAACAACTCTCTATAGATCTCCTTCTTGTGTCCCTCATCCATCTTCTCCAGGAACGTGTATTCTACATATCCGATCAACTGAACCCGGTCAGAATCAAAATGCTCAAAATATCCTGTAAGCTGCAGAGCCGGACGGTTAATATCCGGAATCCCGATCATCTTATCCGCCAGATCTACATTGGGCGTAAGATTCTTAAGATTCATCTTCTCTACCACTTTCTTTAACTCGACTTTACCTGCCATAACACTCTCCTTTACTCTCACTTTCATCGGTGACCCGATTATACACCCTCTAGTAGATATGGGGATTACTCCCCATACCCCTATACTAAACCGTACGTGCGC
>CANDQP010000203.1 GCA_947388185.1 uncultured Dorea sp. | reverse complement strand
GGTATCTGAACAGCGCCGAAGGCGTAGAGGCGGCGAAGTTTTTGAACAGCCTGATTCAGGATGGTTATGCCAATATCGACCCGATCCAGAAGGAATTCCACAACGGCAAAGCGGCAACCATGCTTGGAGGCTCCTGGGAGGTGGCGACGCTGGAGAAGGATTATCCCGACCTGAACTGGGGTATTACTTATTTCCCGGTGGCGGACGGAGACGGGATCTTGACGTCGCCTACCGGAGACTGGGCTGCTTCTGTCACGAAAAATGTCCAGGATAAGGATGCGGTAAAGGAAGTAATGCAGTTCTTATTTTCCGCGGATAATGTAACCACCTACGCGCAGGCGATCTCGAAGCCGCCTACAAGGGAATCTAGCTATGATGTCCTGGAAGAATACAATGAATATCCGCGTTCCGTCTTCAAGGAACAGCTTATGGAGACCGGACATCCAAGGCCGAGAACGCCTTCCTACAGCGTGCTGACGGCGGAGTTCGCGGAGGCTATGCTGAATATTTTCACCGGCGTGGATCCGCAGGAGGCGCTTGATGCAGCGGCGGCAGCCATGGACAAGGATTATAACAAATATTATGCGAATGATTAACGAGGAAAAGGGGGATTGGTTATGCACAAATCAGTAAACAAAGTGAGTGAGAGAAAAGCAGCATACATATTCATTCTTCCGGCAGTCGTCCTGCTGGCAGCATTCTTGATCTATCCGTCTCTGCAGACGGTTCGGTATGCATTTACGGATTATAATATCATGCGCCCTGACCGGATTGTGTTCTGCGGGTTCAATAATTTTGCAGAACTGTTCCAGGATGAGGATTTCTGGATAGCGGTGAAGAATACGCTCTATTTTACCGTTCTGGTCGTACCGTTCCAGACGGTGCTTGCATTAGCGCTGGCGCTCCTGATATCTTCCAGGAGAAAAGGCGTGGCGATCTTCCGTGCGGCGTATTTCAGCCCGCAGGTTACATCTATGGTAGTTGTTGCGATCCTCTGGACGGTTATGTACAATTCAAGCCCGGACAGCGGTCTTCTGAACGCTTTGCTTGTGAATCTGGGGCTGGAGCCGTGCGGATTCCTGAACGATCCGAATACGGCGATGAACTCGATCATATTCATGTCCGCATGGCAGGGAGCCGGATATCAGATGATGATCTTCCTTGCCGGACTGCAGGGAATCTCCGCGGAACAGTATGAGGCGGCTTCGATCGACGGCGCGGGGAAGATCGCAAGCTTCTTCTATGTGACGCTTTCGGGGCTTAAGAATGTGATCCAGTATGTTGTCATGATCACGGTCATTCAGGCGATGAAGCTCTTCACGCAGCCTTACGTTATGACCAAGGGCGGACCTCAGAATTCTACCAGGACGCTGGTATACTATATCTATGAGCAAGGCTTCCAGAAGAGGAACTTCGGGTATGCCTGCGCGGTGGCGGCGATATTCTTCGTGATCGTGATCAGCCTGTCACTGGGAATGAAGAAGATCATCAAAGCGGATTAGACCGGGGAGGAATAATACTATGACGAAGAGAAAAACATTAGGGAATATTGCGTTTTATCTTGGCAATACGTTGATCGCACTGATATTTGTATCACCGCTGATCTGGATGATCTCATCATCCCTGAAACCGGAAGCGCAGATTTTTAAAGGGCTGAATTCGCTGTCCACATTTATTCCGACGGGTGCGTCCCTGAGTAATTATGCAGAAGTATTTCAGCGGATCAATATGTGGAAATTTATCGGAAACAGTTTGTTCTATGTACTGGTGATCATCCTGCTGGATCTGCTGGTGAACTCCATCTGCGGATATGCGCTGGCGAAGTTTGAATTCAAAGGGAAGAATCTCTTATTGACGCTTGTGATCAGTCTGATGGTATTTCCGGCGGAGGCGATCATGCTTCCGATGTACAGAGAGATGGCTGATCTGGGCTGGATCAACTCCTGGGCGTCACTGATCGTGCCGTTTGTCGCGAAATGCTTCAGCATCTATATGTTCAGACAGTTTTTCCTGGACATTCCGAATGAGCTCTTAGAAGCAGCGTCAATCGACGGGTGCGGTCCGGTCAAGACATTCTTCCAGGTGGTAATGCCGATCTCCGGAACCGTGTATGCGACCATATTTATCCTGGACTTTGTCGCGCACTGGAATGATTTCATGTGGCCTTTGCTGGTGGTTACGGGAGAAGAGAAGCGCACGATCCAGTTGGCGATCCAGACCTTCTTCGGATCGAAGCCGATCAATTACGGGCCGATCATGGCGTCTCTGACGATTTCCGCGATCCCGATGCTGCTGATGTTTATCTTCCTGCAGAAATATTATGTAGAAGGTATCGCACAGACGGGGATCAAGGGCTAATAAGAAAAAGGAGAGGGAGCTATGGCAGGAGCGTTTCGTATGGACAGCAGATTGTTTCAGATCGTGGAGAAAACGGTCAATCTGATCAAATTAAATATCATATGGGTTCTGTGTTCGCTTCCGTTGGTGACTGCGGGCGCGGCGTTATGCGCCCTTCACGTAACGGCAGTGAAGATTCTTGAAGGTGAAGAAGGATATGTATTCCGGGACTTCTGGAGGGTATACCGAAGCAAGATGAGACTGTCCCTGAAGTTATGGCTCCCGCTTCTTGCCGCGGCTTTTGCACTTGGCTTCGACTATATGTTCTGGCGGGAAGTAGAAGGGAATCTTGCCGAAAGTATGCGGGTGTTGATCTGCGTCCTGTCAGGGATGTGGATCGCACTTGTGATCTATGTATTTCCGCTTGCAGCAAGGATGGAGACGGATGCAGGAGTAACCTGCCGCAACGGGCTCCTGCTGGTGTTTAAGTACCTGCCGCAGTCTGTGTATCTGCTCTTTATCACCGGCGTCTTTCTTGCGGCGGCGCTTTTGTGGACGCCGGTGTTTGCTGCGGGAGTGTTCGCGGGGGGTTCGCTTCTGGCCGCGGTTCATGGGAAGATGCTGATGTGGATATTCGGGAAGGAGGGGATTATACAGCCGTGATTTTAATTCCCCAGTCTTTTCAATACAGCTGCCGCATAGACCGCTGCCCCAATCGAAAGTACATCCTCATTGAAACGGATCTTCGGATTATGCTGCGGCAGACGTTCCTTTGGATCTTCAACCCCTGCTCCCAACATATAGAAAGCGGCAGGAGCCAGTTCAGAATAGCAGGCGAAGTCTTCTGACCCCATAGCGTGGAACGTATCTACGGTCAGCGAATCATCCACATCAAGGATCACTTCCCGGCACCAGGCAAGTTCTTTCTCATCGCAGATCAGAGGAGGAACATCACTGAGGACTTCGATCTCTGCTTTTGTACGGTAAGCGGATGCGATATTCTCTGTGATCTCATGGATCCGCCGGATCATTCTCTCGCGGATCTTGGGGTCGAATACGCGGAGAGTCCCTTCCATTTCTGCAGTCTCAGGAATAATGTTTGCGGCGCTTCCGGCATGGAATTTCCCGATTGTCAGAGCAACCTCATTAAATCCTGAGATTTCTCTTGCCATCAATTCCTGCAATCCCAGATGAATATGGATCGCAGTATTGATCGGGTCAATGCCGCCCTCCGGGGATGAACCATGTACGCCTTGTCCGGTCAGTTTAATACGGAAACCATAGACTCCGGCGCAGGGATTCGTATGTCCGCCCAATGTGCCGAGGGGTTTTTGAGAAAATACGTGCAGTGCGAGAGCGGCGTCTACATGCGGATGTTCCATAACACCGTCATTGATCAGCGCCTTAGCGCCTGCGAAGATCTCTTCTGCGGATTGGAATACCAGTTTGGCAACACCGTGAAGTTCAGATTCATGTGCTTTGATCAGCTTTGCCGCACCAAGCATCATCGCGGTATGCATATCGTGACCGCAGGCATGCATACAGCCGTTTACAGAGGCGAAGGGTTCCTGAGACTGTTCTTTGATAGGTAGTGCATCCATATCTCCCCGGATCATATAGCATGTGCTGCCCTGGCCGATGCATGCAACGATATTGGAACTTGTTTCGTGGACGGTATACTGGATGTTCATTTCTTTTAGTTTCTTTGTTACGAATGCGACCGTTTGAGGAAGTGCGAGGCCGATTTCAGGAATCTGGTGCAGTTCGCGTCTCCATGCGGTCATTTCCTTTAGAAGCGCTTCTGCTTCCAACATAATCTGATTTTTCATAATATATTGATTTCCTCCTGTGGATATAAGTATTTAAGGATAGAATACCGTGTTCTCATCTGAGGAGTAAGG
>CANDQP010000202.1 GCA_947388185.1 uncultured Dorea sp. | reverse complement strand
CATATCGGGAGCTTGGAGGGGATCTTGATACGGTCAAGAGGTTCATAGTACGGGCGGCAGAAGAATGTCATGTGGAGCTGACGACTCTGATCGTTCCGGGTATGAATGATGATGTAGGGGAGATGGAGGAGGAAGCAGGGTGGATCGCTTCTGTGGAAGATAAAGCGGGAAAGAAGATCCCTCTTCATGTTACACGTTTCTATCCAAGATATCACATGGCGGACAGGCAGGCGACGGATGTGCGGCATGTATACCGTCTTGCAGAGACGGCCGGAAGATACTTAGAGCATGTGTTTGTGGGGAATTGCTGATGAAGCTTTCGAAGTATTTTTGTTTCGTGAGCGTGATATTGCCTATACAGAAAAATCAAAAGATGGTATGATAGGAGTAAGAAAAAGGAAAATTAAGAAGTTATTTAAGAGGTCAGGTCATGATTACAGGAGCATTTATGGTACCTCATCCGCCGCTTATCATCCCGGAGATCGGCAGAGGTGAGGAGAAGAAGATACAGAATACGATTGACGCATATCATGAGATCGGAGGTCGGATCGGCGCTCTCGGGCCGGAAACGATCGTGCTGATCTCGCCGCATCAGACCATGTATGCGGATTATTTCCACATTTCACCGGGAAAGAGAGCGAAGGGTGATTTCGGACAGTTTCGCGCAGGATGGGTGAAGATGGAGGTTAGTTATGATACGGAATTCGCAGAGAATCTTGCGAAGCTTTCTGAGGCGGGCGAGATACCTGCGGGGCCGCTTGGGGAGCGGGACAGGCGGCTAGATCACGGTACCATGGTGCCGCTCTATTTTGTGAATCAGTATTGGCGGGAGTACAGGCTGGTAAGGATCGGATTGTCAGGGCTTTCTCTTACGGAACATTATGAACTTGGGCGGCGTATCAAGGAGACGGCAGAGGTGCTTAACAGGAACACGGCGGTGATCGCAAGCGGCGATCTGTCACACAGGCTTTTGGAAACGGGGCCTTACGGTTACAAGGAAGAGGGACCGGAGTATGACAGACGGATCATGGATGTGATGGGCAGCGGTGATTTTGAGAAGCTTCTGGAATTCCCGGAGGGTTTCTGCGAGAAGGCGGGGGAGTGCGGACACCGTTCATTCGTTATGATGGCGGGAGCTTTGGACAGAACCGCTGTCAGGGCAGAACTTCTGTCTTATGAGGGGCCTTTTGGGGTCGGCTATGGGATCTGTGCTTATGAGACGGGCGAAAAAGATCTTACAAGGAATCTGAAAGACCGGTATGAGGAGAAGGAGAAGCGGCGGATCATGGATCAGAGGGCGAAGGAAGACGCATATGTGAAGCTTGCCAGAGAGACGATCGAGGAGTATGTCCGTACCGGAAGGAAGATGGAGGTACCTGAGAACCTCCCCGGGGAGATGTATACAAGCAGGGCCGGAGTATTTGTCTCTGTCAAGAAGGAAGGGCGGCTTCGGGGCTGTATCGGCACGATTCAGGCGGTGCAGGCATCCGTGGCAGAAGAGATCATTGAGAACGCGGTCAGCGCGTCCGCAAAGGATCCCAGATTTTCCCCGATAGAGCCGAAGGAACTGGATAAGCTGTCGATCAGTGTGGATGTGCTGGGAGATACGGAAGCTATTGATTCGCCGGAACAACTGGATGTGAAGCGGTACGGAGTGATAGTGACGAAGGGATATCGCCGGGGGCTGCTGCTTCCGAACCTTTCTGGAGTGGATACGGTTGAGGAACAGATTGCGATCGCGAAGCAGAAGGCGGGGATCGGGGAACAGGAAGAAGTTAGACTTGAAAGGTTCGAGGTGATCCGGCATTTTTAAATAGTTGAGAGATTTTGAAGGAGTCGAGGTTTTCATGGGTAAAACATTTAATACCGATGGATATTGCGATCCAAAGCTGCATTATATGGTTAATCTGGATACCCGGTTAAGGGAGATCAAGTCAATGGTAGATGCCGGAAAGTATTTCACCATCAACAGGGCAAGACAGTATGGGAAGACGACGGTTCTGACAGCTTTGGCGGATTATCTGCAAACAGAATATGAAATTATAAGCCTGGACTTTCAGGGGTTAAGTTATGCTGACTTCGAATCGGAATACAGCTTTGCCGCCGCATTTTCCAGACAGATACTTTTATATACAGAACATATACCGGCTGAAGCAGAGGAAGAGCTTAAGCAATATTCAGCGGGAAAAATAGAAGGGGCAACTTTGTCAAGACTGTTTGTCTTGCTGTCGGAATTATGCAGGAAATCTGAGAGGAAGATCGTAATGATCATCGATGAAGTGGATTCTGCATCCAATAACCAGGTGTTTGTAGATTTTCTTGCTCAGCTTCGTTTTTACTATCTGAGAAGAGGGAGAACACCGGCTTTTCAATCGGTGATTCTTGCCGGAGTTTATGATGTGCGCAGTGTACGCGGTAAGATTCGGCCGGATGAAGATCATCTGGAGAACAGTCCATGGAACATTGCGGCAGATTTCCTTGTGGATATGAGTTTTTCATTAGATGATATTGAGGGAATGTTAAAAGAGTATGAAAATGATCATCATACTGGTATGGAATTGAACCTGATTGCTGGTATGATCCATGAATACACTTCCGGGTATCCGTATCTGGTGTCCCGATTTTGTAATTATCTTGATGAGAGGGTCGCAGGGATGAACGGATTCCCGGATAAGAGCAGTGCTTGGACAAAAGCCGGGTTCTATGAAGCAGAAAGGATGATTGTAAAAGAAGATAACACACTGTATCAGTCTCTTATAAGAAAAATTGAACTTTACCCGGAACTTCGGTCGATCTTGTATGAGCTTTTGTTTACCGGGAAGCCGATTCCGTATAATGCGACGAGCAGTTACATGAAGACTGCGGCCATGTTTGGAATTATTCGGAATGAGAATGATACAGCGGCTATTTCTAATCGGATCTTCGAATCTGTGTTGTACAATTATTTTATAACCGAGGAATTTTCTGTAAGCAGAATGTATCGTATGGGTGTACAGGAGAGAAATCAATTTATTGTCGGAGGCCATCTTGATATTCGGAAGGTGCTTGAAAAATTCGTGGAGACATTCTCTGATCTGTATGGAGATAAAGATGATACATTTCTTGAAGATGTTGGCAGACGTTATTTTATTCTCTTTTTGAAGCCCATTATAAATGGGATCGGAAATTACAGTGTAGAGTCAAGAACCAGGAATAATGAACGTATGGATCTGGTCATCTATTACATGGGAGAGCAGAATGTGATCGAACTAAAAATTTGGCGGGGGAATGCCTATAATGAGCGCGGTGAAGAACAATTATCCAACTATCTGGAATATTTTCATCTCACGAGAGGATATATGCTGAGTTTTAATTTCAATAAGAAAAAGGAGATCGGAGTAAAGGAGATCAAGGTGGGAGATAAGACGTTGATCGAGGCTGTGGTCTGAGTGAAGAAAATGATTAGGGACCAGGAATCTAAAAGGCGATTCCTGGTTTTTACTTATACCAGTCATCCACATAACAGATAGCCTTTTGCGGTTCTTTCTCTATAATAAATCAGAGAGTTTGATAGTCAAACCATCAAATATATGGACGGGGATTTCATCATCAAAAGAAAACTGGCTGGAATCTTCTTCGTCGTCAAAAGAATATATTTGAACCGTTTTTGTTATCGGGTTCACGATCCAGTATTCCCGAACCCCGGCAGTGCGGTACTTAAATAGCTTGATACTATAATCCATCCGTTGTGTTGATGGAGAGATAACTTCTACAATCCAATCTGGAGCCCCGTTACATCCCTTATCTTCTAGTTTGCTTTTATCACAGATAACAGATATATCAGGCTCAACATAGTTCTTATCGTCAGCATTTAAAAATACTGCATAAGGAGCAAGATATATTTTGCAAGATCCTTGATTCGCATCGATATAATCTGCAATTTTTCTTGATAATGAAAAAATAATGTCTTGATGTCTTGCATTTGGCGGCGCCATCATATACATCTTTCCGTCGATCAGCTCCGCCCGCTGTCCGTCTGGGAGGGCGTAGATATCATCAATTGTATAAGTAAGCCGCTGTGCTAAAGCCATTTTGTAAACCTCCTTTGTGCTGACGAATTTATATAAATGCTTTTCTCCATTTTTGTTAACTAATGTACCATATTGTGAACAGAGGTTCAATATAGAAAACGAACCTGTTTTTAGATTTCCGGCCTACAGTTTTGTTTACACTGTTCTTTCAGCTTTCAATTTTTTTACTTCTTCAAGAGAAAGTCCAGAAATATTTGCAATTTCTTCCAGAGCATATTTTCCAGCTGACAACATACGAAGAGCGACCTCTTTTAAAGATTCACTTCTCATATCTTCCATAATTTTACACATCTCGCTCA
>CANDQP010000201.1 GCA_947388185.1 uncultured Dorea sp. | reverse complement strand
ATGTACCTGTTCTTTCGACAGAATAACATAAAGCTAATTAAAATCATTTATACTACTACCCAGATGATCCAATCTGGCCCATTGCTGATATCTTTTAGTGTCATAATCTTATCCTCTCAAATTGTGATTTAATGTTCCGTCTCCCAATCTTCCTTTGTCATCAGGCTAACGTGTCCTGTCCGCTTCTCATGCATCAGAGGCACATCCACATCCTCAGACCGCCATTGATACTTGAAGCCACATTTCTCCTGGACGCGTTTGGACTTCGTATTGCCTTCATAATATCCAATCCAGACCTTCTGCATTCCGCAGTCCTCAAAAGCGTGGCGGAGCATTTCCTTCACAGCTTCCGGCATGATGCCCTGACCCCAGAAGGGTTTTCCGAGCCAATATCCCATCTCGCACTCATCATCCCGATCAGTCATATCGGTATGCCCGTTCAGCTTCAGTTCGATGGCTCCGATAGCCTTACCGTCCTCTTTCAGGCAGATTGCATATGCCTCTTTTCCGCTCAGCACATTCTTTATCACATCCCTACTCTCATCTACACTTTGGTGAGGCGGCCATCCGGCAATCGGACCCACATCCGGATCACTGGCATATTTATATAAATCCTCTGCATCATTATCTTCCCAGCGGCGCAGGAGCAGGCGTTCTGTTTCAAGAGTCCTTTTTATGAATATCTCCATATCCGCACAATTCCAGATGCCGATTGGCATCTTGCACTCTCTTCTTGCATACTCCGTAAAACCTGCCGCTTCATAACAGTGCCTTGCGCTCTCATTATTCTCGAATACGCCCAGATCAATTCTTGTGGCGTTCAGATTTTTCTTTACATACTCTGTCCCAAGTCTGAGCAGTTCTTTTCCGTATCCTTTCCCCCTTAACGCTGGATCAATTATTACAAACCCAAAACGAACAGAGCTGTCATCGTCATCGCGCGGGTACCTTATGATAAAATGGCCAACAGCCTCTCCATTGTCATCTATCGCCGTAAGCGGAATAAACCTCCCCGTTTCAAGCTGAGGCGCATAATTCTCATTTATGTCTTCGCCTGACAGAGGAAACTTATTAAATCTGTCAGCAGACCACTTGTATAATTCTTCCTCTGATCGAAGCCATCCGGCCACAATAGGTGCATCTTCTTTTTTATAGTTTCTCAGTATCATCACTTCATCAATCCTCAATTATTAAAGGTTATTCTCCTGCTGGGATCTGATCATTCAGACTTTTGTTGCGATAATTCAGATTTGTTCTGAGCGAATATCCCTGCTGTTCCCAAAAAGCATTCGCCGATTCATTATCCTTAAAAACCAGCCCGAATACCTTCTGTATGCCTTCCTTCTGCAAGGCTTCCTCTGCCTGGGAAACCAGATGTCCTGCTATACCCATGCGCCGGCAGTCAGGATGCACACACAGATGATGTACGATCGCCCGTCTACCATCATGACCGGTCAGAATAACTCCGATGATCTTGCCATCCTTCACTGCTGCGAAGCATGTATCGGGATTCCTCTTTAGATACCGGGCGATTCCTTCCCGGGAATCATCAACCGGATTCAATGCCCTGCGGCTCTGCTCCGTACTGCTCCACAGTTCATAGATGGCATCATAATCATCTATTGTTACTTTTTTTATTGAATAATCCGCACACTTATCCGCTATCTTTTCTGCCGTCATAAACGAGAGCACCGTTTCATTGTCATTCAAATGATGCACCTCTGGTTCATACGGAGCTGCCACAGTATTCCACAGCTTCTTTGCTCCGCTATTTTTCTCGTTATACTTGATTTCCCACTTTCCCGAATGCTTATCCAAGATCATTTCTACGGCATCTATGGCAAAATGCTTTCTTCGATATGCCGGAAATATTGTAAACTCAGCCATTGTGTAATCAGGATTTTGATCTATATTTGAGTATGGGCAGATCATCGCAAATCCAACAAGGAGATCATCATTGAATATGAAATAAGCTACTCTCATCGGATCCGAGAAATACTCATCAAAGTACCCGTAATGATAGTTCCCAATCGCATCCATCGGATCATCATAAAAGTTTGTCATTTCATACAGATATTTCTGATTTATATTCCAAAGCAGATCTCTGTCTTTTTTCTGAACATTCTGTAGCCTTAACATATTTTTACTTCTTTTTCTTAGGGGCCGGAAGTTCGTCATACATTCCTTCCAGCAGTTCCTTCAAAAACTCCTTATTTTCAATATTGTCTACAAGGAGCATTTCCTTTGCTCCCTCATATGTCAATTCCAATTCTGCATCAGGCATCATGCTCTTTGATGCCTTTACATGCTTAACCAGGAAACGATCATCATAAACTCCACCGACAATCTTTCCCCTGTAGTAGATGATGTACTCACCCGTCATTGCCTTGTATGTTATATCGTCCAATTCCGAAAGCTGTTCAAGGACGAAATCCAAATACTCTTTACTTGATGCCATCTTCTTTATCTCTCCATTCCCAGCCACTGTATAAAGGCTGTCTTGTCGCTGCTGTTGTATCCGGCTTTTTCATAAAACCGAAGAGTCTCCGGCTTTTTTGAACCGGTCAGGAGCATCATCTTGTAGCAGTTTTCCTTTTCAGCTATCTGCCTGGCAAACTCCAGACACTCACCGGCATAACCCTCTCCCCGATAATCTTCATGTGTCACCACATTCTCAATAAAAGCATACGGCCGAACATTTCTTGTCAGATTCGGGATGATTACGCAAACACACGAAGATATGATCCGGCCATCCACCTCATTGACAATCAGATGATGATTCGGATCTTGTATGATCTGCATCCAAGTATCTCCCAAATGATCACTTTTTTCAGGGATACATTCCTCGTGCAGAAACAGATACAGTTCAAGTATTGCATCCAGATCTCTTTGCTCAGCTTCTCTAACCATCGACTTCTCCATCTTCCAATAAAGGCATATTGATCAATTCCTGCAGTTTCTTCTGTAATACGCTCTTATCAGGCAGCTGCAGCTGATACTCAGCCACCATCAATGGTGATAAAGTTCTGCTCATTGCATACTCAACTACCTCATCATCCTTAGACGCACACAGAATCATGCCTACACTTGGGTTCTCATTATCTTTTTTCTTCTGCCGGTCAAGTGCTTCCAGATAGAAATCCATTTTGGAAATATACTCCGGCTTAAACTCTCCTATCTTCAATTCAAAAGCCACCAGACACTGCAACCCTCTATGGAAGAAAAGAAGGTCTATTTTATAATCGCTGCCGCCGACCTGAACCCGGTATTCTTCATCAATGAAGGTAAAGTCTTTCCCGACTTCAAGAATAAAATCCTTCATATTCCGAATCAGGCCCTTTCTCAAATCTGCTTCCTTAAAATTTGATGGCAGATCCAGGAATTCGATCACATAGGAATCCAAAAACGGATTTTCTTTCAAGCCTTTGATTGGTTCCGGCAACAGTTTTTCTTTGGACAGCATATATCTCTCATAATAGCCGCTATCAATCTGTCTTGACAGCTCTCTGGCCGAATAATTCTCCTTTACGCATAAAGAGATGTAAAAATGCCGTTCCTCTTCCGTTTTTGCCTTTGAAAGAATAGCCAGATGATTCGACCAGCTAATTTGTGACAACAGTGTTGTCACAAATTCATCATCCTTATAAGTTTCGTAAAACTTCTTCATCCTATACAGGCCGCGTCTGTTAAATCCCTTTTTGCCTGGAAAGGCATCTTGTATTTCTTCTGCAATCGAATCAATGTAAGCATCTCCAAATGATGCCTTGGCTGATTCTTTGCTCAGATATTCACCAACACGCAAATACATGTTGATCAGTTCTTCATTTACCTTTTTCAAGGCATTCTGTCGTGACTGACTGATGATCTGGATCAGGCTTCCTGCCGCCGTTATATCATTGCTCATAACCATTACCGCCTTTCAGATTTGTGACAACACTGTTGACACAAATCATTCTTCCCTTTTCACATAATGAAGTTCTATATCATACCCCAGCGCTTCAAGCATTTTTACAAAGGTATTATTCACTACTCCTTCATCTCTGCGGCTCAATCCCATCTTTATCCCCTCCATCTGATTCCAGCAAAAAGCCCGAAGAAGGTAGAGCACCGGGTTATCCTGGGCAGTCCAGACCGCATCCGTAATCAGAGACACCGCGTTCTCATACTGTTTTCTTTCAATCCTCCCCGCGATCTCTCCATATCGCTCTCCAATTTCCCCGGCCCGCAATAAAACATACGCCCGATCTGTAAGCGCATTAGGCAGAACCGTCTCCTCTCTGGAATCAAAAACCTGGCCGGAAGGAGACTCCCATCCGCCATCCGACGGCTCCTTTACACCCCCGGCCCTTTCTCAAACACATGCCACCGGCACTCCTTTTCCTCAATGGAAAACGCTCCTGCGTCACTGCACTGCCTGACAGCCGCCTTGCATGCCTCTTCCTCTCCTCCTTTTTCCCATTT
>CANDQP010000200.1 GCA_947388185.1 uncultured Dorea sp. | reverse complement strand
GCCTTCTTCATACCCTTGCGCAGGATGATCGGGTTCGCGCCTGCTGCCAGGTTCTTCATACCCTCATGCACCATAGCCTGTGCAAGAACTGTCGCTGTCGTTGTTCCGTCACCGGCAACATCATTGGTCTTAGATGCAACTTCCTTGATAAGCTGTGCGCCCATATTCTCAAATGCATCCTCAAGCTCGATCTCTTTCGCGATCGTCACACCGTCATTCGTGATAAGCGGTGCGCCGAAAGATTTGTCCAGGACAACGTTGCGTCCCTTCGGTCCAAGTGTTACCCTGACTGTATCTGCCAGTTGATTTACTCCTGATTCAAGTGCGCTTCTTGCCTCTGCGCCGTATTTGATCTCCTTTGCCATAATTATTATGCCTCCTATAATCTAAATTATTGAATGATCTAACTGTATCTTCTATCTGTAATATTCCAAATCCTGATGGTCAGACGCCTACTCGCAGATTGCAAGAATGTCATCCTGCTTCACGATGATATATTCTTCATCATCGATCTCTACGGTCGTTCCAGAATATTTGGAATAGATCACCTGCTGTCCGACTGCTACATTCATCTTCACTTCCTTGCCGTCTACGGTTCCGCCCGGTCCGACAGCGATAACCTCTGCCTGCTGCGGTTTCTCCTTGGACTGTCCGGGAATCACGATCCCTGACTTCGTGGTTTCTTCTGCAACCAACTGCTTTAATACAACTCTGTCTCCTAATGGTACTAACTTCATAAATTTATGCCTCCTTTAATAATTACAACTTTGTTAGCACTCATAAAAAGAGAGTGCTAAAAGACTCTAGATATAAAATAGCACTCTCTTCTGACTTTGTCAACACACTTTATATTTAGTTTACAAGATTTTTATAAAATCCATTCTTGATCTTAAACTTAAGTACCTTCCCGGACTTGTTCCAGTACCTCTCCACAACGGCGCCCATACACGCCATCTCGCCTTCCGGTGTGCCGATCCTGCACTCATAATTCCCGTCCAGTGAAAATTCCGTAATATCCGTATCCTCCGCTATCAAGTATATGCTTTCTTCTTCCGGTTTATACGTGATAATACTGCAGCGATGGACTTTCTCATCAAACCTGCCTTCTTTGAGTACCATACGGTTCATTCTGATATCCGCCCGGCATCCCTCATACATGCTGTCACATTCCCTTCTGCTCTCCAATCACAGATAAGGGTATCAGTCCCCCGATACCCTTATTGTTACAGATCATTTCATACGCTCTGCCTTGATATGTTCCAATTCGGTGAATACATAATCATTCACAACCTTGATATAGGTTCCCTTCATACCGGAAGAACGCGACTCGATAACGCCCGCACTCTCAAACTTCCTGAGGGCGTTGACAATGACCGACCTGGTGATCCCTACTCTGTCGGCAATCTTGCTGGCAACAAGGATCCCCTCCGTCCCGTCTAATTCTTCAAAAATATGGATGATCGCCTCAAGCTCTGAATAGGACAAGGTACTGATCGCCGACTGCACGATATGCTCCTTCCTGGTCTCCTCCGCGTTCTCTTCATTCACGGACCGGAGCATCTCTAAGCCCACAACCGTCGTCCCATATTCGCTCAGTATGATATCATCAATCTCATACATCTGTTCCTTCTTGTAGATAAATAATGTGCCGAGACGCTCGCCCGCGATATCAATCGGCGTAATGATCGCCTGATATCCCGCAACTGCCTCCTCTGAGAAGCCTAATGTCTGCAGATTCACATTCTCCTTCGTGGACAGGATACTTAACAGCCGTTCATTCAGCATACCGTCAATATGCCGGCCAACCTCCTGTTCGATCAGCTCCCGGATATAAGGTACCGCATCACACTTGCTTCCGCCCAGCACCTTCCCCTTCTTACTGACAACAAGCACATTGGAATCCAAGATCTCAGTAAGTACTTCACAGATATCAGTAAATACTACCTTGCTTGAATTGTTATTGTGCAGTAATTTATTGATTTTTCTGGTTTTATCTAATAATTGTACACTCATTGGCAATCCTCCGTCCTTTGGAAGTAATATTATCATACAATTTCTTTTTTTTCAATTAATTTCGTAAATATTTTATTGTTATTTCTCTTTTTTCTCCATATTCTCTACATAACCACATTTCTCATCGCTGCAGAGAAGCTTATTGCCCTTCTCCACCATATAGCTGCCGCACCGCGGACATTTCTTCGTAGAAGGCTTCTGCCAGGACATGAATTCACATTCCGGATTATCCTCGCATCCGTAATACTTTCTCCCCTTCTTCGTCTTGCGTATCACCACATCCTTGCCGCACACCGGGCAGGCGACCCCGATCTTCTCGAGATACGGCTTCGTATTCCTGCATTCGGGGAATCCCGGACAGGCAAGGAAACGCCCGTGGGGTCCGTATTTGATGACCATGTTCCGTCCGCACTGGTCGCAGATCACATCTGTGACCTCATCTTCGATCTTCACCTGCTCCTGCTCTTCTTCCGCCTTCTCTACCGCCGCTTCAAGGTCCGGATAGAAGTTCTCTATGATCGTCTTCCAGTGGACCTTCCCTTCGGCGACACCGTCCAACAGGCTCTCCATATTGGCCGTAAAATTCACATCCACAATGCTGGGGAAGGACTGGAGCATAATGTGATTGACCACCTCTCCGATCTCTGTCAGATACAGGTTCTTATTCTCCTTCGCCACATAACGCCTGGCAATGATGGTGGAGATGGTAGGCGCGTAGGTACTTGGACGCCCGATCCCCAATTCCTCCAATGTCTTGACCAGGGCCGCCTCCGTATAATGTGCCGGCGGCTGTGTAAAATGCTGCTTTATATCGAAGTCTGTCTTCGTAAGCCTGGAACTCTTATCAAGCCCCTTCATCAGCACATTGTTCTCTTCCTTCTCTTCTCCTGCCTCGGTGTATACGGTCCGGAAACCTTCGAACACGATCTTGGATGCCGCTACCGTGAACCGGTACTTTCCTGCCGCGATCCTGACGGAGGTCGTCTCGTACCTGGCTGGCTGCATCCTGCTGGCAACAAAACGCTTCCACACCAACTGGTACAGGCGGAACTGGTCTCTGCTCAAGGAATCCTTCACTGCTGCCGGGCTCCGGCTCACATCCGTGGGGCGGATCGCTTCATGGGCATCCTGGATATTCTTATTGTTATCCTTGCCCTTACCCTCGCTGACCGCCACATATTCCTCTCCGTAACTGGCTGCGATATACTCCCGCACATTCGCGTCTGCTTCCTCGGAAACTCTGGTGGAATCGGTACGCAGATAGGTGATAAGCCCCACGGTCCCATTCCCCTTGATATCAATCCCTTCATAGAGCTGCTGCGCGATCCGCATCGTCTTCGCGGTAGCGAAATTCAGCGCCTTGGAGGCCTCCTGCTGCAGGGTACTGGTTGTGAAAGGCACCGGAGCCTTCTTCGTCCTCTCGCTCTTCTTGATCTCCTCCACCGTATATTCCGCCGACTCCACTTCTTTCAGGATCTCATCCAACTCCTCTTTGGAATGGATCGTCATCTTCTTATCTGTGCCGTAGAATTTGGCAGTCAGAAGCTTCCGCTCGCCATCTACCTTGAGCTTCGCATCCAGCGACCAGTATTCCTCCGGTATGAACGTATTGATCTCTTCTTCCCTGTCCGCAATGATCCGAAGCGCCACCGACTGTACCCGGCCCGCGCTTAGGCCTCTCTTTACCTTCGCCCACAGAAGCGGGCTGATCCTGTATCCCACAACTCTGTCTAAGATCCTGCGCGCCTGCTGGGCGTCTACAAGGTCCATATCGATCTCTCTTGCGTTCTTCAGGGATGCCTTTACCGCATTCTTCGTAATTTCGTTGAAACTGATGCGGTAAGTCTTCTTCCCCTCTAACTTAAGCGCCTGGCTTAAATGCCACGATATTGCCTCTCCCTCGCGGTCCGGGTCAGTTGCAAGATAGACTTTATCCGCTTTCTTCACTTCCTTGCGGAGTCCGGCAAGGATATCTCCCTTCCCACGGATCGTGATGTACTTCGGCTCATAATCATGCTCCACATCGACCCCAAGCTGACTCTTAGGCAAGTCTCTTACATGTCCGTTGGATGCGGTAACCACATAATTACTTCCTAAAAATTTCTTTATTGTCTTCACCTTAGCAGGTGACTCCACGATTACAAGATAGCGTGCCATAACCTTGCTTCCTCCATATAACTAGCATTTGTCCTCTTATCGGACTCTGGTATAGTAATTCTTCGATATTTCCCGTATATATCCTTTCAATTCCAGCGAGATCAGTCCGTCTAACAATTCACGGGCGCCAAGGCCCGTCTCCGCCGTCAACTGATCCAGCCCCTTCGGGAACAAATCGAGACAACTATACACCACATTTTCGTGATTTTCAAGCGTTTTTTTAATTTTGTCAGATTTTTGAAAATGTCAATATTAAATGCGACACTTTTTTAAATTTTTTTCACCCGATTTTC
>CANDQP010000199.1 GCA_947388185.1 uncultured Dorea sp. | reverse complement strand
TCCTGGAGGCTCTTCTTCTCTTATCCATCTGTTACCTGCCTCCTCTCTGTCCGCCGGACTCTTCCTCATACTCCTCATAATCTGAGAAGACCGTCGTCCAGTCTGCTGTTGCATTGCCCGACTCATCATAGACTACCGGCGTGCATTCCTGGATAACCACCACATTGAAGCTATCCATGTCAAATCCCTCCGGCACGATGATCTTCGCATCCAATATGGTCGTCAGCGACGGATTGTCAGGATCCGGGCTTGCCGGAAGTATCGGCCTGTAATACCAGTAATCGTCCTCACCCAGATACCAGTTGCCGCTCTCGTCATTGAAATCAACAGCAAGCTCCCCGCCGTAGAACACCTTCACCCGGACAAAACAGTCGTTGGTCTGGGAAATATTGCGGATACTGATATGCTTCGTCATATTGCTCACATCCTCGTGAATGGTCGTCTCCGCCCCCAGATTCACGGTCAGGCTTCCGCCCGCCGACACATACGTGGTAAAATACGCCAGCGAGCTCTCGATCGTCAGCGCCGCCGTCATACCCAGAGCCGCAGCCGACATTGCCAGCACTTTTTTATTTCTCTCAAAAAATCTCATACCTGTCGCAGCTCCTTCCTACTCTTCTGCCGGAGTCGTGGGGTTCTCCCAGATCCAGCCGCCGTTGCCGTCCGAATCAAACTGATTCGTCACACCGTAACCGCCCCTGTTGCCTCCGTCATATTCATTGGTAAATGTTACACCTGCTTCGCCGTTGGGGCCTTTGCCGCCTGCCGTTCCGGCTTCCACTGCGGAATCCGACCAGATCACATCCGAGTCCGTATCGCTTCCCACAATGCGGTAGCTTGCCCCGGAATAAACTTCCGTCACCGTCACATTTAAGCCCGCCGGAATCTTATCTAATTTCACCGTCTCAGGCTCAGTGCCTTCATGAGTGGTGCTGATCACATTGCTGTAAACTACGGTGCCCGTCTCGTCTCTGCCTTCAATCTGGAATACAAAAGAAGTACGTCCCAATGTCTCATTATAATTCGTCAATACCTTCGTGATATTCAGCTTCCCGTACTGGGTCTCTTCTCCTGCTTTCAGCCCAACCACCGTGTCATAATCCCAATCCTCGCTTCCCGAACCGGTTAACGTATATTCGCTGCTGGGCAGCGCAGTCAGGTATGGGGTAAATGTATATTTGACCGTGTGGTCCGCATTGTATGTGTCCGCCGGAACTACCAGGTACATGCCGGTTCTAAGCTTCTCGAAGGTCCCGGTTGCAAAACTGCCTTGTCCCTGAGTCTTCTGTACATCTACCGTCGATACATTCCCTTCCGGTATTGCAGGATTACCTTCCAGACATTTGCCCGCATCCGCTGCAAGCTTCATCCAGTCATCCGCAGTCGCCGCATTGCTGACATACCCGAAATCCAATTTGGAAAATGGCTCCACCGGCGTAAATCTTCCCGACGCATCTACATCGGCTACTCTATACAATGTCACAGGAATGCTCATATCATTGAAATCGTCCTTGTAATCACTGTCCTCCACAGATACCGTAAGGCTACAGTCTGCCTTCGTGTCAATCGCCAGCGCCGCCTCTGTCCGAATCTTCGCCAGACACGGCAGAGTCAGCAGAAACGCCAGAGCCAGCGCATATCCTCTCTTCATTCTCTTTCCTGTCTTCAACTCTTTCCCTCCTCACGATCCTTGCTTTCTCGTTTCTCGTTGTTTCCCGCCTTCTTTCTCATGACGTGCCGCATAGTAAAGATTGCAAGCGCCGTCACTCCCAGTCCGAGCAGCAGATACAGCATATAGTAATTCTGTATCGCCTGTACCATGGACTCTACAGGCGTTGATTCCAATTCCCCGTCATAAGGAACCCTGTGCCCCCGCACCAACAGACGGTGACTGTTCACGCCATAGGGCGTACAGGTGAATAAAGTAACATAATCCTGCCCCTCTTCGATTTTCAGGGCCTCTTCTAATGCGTCATAATCGTCCTTCTCGATCATGGGAAGAACCCGGTCAACCTCATACGCCATATCTTCATCCAGAATGTGCAGGTAGAACCTGTCGCCCCTGTCTAACTGGTCTATATCTGTAAATAATTTCGCAGCCGGTAGTCCCCGGTGTGCCGACATTACACTGTGGTTACTCTCTCCCCCGATCGGGAGCTTAGTGCCGTTCAGATGCCCTACCCCCGTCTGGAGCACATCATCATCCGTCCCATGGTAGATCGACAGCTTAATGTTGATCTTGGGAATCGTAAGATAACCCATGATGCCGTCCCCGGCGGCGTTAAGCACCTTCCAGTATTCCGTCGATTTCATATCGTCCGATTCACTGATGCCGAACACGTCGCTGCGGATACTATTCTGCTCAAACGTCTGATTATAGCTTCTGGCCGCCGCCCATGATTCCTCGAAGTCTTCCTCGGTCATCTGGCTCACTACCGTATCATAATTGGAAATGAGCTTCGACTGCCGATACGTATTCCACTGGTTCGAGATCGTCGGATAGGCAAGAAGCCCAAATCCGGCAAGGAACAACAGCCCGAATAGAAATGATGATATCTTCCTCTTCATGGCTACTCCTTCCCTGTATCTGATTTGCCTGCTAATTTCTTCTCCCTTCTATATAAGAAGAAACTGAATATACCTGTGATCAAAATACCTACGATTACCCATAACAGATAATTGGTGTGAAGACTCATATTTGTAAGAGGAATACTCTCATCCTCAAGCTCCTCCGGCACATACGGCACCCGATGCCCCCGCACCAACAGACGGTGGCTATTGACCCCATAAGGGGTGCAAGTCAGAAGAGTGACCAGATCCTTCCCCTCTTCCACTGCCAGATCATCCGTATCCTTCGGCTCGACGATCAATATCTGGTCCACCTCATAACAAAGGGTGTCCTTCAATATATGTAAGAGGAAATGATCTCCCTCTCTCAGCTTATCCAGATCTGTAAATAATGCGGCGCTCGGCAGTCCTCTGTGCGCGGTAATGACTGAATGGGTACTCCCTCCGCCTACCGGAAGCGAGCTTCCCTCCAGATGTCCCGCCGCCTTCTCCAAGACCTCCTCCTTCGTGGTATGGAAGATCGGAATGTTGATATTGATCTTCGGGATCTCTACCGTTCCCATCATACCGTCTCCGGTGACATTGAGCATGGACATGTACTCTTCGTTCTCCTCGGAAGCCTCCGCCACCGCGAAAGAATCGGGAAGAATACTCGGAAGCAGTGCATCATTATAACGCACTGCCTGCTCATGTTCTGCCTCGTAGTCAATAGTTCCTGCCGCTTCCTTCTCGGCTATGATCTGATCGTAGTTGCTGATCAATTGCTTCTGCCTGTAATTATTCCATTCATTTGCTGCAAATGGATACAGCAGCAAGGACAATCCGGCTAAAAATAAAATCGATATCAATATTTTACTTGTTCTCTTACTCATCCGGACTCTCCTTGTTGTTGTATCTGATTTGATCAATTCCTGTCACTGTTGTTTTTCTCTATGTGTGAAGGTTTTCACACCTTCCCCAGGGCAGTTGCCTGCCCCAGGTGGGAAAATTACTTATAAGTACATTTCATTATTTTGCATCTGATTTTCTGCGGCTTGCGAAGAATAAACCTGCTGCAATGATCATGATTGCACATCCGCCGATTGTGAAGATCGTAGTACCGATACCACCGGTGGATGGGAGAGATGAAAGCTTAGTGTTAGGAATTGTTCTATCCAATTCCACTGTACCACTTACATCTGGATTTTCTATTGTCACTGCATCTTCTTCTCTAGTTGTAGTCGTTTGTTCTACATATGCAATCTGAGCATTTTCAGCTGGTTTGTTTTTATAAAATTTACCATCTAATATCCATCCAGCCTGAACTGGCGGCTGGGTTGCTGCTTTATCAGCCTCAGTTGTATACTTATCTGTAGTTTCCGTACGATAAATCGTTTTTGTCGCTGTTGTCCATTTTGCGTCTACTGTATATACCGTATCATTCAGAGAATAGCCTTGTGGTGCTTGAATCTCTCGGATATAATATGTTCCTTTCTTTACACTTGTTGAAACAGCATAACCAGCCTTATTCGTTGTTACAATATCAATCAGATTCTCGCACTCTTCATCACTGTAAATTCCAAATATAGCTCCCGCCAAAGCTTCATCATTCTCGCCAGTTTTCTTAAACGAAAGTTGGTAAGTATAAAGAATCTCTTCATCCTCTTTCTTTGTCACACCTTCTGCATTATCAGGTGTCTTCTCCTCATCCGTCGGTTCAAATGTACTTCCTGTAGTCGGATCATTTGCATAATACATTTTCACGTGGTTATCATTTCCGAGGATTCCAACCACTGCATTCTCATTTACCCTAGCAGAATACGTAACAGTTAATGGATTAAATGGTATGCCATCATTACCACAGATAGCATCATATTCAAAATTTAAGTAAAATGTATTACCTTCTGTTTCTACTGTTGCTACTAATGTACCTCCATCCTT
>CANDQP010000198.1 GCA_947388185.1 uncultured Dorea sp. | reverse complement strand
ATTTTGATTATATCTCATTAGCCACTCCCGTTACAACTTTAGTATAGCACTTCAGGGGGACTTTTCCAGTGCAATGGAACATGCGAAGAATATTGTAGAGACTGTATGGGGCGGGATCACGAGGATCATCAAGGGAGCAGTAGAGAGGATAACGGGATGGATCGAGGGGCTGCTGTCTTTGTTTGATAAGGCAGAAAGTAAGAAAAGTTCTTTTAACAGTGGAGACTCTGGCCAGAGCTATTCTTCCCGTTCATACTCCGTGCGGTCTATGAAGCTGCCGTATGCTGCTGATCCAAGGATCGCTAAACTGGCGACTATGGAGATACCAGGCTACGCTACCGGACAGGTCATACCGCGGACCATGAAACAGCATCTTGCGATCCTGGGGGATAATACACAGGAGACAGAGGTTGTTTCCCCGATCTCCACCATGAAGCAGGCATTTATGGAGGCCATAGGCGAGATGAGCGGTATGGGAGGAAATGGCCAGCCTATCATCCTGAAATTGATCCTCGACAGTAAAGAAATCCTTTATGCAATGGTAAAGGAAGGTAAGATCGTGCAGATGTCAACCGGAAAGAATATCTTTGCACTGGAGTAGGAGGCGTTATGGAAGAAAGACCGTTTGAGTTTAATGGGATACCGGTAAAGACACCGAACGCCTTCAAGCCAAACCTTGCCACCACATCCACACCGGATTCCGGCAGGACGCAGGATCTTGCGATGCATAATATGCCGATGGGGACGATCCAGAATGGCGCCTTTGAGTGGGAATACATAGAACTGGATGAAGCAGCGCTGATCCTTTCTCAGATTGTAGATAAGAGTGAATACAGCCTGCGCCATCCGAACCCTCTTACAGGAAAGTGGGAGGTCAGCAGTTTTTATACGACAAATATCAGTATCGGATCGCATGCGGTCTCAAGTGGAAAAGATGTATGGAAGACGTTATCGTTTAATGCAATAAGGATGAAGCCGGTATGATCAATGCAAGCAGGGAGTTTAAGGAAAAATTAAAAAAGGGAGCGAGACTTGTAAATTATGCAGATATTACGCTGAGCAGCGGAGAAGTGTTGCATCTTACCTATAAGGATTTCATGATCAGTGGCTGCAGTATTGAGGATAAGACCACAGACGGAAAGTTCGGCACTGGTTATGTGATAGGAAAGACGCTCATGATTCGTCTGGAAAATCAGGACGAGAGGTTTTCACGGTATGATTTTTACCAGTCTGCTATAACCCTCTACGTAGCCCTGCTGATGGACAACGGCAGCATCGAGAAGATACGCAAAGGGGTGTATTATGCCACCGTACCGGAAACGCCGGGTGACACGATACAGATCAGCGCTGTGGATGGTATGTACAGGCTGGATAAGGATTATTCCTCCAGCCTTATATCCTATCCGGCTACACTGCAGGAGATCCTGTCCGGTGCCTGCCTTGACTGCGGCATTCTCATCGGATTCCGACAGTTTGACAACATGGATTTTGTTGTGCGCGAAAAGCCGGAAAAGGCCACATATCGGCAGATCGTATCCTATGCGGCCCAGATAGCCGGATATAATGCGAGAATAGATAATGACGGTTACATGCAACTTGTCTGGTATAATTCAGCACTTTTGGACAGATATAACTACAATGGCGGGAGTTTCAAGCAGTATCAGCATGACACGATCGTGTATGGTGGAGATTTTACGGACTACAGCACGGATACGATCATAACCGGCGGAGATTTTGCAGAGAAACGCCCAGAGCATATATTTCGCATAAAATCCCTTGACGTGCATACAGACGATGTACAGATCACCGGCGTACGGATTGTGGGAGAAGATGAGAAAACGGCAGTGTACGGAGAGGAAGGGTATCTGATCGAGGTAAAAGGCAATCCTTTCGTGAACGGGAAAGAACAAGAGGTAGCCAGCTATCTGGGGGCCCGTATGGTAGGAATGGTATTCAGGCCATTCAGCGCGCAGGTACTCGGCAACCCGCTCTATGAGCCATTAGATGTGGTCATGGTCTCTGACAGAAAAGGAAATGTCTATAATTCTGTCATCAATTCTGTATCCTACACGATCGGGGACTATACACGGATAGCCTGCCAGGCGGAAGACCCGCTGCGGAATGGAAGCAGTTATGTCTCTGCAGCAGCGCAGGCGGTTGTGGAGGCGCGTAGGAACGCTGAAAAACAGCTCACCACCTATGACAAGGCCGTACAGCAGATGAACCAGCTCGCCATGAACGCGATGGGGATGCATACCACGTATGAAGATAAGCCGGATGGGAGCAGGATCATATACCTGCATGACAAGCCTGCTCTGGAGGACTCGAAGACTGTCTATAAACAGACGATCGACGGCTTTTTCATTTCAACAGACGGGGGCAGGAGTTATACCGCGGGGTTTGACAAAAATGGGAATGTGATTGTGAATGTCTTATACGCGATCGGGATCGTGTGCGACTGGATCAGAGGCGGGACACTCACGCTGGGCGGGGATAATAATGTCAATGGTTCCATAAAAATCTTGAATTCTTCTGGCAGTCAGATAGGGAAGTGGGATAAGGAGGGTATTGTTGCGACGAAAGGAACGTTTTCTGGTGTGCTTAGCGCGGCTACCGGAACATTCAGGGGCGAATTGAGTGCCGCTACGGGTTCCTTTACGGGTACGGTTACAGCTACGACCTTGAATAGTGCTAATGCAAATATCACTGGTGGTAATATAAATATTTCAACATCGGATTCACGAAATAATATCATCACACTAAGAGGAGGAGGCTACACATCCAGACTGTCTCCGCATTCGTTCAATAACCAGAGCTCTGAATATGAAATAGTATTGGGTGGCGGCGCATTGAATATGATGCAGGGTGGAGTCGTTGGAATTACTGCTGGTGCAACTGGTAGTTTTTACGCAAGGGGTTCAAAATCAAGGATCGCTAAAACATACAATTATTCAGACAGATTATTATATTGCTATGAGATGCCAAAACCATATTTTGGCGACATTGGGGAAGGTGTACTTGATAAAAGCGGAACGTGCTATATATTTGTGGATGATATTTTTCTGGAAACCATTAATACGGATTGTCAGTATCAGGTATTTCTGCAAAAGTATGGCCAAGGTGATATATGGATAGAGGAACGACATACGAATTATTTTGTAGTAAAAGGAACGCCTGATCTGCGTTTTGGGTGGGAAATCAAAGCGAGGCAGTTCGGTTTTGAAACGGAGAGACTTGAAAGATTCGTGTATGAGAAAAAAGAAGATGAAGTTGATTATGAGAGTGAATCACAAAGCTATATAAATAATTATTATGCGGAGGTATTGGGGTTATGAAGAGAGTGACAAGTATGACTGTATTGACAACTGCAGAGGGTAAGCGCCTCTCAGTTACATTTTCCGAGATTGATGAAAAAGGTAATATCATTAGGGAAAATGAGAGAGTGAACAAGGTAGTGGTGGATCAGGCGGCTTTAAGCAACGTTAAGGAACTGGAAGATTTCGCACAGAGAATTATAGATGGGGAATAAGTATGGCAATCAGATCGGTCAATACAATCAAGGCTACGATCCAGATGCGGCATGGCGCAGAAGACCTTTTTGACCCTGACCAGATGACAACCGGTGAGTGGGCGGTATCTACAGACTCAAGACATGTCTGGATGTGTTTCCGGCCGGGACTGTGCCTGCGCATGGCAACCTATGAAGCGTTTGAGAGAGACATGGAGGAAATCCGGCGGATTCTTGTTGAGTCTAAAGACATTGAAAAAGCTATCGCTTTATGGGTGAAACTTGCAGAAAGCTATGCGCATGGCGGCACGGGTGAGCGTGAAGGTGAAGATGCTGACAATGCAAAGTATTACAGCGAACAGTCTAAAAAGTGGAGTGAGGCCGCTGAGAATGCTTTGGATGTATCTAAGCCGAGTTTTACAGTAGATTTAGAAACAGGTCATCTTTTGTATTCCGGCGGGCGGTTTGACTTTGAGGTAGAAAACGGGCATTTGCTTTGGGGGATGGTGTTATGAGTGAATTGATAAGTGGAGATGCTGGAAGAATTGGGTTTCTTTTAAAAGGGGACTATAGTGCAGATGCGACATACGATTTTCTTGACGTTGTTTACTCTGGTGGCGCTTCCTATGTGGCGAAGAAAGAAACAAAAGGTAATCCGCCATCTGAAAACAGTGAATACTGGCAAATATTGGCGCGGGGTGGTGCAGAGGGAGACTTCGCATCCAAGGCGATTTATGGGGATGATGCGGTCAGTCTTGGCAGGAAAGAAGGGACGGTTGTTGGTGAAAAAAGTTTTACGTTTGGGAATAACCTTGATGTGACTGGAAGAAAATCAATGGCTATTGGTGACACAAATATAGTAGCCGGAATTAATTCTTTTTCAGGCGGATATAACAACAAAACAAGCGGCAATAATTCTATTTCCTTCGGAAGTGAGTGCAATGCTATGGGTTATGGCTCTATGGCTTTAGGAAGCCGTTTAGCTTCTGTGAATGACTATTGCTTTTCAGAAGGATGTGGAAATATCGCTCTTGGATATGGGTCTCATGTGGAAAATTGCCAGAACATAGCAGGAGCAAAATACATATTTAAAATAGAAAGTTATGATGCGGTAGGAAAGAAATTTACTTTTGATGACAACTATATCGGATTCGCAGATGCTTTTGCAGCTTTGTCGATTGGGGAAAAGCTGTTTATCC
>CANDQP010000197.1 GCA_947388185.1 uncultured Dorea sp. | reverse complement strand
GATAAAAAACTGCGAGATATAGAATTTACCGTACTTGACAAGGATGACGTTCCGGAAGAATTCATGGCGCAGATCGAGGAGGCGAAGGAAGGACAGGTCAAATTAAGCTATGGGGACAAGGGATATCTGTATATAGCCAGAGGATATGGACAGAAGGAGACCAGCGGATACAGCGTGGAAGTCCATAAATGCTATGAGACGGAGAATGAGATACACATAGAGACCGGCCTTTTAGGTCCGGGAAAGGAAGAGAAGATCCTGAAGAAGAAGACCTGCCCTTATGTGGTGATAAAGACAGAGTATACGGATAAGCAGATAGAATTTGATTAGGAGGTTCGATCATGGAATATGTGACGAAGCAGATGCAGACCTACAAGACGGGAAATATCATCACCGATCAGTTTTATATCGATGATGACTACAATGTACCTGACGCGAAGAATGATGTGAAGAAGGTGATCCTGGGGGAAGGGACGCTCACCGTAGAAGATATGAAGGTGGTAGAGAATTACATACGGGTGTCCGGGAAGCTGAATTTTAAGGTATTATATGTGACAGAAGAAGGAGAGACCAGGCTGTCCTGCCTGGAAGGGAGGATCCCCTTCGAGGAAATGATCTATCTGGAGCAGGAACCGGCAGGGAATCTGTTCGTACAGTCGTCAAGCGCGGATATCACTGTCACGGCGATCCATTCCAGGAAACTGAGCATCAAGACGCTGGCGGAGCTTAGTATCTGTTCCGAAGGGAAACAGGAGTCTGAGCTTACGGTGGATATCGAGTGTGAGACGCCGCTCTACAAGAGGTTCGAGAACAAAGAGTTCCTGAAGGTATTTACCACGAAGAAGGATACCTATCGGATCAAGGAGGAAGTATCTATAAGCGGAACGAAGGAGAATATCGGGACGCTGCTGTGGACGGAGGTGACCGGGAGGAAGCTGGACACCCGTCTGGAAGCCGACGAGCTGCGGCTTCAGGGAGAATTACAGTTATTCTGCTTCTATGAATCGCTGGACGGGAAGACAGACTGGATCGAGCAGGCGGTTCCCTATGAAGGGCGGATTGAATGCTACGGGGCACAGGATCATATGTATCATCAGATCTATCCGGAGCTTACGGATGTGAATATAGACGTAAGGATGGACGAAGACGGCGAGATGCGCCTGATCGGAGTCGAGGCTACCCTGGAGGTACGGCTGACCGTGTACGAGGAAGAACGGCTTGAGATCCTGGCGGACGCTTATTCTCTGGATCAGATCTGCACGCCGAAGATCACCGAGGAAGAGATGGAACGATTGCTGCTGCAGAATCATTCCAAATGCAAGGTATCCGAACAACTGTCCCTGCCGGAGATCAAGGACGATATCCTGCAGATCTGCCACAACAGCGCGCGGATACAGATAGAGCATACCGAGAGCACGGAGGGAGGGATCCAGATAGAAGGAGTGCTGCACTTAAGCTTCCTGTATGTCAAAGCGGATGATGAGATCCCGTTTGATACCTGGCAGGGGATGGTGCCCTTCGCCTATCTGCTGGAGAGCAATGGGACGGCGGATGATATGAGATACGGGCTTACCTATGCGGTGGAGCAGCTGTCGGTGGGGCTTCTTGGAACGGATGAGATCGAAGTCAAGGCAGTCCTGGCATTCAACAGCTTCCTCAAAGCGCCGGTCCGCATCCGGAATATCAAGGAGATAGAATTTGCGCCGTTTGATATGGAAGAGATAGAGAGGCGGCCGGGTATCACGGGGTATATTGTCCGTGACGGGGATATCCTGTGGGATCTTGCCAAGAAGTACAATACTACGGTGGAAGGAATCATGGAAGTCAATGATCTGGAGTCCGGAGATATAAAAGCTGGCGACAGGATATTGATTTTTAAGGAAAATATGAGTATACTATAGGTACACTGTATACAAGATACAAGGAGAAAACATTTATGGATAAATTAGAATTAAAAGCACTGGGCAAGATCAATCTGGGTCTGGATGTGTTAGGAAAGAGGGAGAACGGCTACCATGATGTGCGCATGGTCATGCAGACGGTCTATCTCTATGACCAGATCCGGATTGAGCGGATAAAGGAACCGGGGATTCATTTATCGTCCAATCTCTTCTATCTTCCGGTCAATGAGAATAATCTGGCATACCGGGCAGCAGATCTTCTGATGAAGGAATGCCGCATCCGGGAGGGAGTGAGGATCACGCTGGATAAGCACATCCCGGTAGCGGCAGGGATGGCGGGAGGCAGTTCGAATGCGGCGGCGGTCCTTTTTGGAATGAACCGCATGTTCGCACTGGGATTTACCATGGAAGAGCTGATGGACCGGGGAGTGACGCTAGGGGCGGATGTACCGTACTGCATCTTAAGAGGAACCGTGCTTGCAGAAGGGATCGGGGAGAAGCTGACCCCGCTGCCGGCTATGCCCAAGTGTTATGTGCTGCTTGCCAAGCCGCCGATCAGCGTGTCTACGAAGGCGGTATATGAGAAGCTTGATTCCCACGAGATCGCAGAGCACCCGGATATCGACGGGATCATTGGCGGCCTTAAGCGGCAGAATCTGGATGAGGTGGCGGCCAACATGGGCAATGTTCTTGAGAAAGTCACCATAGAGGAATATCCGGTGATCGATAAGATCAAGTCAGTCATGTGCCGGGAGGGTGCATTGAACGCGATGATGAGCGGCAGCGGACCTACGGTTTTCGGACTGTACGACGATAAGAGAAAGGCGCGGCGCGCGGCTGTAAGGATCAAGGAGCTTAAGTTCGCGAGACAGACATACGTGACCAGCATACATAATGCAAGGAGGGGATAAAGGATGGAGCTTAAGGTGAATATGAGTGAATACCTGCCCTTGAGAGATGTGGTGTTCAATACGCTGCGCCAGGCGATCCTGCGCGGGGAATTAAAGCCGGGAGAGAGGCTTATGGAGATTCAGCTTGCGAATAAACTGGGGGTCAGCCGGACTCCCATCAGAGAGGCGATCCGGAAGCTGGAATTAGAAGGGCTTGTACACATGGTTCCAAGGAAGGGGGCAGAGGTTGCGGATATCTCGGAGAAGAGCTTAAGGGATGTTCTGGAGGTCCGCAAGGCACTGGAAGAGCTGGCGGTCACACTCACCTGCGGCAAGATCACGAAGGCTCAGATCGAGGACCTTAAGAGTGCGGCGGAAGAATTCAGGAAGACGCTTAAGAGCGGTGATATCACGCAGATCGCGGAGGCGGATGTGGCTTTTCACGATATTATCTACATGGCGACGGACAATCAGAAGCTTATCCAGCTATTGAATAACTTAAGGGAGCAGATGTACCGCTACCGTATCGAATATCTGAAGAGGCCGGAAGCCTACCCCAAGCTTCTCGCCGAGCATGAAGAGATCATCCGGCGCATCGAGAAGAAGGAGAAGGAAGAGGCGGCCAAGATCGTGTGTAAGCATATTGACAACCAGGTAGAGGCGGTCATGGATGTGATACGCACGAAGAAGAATTGAATAAATAACAGAATGTCTGAATAAATCTCGTTTTATATGTCAAGACTCCTGATATCAAATAAGAGATCGAGTAAGTGATCAGGTAAGGAGGCAGTTACATATGAATATGAGAAAAGATTTTGAGATTCGTTATAGAATTCGGCAGGTGATCTGTGCTATACTGGGTATCTGTATCGCTGCATTGCTGACGGGTATCTTAGTGGAACGCAGGATGGAATGGGTGGAGGCGAAGATGAGCAGGACCCAGGAGACGCTGGCTAAGGAGGTCTTGCGGTTCCATGTCCTTGCCAACAGCGACAGTGAAGAAGACCAGGCAGTAAAGCTTAAGGTGCGGGACAGAATTCTTGCATATATGGAAGAGAATATGACGCCGAAGCTTAAGGAAGAGCCGGATGCAGGGAAGACGAGAGCCTGGATAGAAGCGCATCTTGACGAGATCACGGATACGGCCGGCCAGGTGCTTGAGGAAGAGGGGTTCTCATACGGCTGTGCTTCGGAGCTTGAGCTGACGTATTTCCCGGATAAGCAGTACGGCGACATCTTCTTCCCCCAGGGGGAGTATGAGGCGCTCAGAGTCAGGCTCGGAGAGGCGAGAGGGCATAACTGGTGGTGTGTCCTGTATCCAAGCTTATGCTTTACCGACACGACCTGTACGGTGGTCAGCGATGAGGGCAGGAAGGGCCTTAAGGAGGTCCTGACGGCAGAGGAATACGAGATGGTCACGGCTACATCAGACTTTAAGATAAAATGGTTCTTTTTTGGAGATAATGGAGGTAATTCATGACTGAATTTTTGGTCAGGCATTTTGTGAAGGAATATACGGAGATAGAGAAGGTGTCTGTCCGGACTGCCTATGGCGTATTGGCAAGTGTGGTGGGCATCTTTTGCAATGTGCTTTTATTTGTAGTAAAATGGACGATAGGTTATCTCCTGCACAGTATATCTGTTATGGCGGACGCGTTCAACAACCTGTCCGACGCCGGCTCTTCGGTGATAGGGCTGGTGGGAGTGAAGATGGCGAGCAAGCCGGCGGACCAGGATCATCCCTTCGGCCATGGAAGGATCGAATATATCGCCGCGCTGATCGTTGCTTTTCTGGTCATGGAGGTGGGTTTTACATTTCTCAAGGATGCGGTGGGGAAGATACGCGATCCGGAGGAGTTAAGGTTCCAGGCGGTGTCGGTGGTGATCCTGATCCTCTCTATCGGTGTGAAGCTGTGGATGTGCTTCTTCAACAAG
>CANDQP010000196.1 GCA_947388185.1 uncultured Dorea sp. | reverse complement strand
GATATTCTTGATTATATTCATTACAGGGACAGCCTTATGCTTTAAATACCTTCCCGGCGAAATACCTTTGTTTATGCAAAGTCCTCCCCGTTGGGTTTTTATTGGGATTTGTTTTGTTATTTTCCTTGCGTTGGCTATTGCAGCCTTTTTTCCTCACAAAATCTCCCAAAACGACAATGAAGTGAGAAATGATATTACTCTGACTGTAATTAACCTCTTTGGACTTGGAATTTTTCTTTTCTATTTTGCCACGATAGCAAAGTATTGCGGTTTGCAAATGAATTACACGAAAGGCATTGTGCTTATCGTGGGAGGCTTGATGGTATTAGTCGGTAATTTTTTACCGCAAATGCCTTATCGCAGCCGGATTGGGTTTAAACTGCCTTGGATTCTAAAAGATAAACTATGCTGGCAAAAAACGCATAGATTTGCCGGGTACACGGCAATTCCTTTTGGACTTATTCAGTGTTTGCTTGCTTTGTTTGTGCCAAACAACAATCTTGTATTTTTGCTGGGAATTGGGATTTGGATTATTATTGTGTGTATTTATTCATTGATTACTTATTATCAGAATAAGGGGAATTGTAAAAATTATATAAAAAACATAAAATAAACCTGATACAAGCCTAAAAAATCAATCTTTCATAATGTTTTTATTGATTTCTAGGTAGGCTGTCCGTATAATGGAAGGGAAGTACAGGAGGAAAAAAATGGACAACCAGAATAATAACCCCAATCGAAATAATAATAGAAATAACAAGCAAGGGCTGTCCTTTATCATTTTGGTGACCGTGGTCACGATGATAATGGTGATGGCGCTGTTCCGGTTCCAGGGAGCGGGCAGTGACAATGAGATCAGTTATGATGAATTCCTTGAGATGGTGGACGACGGTAAGGTCGAAGAGGTCGTGATCCAGAGCAGCAGGATCGTCATAACGGAGAAGAAGGAGAAGGGGCAGAAGATTGCCAAGGAATATTATACCGGCGTTGTGAGGGATGATTCTCTCGCGGAACGCCTGGAGAAGGCAGATGTCAAGTTCGGCCAGCAGATTCCGGATACCACATCCGCCATTATCGCACAGACCTTGTTCGCACTTCTTCCGGTCTTCTTATTGGTAGGCGTATTTGTATGGATGACCAGGAAGATGTCCAAGGGCGGCGGGATGATGGGAATCGGCAGAAGCAATGCCAAGATGTATGTCGAGAAGCAGACCGGTGTGACGTTCAAGGATGTGGCAGGACAGGACGAGGCGAAGGAATCCCTGCAGGAGGTGGTGGATTTCCTGCATAATCCTGGCAAATATACCAGCGTGGGAGCGAAGCTTCCCAAGGGAGCACTGCTGGTGGGGCCGCCTGGTACCGGTAAGACCCTGCTTGCAAAGGCCGTGGCAGGAGAGGCGAACGTACCGTTCTTTTCCTTAAGCGGTTCGGCATTTGTGGAGATGTATGTAGGCGTGGGAGCGTCCAGAGTCCGTGACCTGTTCAAGCAGGCACAGCAGATGGCGCCCTGTATCATATTTATCGACGAGATCGACGCGATCGGCAAGAGCCGTGACAATCAGCTTGGAAGCAACGACGAGAGGGAGCAGACGTTGAATCAGCTCTTGGCGGAGATGGATGGATTCGAGAGTAATAAGGGCCTGGTGCTCCTTGCCGCTACGAACCGTCCGGAGATCCTGGACCCGGCTCTCTTGCGTCCGGGACGGTTTGACCGGAGGATCGTGGTAGAGAAGCCGGATCTCAAGGGAAGAGTGGATGTCCTGAAGGTGCATTCCAAGGATGTGCGCATGGATGAGACGGTGGATCTGGAAGCGATCGCCCTGGCTACGAGCGGTGCGGTAGGTTCAGATCTTGCCAATATGATCAATGAAGCGGCGATCAATGCCGTGAAGAACGGCCGGACAGCGGTGTCGCAGTCAGATCTTTTTGAAGCAGTGGAAGTGGTACTGGTAGGTAAGGAGAAGAAGGACCGCATCATGAGCCAGGAGGAGAGGAAGATCGTATCCTATCATGAGGTCGGCCATGCGCTGGTGAGTGCGCTCCAGAAGGATGCAGAACCGGTGCAGAAGATCACGATCGTGCCAAGAACGATGGGGGCGCTTGGTTATGTCATGCAGACTCCGGAGGAAGAGAAGGTCCTGAACACCAAGAAGGAGCTTCACGCGATGCTGGTAGGAATGCTTGCAGGACGCGCGGCGGAGGAGATCGTGTTCGATACGGTCACCACAGGTGCATCCAATGATATTGAGAAGGCGACCAAGGTGGCAAGGGCGATGGTCACCCAGTATGGTATGAGCGAGAAGTTCGGCCTGATCGGGTTAGAATCTATTCAGAACCGTTACCTGGACGGAAGACCGGTGGCGAACTGCGGGCAGGAGACTGCCTCGGAGATTGACCAGGAGGTTATGAGGATCCTGAAGGAATCTTATGAAACGGCGAAGAAGCTTCTCAGCGAACACCGCAAATCACTGGATAAGATCGCGGCATATCTGATCGAGAAGGAGACGATCACCGGGAAGGAATTCATGGAGATCTTCCATGAGGCAGAAGGGATCGACCCCGAGAAGAAGAAGGAGAAGACCGAAGAGCGTATCGCCATGAATCCGGTTGAGACCGGGGAGAATCCGGAAGAAACTGAGGATATCCTGGGCGAAGCCAGAGAGCAGATCACTCTGAATTCGATAGAAGAGTCATAATAGTTACCCAAAGGGCATCCTGTGATATGCTCCGCGGGGCGGGCGGACTGCCGTCCGATGAAGTTAGAGCCTGGGAGTCTGAATGGATTTCCGGGCTTTTTATGTTATTGCGCAGACAAATTCAGAAGACAAGGAGATAAAATCATGTTTGACATTCAGGAAGAATTGAAGAAACTGCCGGGGAAGCCCGGGGTGTATATCATGCATGATGAACGGGATGATATCATCTATGTGGGGAAAGCGATCAGCCTTAAGAACCGGGTGCGGCAGTATTTCCAGAGCAGCCGGAATAAGGGTGTCAAGATTGAACAGATGGTGACCCATATCGTCCGTTTTGAGTATATCGTCACAGATTCGGAGCTGGAAGCGTTGGTACTGGAATGTAATCTGATCAAGGAACACAGACCGAAGTATAACACCATGCTGATGGATGATAAGACTTATCCGTTTATCAAAGTGACGGTGGATGAGCCGTTCCCCAGGGTGATGGTAGCAAGAAGGATGGCAAAGGACAAGTCCCGGTACTTTGGCCCTTATACCAACGCCGGGGCGGTGAAGGACACCATAGAATTGATACGCAAGTTATACCATATCCGAAGCTGCAGCCGGAAGCTTCCCAGGGATATCGGTAAGGAAAGACCTTGTCTGAATTACCATATCCATCAGTGCAAGGCGCCGTGCCAGGGGTATATTTCCCAGGAGGAATACCGGAAGTCTATCCAGGAGGTGGTGCATTTCCTGAATGGGAATTATGATGTGATCCTGAAGGAGTTGGAAGGGAAGATGGCGGAGGCTTCGGAGGCGCTTGAGTTCGAGAAGGCCATCGAGTACCGGGAATTGCTTACCAGTGTCAGGAAGATCGCGCAGAAGCAGAAGATCACGGATACGGCAGGCGACGACAGGGATATTCTTGCGGCGGCGATTGATGAAGAGGACGCAGTGGTCCAGGTGTTCTTCATCCGCGGCGGAAGGCTGATCGGGAGGGATCATTTCTACCTGAAGATCACAAAAGGTGAGGACGAGAGAGAGATCCTATCTAGCTTTATCAAGCAGTTCTACGCGGGGACGCCGTATATACCTGCAGAGATCATGCTTCCGGAGGAAGTGGAGGATATGGAGCTTATTGAAGAATGGCTGTCTAAGAGACGGGGGCACCGTGTGCACTTAAGGGTTCCCAAGAAGGGAACGAAGGAGAAGCTGGTGGAGCTTGCGGCGAAGAATGCTTCTATGGTATTGAATACGGACAGGGAACGGCTGAAACGGGAGGAGGGGAGAACCATCGGCGCGGTCAGGGAGCTTGAGAAAATGCTTGGACTTAGCGGGATCGTGCGGATGGAAGCGTTTGATATCTCCAATACGAATGGATTTGCTTCCGTAGGCTCCATGGTGGTATATGAGAGGGGCAAGCCGAAGCGCAATGATTACCGCAAGTTTAAGATCAAGGGAGTCCAGGGAGCGGATGATTACGCGAGTATGGAAGAGGTGCTGACCAGAAGATTCGAGCATGGAATGCGTGAGCAGGAGGAAGGCAAGGAAATGGGCGGTTTTACGGCATTTCCGGATCTGCTTCTTATGGATGGAGGAAAGGGACAGGTGAATGTGGCGCTTAAGGTATTAGAAGAGCTTCGGATCAATATTCCTGTCTGCGGTATGGTCAAGGACGACAATCACAGGACCCGCGGGCTGTACTACCAGAATATGGAGCTTCCGATCGACCGGAATTCAGAGTGCTTCCGGCTGATCACCAGGATACAGGATGAAGCTCACAGATTCGCGATCACATTCCACAGGCAGCTTCGGGGGAAGAATCAGGTGCATTCCATGCTGGACGATATCCCGGGCGTGGGACCGGCCAGGAGGAAGGATCTGATGAGACATTTTGAGAATATTGAGGCGATCAGGAATGCCACGGTGGAACAGTTGAAGGAGCTCCCATCCATGAACGAAAAATCTGCCCGGGATGTCTATAACTTTTTTCATTGATATGGTATAATAAATGTATTGTGCGAGCTGAGAAATCAGCGTAGCTGATTTCCTCTAGCGAGCGGAGGAAACTTT
>CANDQP010000195.1 GCA_947388185.1 uncultured Dorea sp. | reverse complement strand
TCCACAACCAAAGGAGTGATGAAGCTATGGCAGTTTTCCGAGTGGAACGCAACAAAGGCTATACAGTTATGAGCAGCCACTACTTACGCAATAAAAAGCTGACCCTAAAGGCAAAGGGGCTGTTATCACAAACACTGTCACTTCCCGAAGATTGGGACTATACCCTTGCGAGGCTATCACAGATCAACCGGGAAAGTATCGACGCTGTCCGCACGGCCGTATGGGAACTTGAAAAAGCTTGGTATCTACTTCCCGGACTACCGGAAACGTATCACCCGCAGACAGACCGCCGAGCGCATGAGGAAAATGCGGAGGAATGTGACGAGATAGGGGCAAAACAAGCGTAAGCGCTTAGTTTAAGGGTGGATTTTCTTTTGTGATCCGGCATGCAATAATAGTCATAGTAATGCAAGCATTTTACTCTTCAAAACAGCTTGCAAACGCTTCATTTAAGATGGAGGTGACTATTATGCGTGCAGCCAGAAGAACTGTAGAAGAACAATACCGGCTGGTCCTGGAGTGCCGCAGAAGCGGCCTGTCCGACAGTGACTGGTGCAGGGAAAACGGGATCAACCCAGCAACTTTTTATACATGGATCACGAGGCTGAAGAAAAGAGGATCCCTTCCCATCCCTCCGGCTTCCAGCCAGTCTGCCGGTGTACGGGCTCATGACATCGTCAGGCTGGATGTCCTGCCAGAGGAGACTGTATGCAGGCAGCTTGACGATAAAAATGCTTTCCTTCCAGGACGGAAGTACCAGACATCAGCCTCTCTGATTAGATAGAGGCACAGGGAGTCACTTTCCGATTTTCAGGGACAGTGGATGTCGCCCTGTATGAAGAGACTCTGTTCATGATAGGAGGGCGGCTGTGATCGGCGACATTTCCATAAAAACAAATCTCTACATCATCTGCGGATATACAGACATGCGCCATTCCAGCGATGGCTTATGTGCCATCGTCCAGGATGTGTTCCATGCAGAGCCGGACAGTATGTCCGCTTATCTGTTCTGCGGGAAGCGGTGTAACAGGATCAAGATCCTCATCCGTGAACCGGACGGCATGTGCCTTTTGTATAAACGGCTGGATGGCGGTATCCAGGGACGTTTCCGGTGGCCCTGAAACCGGAATGAAGTAAAGGCTCTCACCTGGAAACAGTTTGACTGGCTCATGTCCGGCCTGGAGATCGAACAGCCTAAAGCATTGAGGATGACAGGATGATCCCACCAGGAAAGGTTTCCGGACGCTGTCTGTTCTATCGTTTCTCCGTATTTTATGGTAAGATATCGTTATCAGGACACAAGGAGAAAATGAAGTGGGGAAGGACGCAAAAGAGAACCAGCTTTTGGAGCTGAAGGATCTGATCCTGCAACTGAATACGACCGTATCTGCCCTTCAGTCCACGATCGCGGCCCAAGCGGAAATGATCGGGCAGAAAGATGCCGCCATCGCAAAGCTTACGGAAGAAGTTTCGTACCTGCGCAGGAAACTGTTCGGGGCATCCTCTGAAAAACGTCCGGACATTGATCCGAACCAGTTCTCTCTTTTTGACATGGAAGAGGGGACAGAGATCCCAGTGGCTGATATCGAAGAAGTAGAAGAGACAGCTGTCAGGGAACATATAAGGCAGCGTAAGAAAAAGCCGACGTTAACAGAGCAGTTTGCAGGGGCCCAGGTAAAGCAGGTCATAGTGGATTCGCTTACCGATGATGAGAAAAGATGCCCGGTATGCGGGACGGAAATGGTTCCCATCGGGACGGAAGTCATCCGCCGCGAGGTAGAATTCATTCCTGCGGGATACCAGGTGACGGAATACATTGCCACTACGTATGAATGTCCTAAATGTAAACAGACAGAGGATCCACAATTCATAAAGGATGCGGGGTGCCCTCCTGCGCTCATTGAAAAGAGTTATGCCACGCCGTCGCTGGTGGCAGGGATACTTAAGAACAAATTTGTCCTGGCCCTGCCGTTCTACCGTCAGGAGCAGGACCTGAAACGGTCAGGTATCCTGATCAGCAGGGCATCCATGGCATCTTGGACGATCCTGGTATTCCAGATATATTTCCAGTATCTGGTGCAGTTTTTCCATCGCGGGCTTCTTAAAAGAGGTTTTATCATGATGGACGAGTCACCCATCCAGGTGCTGAAGGAGCCGGATAGACGGCCGCAGACAAAGTCTTACGTGTGGCTGATGCGCTCAGGGGAAGACGGCCTGCCGCCCCTGCTGATATACCGGTACTCCCCGACCCGGAATGGAGATAATGCGGTGGAGATGGTGAAAGGCTCCCCGCCGGGACTGTACCTGATGGCGGACGGTTTCCAGGGATACGATAAACTGAAAGATGTAAAACGCTGTGCCTGCTATGCTCACATCAGGAGGTATTTTTTGGATGCCGTCCCGAAAGGGAGCGAAAAAGATCTGTCACACCCGGCGGTGCAGGGCGTGGCATACTGCGATAAGCTGTTCCGGTATGAACGCAGGTATAAAGAGCAGGGGCTTTCTTATGAAGAGAGATACCAGCGGAGGCTGAAAGAGGAGAAGACTGTGGTAGAGGCGTTCATGAAATGGCTCGGACAGCAGAGCCCATCCGCCACAAGTAACAAGTTTAATAAAGCATTGACGTATGTACGCAACCGTCAGGAATGTCTAATGACCTATCTGGAAGACGGGCGCTGCAGCCTTTCCAATAACATGAGCGAGAATTCGATCCGTCCGGTAGTCGTAGGCCGGAAGAACTGGCTTTTTTCAGATACGATGGATGGTGCAGAAGCCAGCATGGGCATCTATACTATCGTGGAGATGGCAAAACTCCATGGTCTGGATCCCTATAAATATATGAAATACATCCTGGAAAAGCGCCCGGGCTACAGGACCACTGATGAAGAGTTTGAGAAACTTGCGCCATGGTCAGCGGATGTTCAAAAAATATGTAAATAATGAATCCGATCTTAATGTACAGAATCGATCCGGGGCTAAACACCCCGGATTTTTTATAAGCTACACATCTAAATTAAGCGCTTACAAATAAAGCGGCAAGGGATTTATACCTTTACTACCGGAAATGCCGTTCTAATGCGTAACATTCATATCTGCATCCATAAGAAAACCGGGACGCGGTGGCTATGTGATAGCTGCCGCGTCCCGGTTCTTTTTTGTATTTCAAATTAACTTTTGATTGATATATATATCCAAAAATCGAACAGTCAAATTTAACAATTTATCTGATTCAATACTTATAAAGTTATAAGCGGTTTCATCTATATTAGTAGAATTACTATGAATAAACTCTAACTGTTTAAGTATAACCTCTCCTTTCTCAATATTCTGCAATTTCATTTGCAATAGAAAATAGCGTTCATTTGCAACTGTTCTGTCTGCTTTGTTCCTTTCAATTTCTCTTGCGTTTTTTCCTATTCGATATTTTAGTTCTGATTCTTTTTGCTTTAGTTCTTCAAGTTCATTTTGAACAGAAATGTATTCATCTGCATTTTTATCTAAATTCAATTTTTTTAAGGTATTATGTTTTTGACCTATTTGCCAATCAATACGATACAATTCATCATTCAAGTTTCTTTCTTTAACATATAATTGTTTCAAATCACGACACGCATAAAAATAGTTACTAATATCTGTAATATACGTTGCAATATCCTTTGCTATTTCATCAGCAAATTGTTTTCTCTCTTTTCTTTCATTACGTCTTTTTTCATCTTCAATTTGTGTTGAATTTTCCTGTTGAATTTTTCGGGTTTCTTTGGTAGTTATATATACAGCTAATAATGTACCTACACCACCTAATACTCCACCTATATAACTCCCTAAAAATCCACCCCATTCTCCATTGCTTAATACTGAATATACATCATTACGAAAAATAGCGATTTCAAGCACAAAGGGTAATGCAGCAATTACAAATATAGATATAATTATTATTACTGCTAGTTTCTTTTTTGACATACCAATTCCCCTTAAATTTTTTATATTGTAGCATAATTCAACCGTTTTTTCTACTGCATTATTCGCGCTCTGTTTTCCTTTCCCGCTCCGGCAGCTTCTCTGCCTGTAAAATGCTGTCTATGTTCTGCTTGATAACATCATACTCCGCTTGCAGCGCGGGGACGCTGGGGAGTTTCCCGCTGATTTGCGCCGCCTTTAGTGCTTTTGCTGCTGCTTCATGTAGGATAATGCCCCGTTCATGCTCTGCCCGGTATTTCTCCCTGTTTCGAGCTTTCTTGTAGGCTTCATAGAGGGGCTTTGTCATTTGGTAGGTAGTGACATTATTAATCATAACCGCCATATCCGCAAGCCGCTTTTCCACGTCCTTTAAGTTGTCCCCTGCCTGTCCGCTTGCTGCCGTGATTTCTTCTATCCGGGTGAGCAGATTGGCGTACTGTTCAATTTATTTTCAGTAAGGAAATTCATAGTCTTTGTGTCTGTTTCAGATTGTGGATTTTCGCCCATTGTTCATAGCCCCGGCTCTGCTGCGCCTTGATACTGTTCTCAATGTCGATTAGTAGATTAACGCCCTTGCGCTCTGCCTTTGGAGCTTTGGCGGTACGGGTGCGCTTGCCAGCTATCCATTCCCTTATGGCTTCCTCTGTATAATCTGCGCCGAGGTTTTTTAAGCGGGTAAACCGTTCCTGCACCGGTGCGCGGCATGAGATATACTTTCCCGGCTTGATCTCATAGCCCGCCGCCTGTAATCGCTGATATAATTCCTCAAAATCGGACACTTGGGGAATGAGCGCGTCAACGGCTGTCTTTAG
>CANDQP010000194.1 GCA_947388185.1 uncultured Dorea sp. | reverse complement strand
TCAGCAAAAGGAGGATGAGGAACTCAAAAAAGCAGCATAATCTTTCGACTTTTTTGTCCAAAGTATTGACATAGATCCACTATCAGCCAAAGAAGGATTCGCAGACAGTTGTGGAGGAATTGAGATCCAATAGCAACTTAGGACCGCTGGAGATCGAAAGATTTTTGTCTCCAGCGGAATATTAATTTTAGATAGGCTAAACTTCCGTCTGGTCACTGTTGATAATATACTCTCACTTATCCAACACCCGCTCCCTAACCACATCAAAAGGCGCCGGTCCCACATCCAGCACCGCCTTATGGAACTTCTCCTGGGAGAATCCCTTCCCCCACTGCTTAACCGCGTCTCTCTTAAGTTCCAGGAGTTCTACATATCCGATATAATACTTCAGATAATTGGCCGGATCCGCGATGATCAGGTCATAGATATCCTCGATCGTATCCACATCAGTGATCCCATAGCTCCGGAAGAAAGAGGTCGCCTCGATGAGCGTCCATCCCTCGTAATGAATGCCCATATCGGCGAGGGCATAGAGCCCAAGGATCACTGATGTATTTTTCTGCATCAGCGTCGCCTGTTCCTTGGTTATCGGGGCATAGTAGTAGCTCATCATCTCGCTGTAGGTGGCCCACCCCTCGGTATAGCCGCCGTAATTCAGAAGATTGCGGATGGGGTCCGGCTTCCTGCCTGCGTAGTAGGTCGTCTGGTACAGATGCCCCGGATAGCCTTCGTGTGCAAGGGTCGTAAAGAGCGACAGGTCATCCGGTAAATGTCCCTGATTGATGTAGATGACGTTGTTGGCGGAGTTGTCGATGGCCGGTATCATATAGAATGCGGGGCTTAAGTATTCTTCCATGGACTTCTGGACGTATTTGATCTCGGTATTGACTTTCGGGGGCTTGGGGAAATGTTCCTCCAGTTTGTCTTCTAAGTCGGTGAGGATGGCGGCAGGATCCGAGGTCTCCAGTGAGGCGCCCTGTGTCTTGAACAGATCGGAGGAGACAGAGACGTTCTCATCGACGGGAGTCAGGATCTTCTGCATATCGGAAAGATCGGAGATCATCTGCTTCTGGGTCAATTGCTGCAGTTCAGGTATAGTTCGGGAGGATCCGGTCTCGGAAGCGACGACCAGTTCATAATATTCCCGTCCTTCCGGCAGATGGCAGAGTCCGTTGGGGTTCTTCCCGGTGCCGCAAAGGGCGGCAAGGCCGTCCTTTAGTTCGGTATATGCCGGGTAAATGTAATTCCGGATGTATACGGAATTGGTCTCTATGTATGCATTTCTCTTGTCGGCGGGCAGCTCCAGGGAGTCTAAGCGGTCTTTGAAGGAGGAGTGCAGATAGTTATCGTCTCCCATATCGATAAAAGCCTGGCATTCCTTGATGATCCCGTCGGCGGAATAATCTGCCATGAACAGCCCGGCTTCGGATTTGGCCTGTTCGAATTCCAGGATAGAGTGAAAATATTCCGGGGTTTTGGTCAGCAGCTCCAGATAGGTGTCGACATCGGCCTGTGTGTAGAACTGGTATTCCGACAGGAGCACCGGAAGCTGGGCCTGTGTGCCGGTCAAGGGCGCCAGGGGCTCTTCGTACAGCGCGTAGGGAGCCATTTCCCGGGCAGAGATAAGATAATCCGTCAGTACGTCATAGGTCAGCCGGTTCTTCCTGGAGAGGCGGCTGCGGTCGAAGGAACTTACGGCGGCCAGCGCGTTCTCGGCGGAAGCGCAGATGGCGTCAGTGTCGGCGGTACAGCTTCCGAAGGTGACGGGAGTATTCTCGATCCCGAAGGCCGACGGGTCCTTAAGGGTATAATGAAGGGAAATCGTGCTTCCGGCAACTTCCTGGCAGAATAGATTTCTTGTATAATTTTCAAACTGTTGGTTTTCATTTCCGCGGAAATGCCAGTACAGCCCTGTGGATAGGAGGATTGCCGCAAGAAGCAGAGAGGCGATGGTGATCGAACGTTTTTTTGACATAACAGACCTTTGAAGTTTTTTATATGTATATGCAGAAATAAGGATAGTATGCAGGAATGGGAAGGCACATATTTTCAAAACAGACATATGATAGGATAGATACTTATTTCTTAGGAGAGAGCGCAAATGGACAATCGACTTCCTTATTATATGACATATCCAATGCCGTTTCTGTACGAAGAAGACAGGAGCATGAGAAGAGACCTGGATTACATGAAGAGTATTTATCCTATGGCGGCGAAACGCCTGATCCCTTATGTGGAGGAGGAATGTGACCGGATGGAGTACAGCGGGAGCATGATGTATGACGAATATCCGGATCAGCTGCAGCTTCGTATGATGTGCAGGCGGATCTACGACCAGGTGGCGGAAGAGGAAGAGGACGCGGGAGAGTGGCTGATGGATCTGATACAGGTTATGGCGTACCATGAGCTGTGCCAGAGGAGATGTGAGTACAGAGAATACCGGAGAAAATATTATTGATCCGGATGCGTTACGTTTCGCGGCCGGCTGTGTATCTTAGGAACTGTGCAAGAATAACATGTACAGTTCCTAAGGGTGGACGGATAGCCGAAAGTGTGGTAAAATATTCCTCATAAATGCCCTGTTTTATGCCATGGTGCATCGGTACACCGGAAGTAAGGCCTGTGTACCAGTCAGGCGTTGCATGAGCAGCGGCAGAAGATAAGGGGGGAGAGCTGGTGGATAATATCATATTCATTGGCATGCCGGCCGTGGGTAAGAGTACGGTGGGAGTCATTGTCGCCAAGAGGCTTGGCTATCGTTTCGTAGATACGGATATCCTGATACAGGAGGAGGAAGGGAAGCTGCTCAAGGATATCATCAGGGAGAAGGGGATCAAGGGCTTTCTCGAGGTGGAGGATCGCGTGAATTCCCGCGTGAACACGAAGAAGACGGTGATATCACCGGGCGGGAGCGTTATATATTGCGAGAATGCGATGAAGCATTATAAAGAGATCGGTAAGATCGTATATCTGCAGGCATCCTTCGAGACGATCGACAGGAGACTGAACAATGCGCGGAGCAGAGGGGTCGTACTGAGGAAGGATCAGACCCTGAAGGATCTCTATGATGAGAGGGTTGCATTGTGTGAGAGATATGCCGATCTGACCATATGTGAAGACGGATTAAGGCTTGAAGATACCATTCAGAAGGTGTTAGAAGCGTTGGTATAGTAATAATTATTACGAACTATTTACATGTTTATTAAAAAATATTTTACAAATGCGAAATTTATGGTATAATATGAACGCATTAACAACCAGAGATTTCCGAGAGTAGATTTTTTAATTATACAGATAATATAAATGAGAGTAATAAAAAAATAGATATTGAGGTGCAACGATGGAGCAATATATAATTAAAGGCGGCCATCCGCTTGTTGGAGAAGTAGAGGTTGGCGGAGCAAAGAATGCGGCTTTGGCGATTCTTGCTGCGGCGATCATGACAGATGAGACTGTACTGGTTGATAATCTGCCGGACGTGAATGATATCAATGTATTACTGGATGCGGTTGCGGGGATAGGAGCGGCAGTTCACAGAGTGGACCGCCACACCGTCAGGATCAACGGGAAGAATATCGACAGTATTGACATAGAGTACGATTATATCAAGAAGATCAGAGCGTCTTATTATCTTCTGGGAGCGCTGCTTGGGAAGTATAAGCATGCGGAGGTTGCGCTTCCGGGCGGATGCAACATAGGGAGCAGGCCCATCGACCAACATCTGAAGGGCTTCCGTGCGCTTGGAGCGGATGTTGAGATCAGACATGGGAAGATCATCGCTGAGGCGGACCGTCTGGTCGGCAAGCATATTTATTTTGACGTGGTCAGCGTAGGGGCGACCATCAATGTGATGATGGCTGCGACTATGGCGGAAGGCCTGACCATTATGGAGAATGTGGCGAAGGAGCCGCATGTGGTAGACGTGGCGAACTTCCTGAACAGTATGGGAGCGAACATCAGAGGCGCGGGTACGGATGTGATCAAGATCCGCGGCGTGCAGCGTCTGCACCGTTCGGAGTATTCTGTCATTCCGGATCAGATCGAGGCGGGGACATTTATGTTCGCGGCGGCAGCCACGAGAGGCGACGTTACGGTTATGAACGTGATCCCGAAGCATCTTGAGGCCACGATCGCGAAGCTGATAGAGATAGGCTGCGAGGTGGAAGAGTTCGACGATGCCGTGCGAGTGGTTTCCAAGGGTGATCTGAACAGTACCCATGTTAAGACATTGCCGTATCCGGGATTCCCGACAGATATGCAGCCGCAGATCGGAGTGACGCTGGCTCTGTGCCGGGGGACAAGTACGATCACGGAGAGTATCTTCGAGAATCGGTTCAAATATCTGGATGAGCTGGCAAGGATGGGCGCGAATATCAAGGTCGAAGGTAATTCAGCGACGATAGAAGGGATCAAGCGTTTCTCGGGAGCAAGGGTGTGCGCACCGGACCTGCGCGCGGGAGCAGCGCTCTGTATCGCGGGCCTGGCGGCAGACGGGATCACGATCGTCGATGATATTGTATATATCCAGAGAGGATATGAGAGATTCGAAGAGAAGCTTCGCGGGATCGGGGCGATCATGGAGAGGGTCGGCTCGAACAAGGAGATTCAGAAGTTTCGGTTGAAAGTAGGTTAAGAATAGAGTAGGAATATAGAGGACTGACAGGAGTTGATTCTGTCGGTCCTTGTTTTTGCGTTGTTAAAATGATTGTTCCGTGTTAGAACCCGAGTTTGCCACTTATAAAGTCCAAAATGGAGCCATAACGGCTCCATT
>CANDQP010000193.1 GCA_947388185.1 uncultured Dorea sp. | reverse complement strand
GGTTCTTGCAGAGTATCAAACATAGAAAACTCTATGTTTTGACCCCAGCATCATGTAATAAAGTGTTACAATAGCTGTGGAGGTGAAAAAATGAAATGCACCATTAAACAGATCGCAGAGGAACTGAATCTTTCCAGGAACACCGTCGCGAAGGCTCTCAAGGACAGCAGCCAGGTATCCGCGAAGACGAAGCAACTAGTCCTCAAGAAAGCAAATGAATTGAATTATAAGAATATAGAAGAGACATTACTGATACCCGCCCCGTCAGAATCCGCAGTCCCGTCTTCTGCAAGCAACGGCTTCATCCTGTTTCTGACCAGGACCTACGCCTCGGATTCCGAATTCTGGACCGCTGTTCTGGCCGGAATCGAATCTATACTATCAAGCGCTAATTACCACCTGGTGATCGGCATTATGTCCGAGAGCGACCTGAAGAAATTAGAATTCCCTTCATCCATCAAAGATCCTTCCGTCAAGGGTATCATCATCGTGGAGATCTGCGACGCCGAAGTGTGCAGCGCATTATTACAATACAATCTGCCGATCATCACCGTCGATCTGCCGAAAAAACACACCAAGGCTCTCGACAGGATCGATGTGATCACCATGGAGAACAAGAAAAACGTGCGGTGCATTGTAAAGCAATTGATCGAAAAAGGAGCCGAACGTTTTGGCTTCGTCGGAGATCTCTACTCGGCAAATGTCGGACGCGGCTTTCAGGAACGGTACGACGCGCTCTGCGAATGCCTGACGGAGAACAGATTAGAACTCGACACCCGCTACTGCATGCTAAACGAGACGCCGGACGACTTCCGGAATTTTCAATTGGTTGTCAAAAAGATCCAGGATATGCCGTCTCTTCCGGATGTATTCATATGCGGTAATGACTGGACGGCAATCCAGCTGATGTACGCCCTGCAGTTCTTAGGCTATCAGATCCCCAAGGATGTAAGCGTTGTGGGATTCGATGATATTCCGGCATCCGAGCGGATCACACCTTCGCTCACGACCATACATACACCGCAGAAATATCTCGGAATCGCAGCAGCACGCCAGATGTTGGAGAGAATCCAGTACCCCGATTCTCCGCACGTATATTCCGAGTATGAGACACAACTGATCATACGGGATTCAACGATCTAAGAAAGGAGCATAAGTTAAAATGAAAAATGTCTTGATCATCTCAAGCAGTCCACGAAAAAGAGGCAATTCACAATTATTGTGTGAGGAATTAGGAATTCAAAAGAGGCGCCGAAGAAAGCGGCAATTCCGTAACGCTTGTCCGCCTGTCAGAAAAGAAAATAGGTTATTGCAGAGCATGTGATTCCTGCATGAAACATAACGGAGTCTGCGCGTTAAACGATGATATGGCAGACGTATTAGAATCGTTTAAAAGGGCAGATGTTTTGGTATTGGCAACACCGGTTTATTTCTATGGAATCTGTGCCCAGATGAAAACATTTATCGACAGAACCTATCCGATCTGGCAGCACTTGGGCGAAAAAGAAGTTTATTACATAATCTCGGCAGGTCTGGGCGAGGACATCATCAAGCGTTCTTTAGGCGATTTAAACGGCTTTGTTGAACATTTGGAAAAACAAGAAATTAAGGGACGCATCTACGCGTCAAATGTAATGGATGCCGGAGAAGTTACGGAAACCTCCTTCATGAATGCAGCATATGAAATGGGACGCGCCGTTTAAGCAAAACTGCCTGATAAAAGGATTTAATAATCCTCCGCCAACAGAAAATCCGCTAAATGCACAAGCTTTACACCGTTGATATTGCCTGCGGCAAGCTCGTCAAGGGTCACGACATACTTAGGGTAGTGATCCTTGATTTCCAGCAGATTCGCAACCTCACGGTCAGATTCCTCCGGCAGATTGCGGCATACCTGCACATAGATACGCTCGTCACGCCGCACCGCCACAAAGTCAATTTCTTTCGTTTCGTTCTTACCGATATACACCTCATAGCCTTTTCTGCGAAGTTCAAAGTACACGATATTTTCCAGCATAGCGGCAACAGACTTCGGATTGAAGCCCATCATGCAGTATTTCAGAGAAGCGTCGGCAAGATAGAATTTCTCCTGCGTTTTCAGAACAGATTTTCCTTGCAGGTCATACCGCTTGCAGCGGTAGATCACAAAGGCCTTTTCCAGCCATTCCAGGTAGTTATATACCGATTCCACCGAGAGAGGACGCCCCTCGCTTTTTAGGAACTTCACGATAGCATTTGCAGAAAAGGTTTTGCCGACATTTTCAACAACATACCTTACAACACGGTTGAACAGATCAAAGTTTGTGATGTTGTGCCGTTTCGTTATATCGCTGGTGATAACGGAATTGTAAATGCCCTCAACGATCTGATAGGCCGGCCCCACATCAAAATTGCTCAGCGCAACGATCGGGAAGCCGCCCATGCGGATGTATTCGGTAAGCAGTTCTTTCGGCGTGCGTCCGCTTGCCTTTTTGAACTCTATATACTCGGCAAAGGACAGTGTAAACACGGGGATAGAAATATATCGTCCTGTCAGATACGTTGATATCTCGCTGGACATCAGCTTTGAATTGGAGCCGGTCACATAGATGTCTGTATTGGCATTTTCCAGCAAGCTGTTGACAGCTCTTTCCCAACCTTTAATTTCCTGCACTTCATCAAGCAGAAGATAATAGCGCCTGCCATCTGACATTCTCTTTTTAATACCATTATACATATCCTTGTCGGTCATATCGCCGTCTAACTCTTCCGAGGTATAACGCATACTGATAATATGGTCGGCAGGGACGCCGCTTTTTATCAAATCATCCTGCAGCATTTCTAAAATTGTGGATTTACCGCAGCGGCGGACCCCCGCAAGGACTTTTACCAGCGCTACATCACGGTAGGTTTTCAGCAAATCTAAGTAGTAAGGTCTAACGATCATAACAACGCCTCCTTTACTATTAGTATATCCAAAAAGTTCTGTATATTCAATAGTTTTTACTTTAAATCCATAAAAACTTTTCTGAAAATATATTTTGTTCATGTAAAAAGCGGTACAGATTATCCCATACCGCTTATGCTGAAATATTTAGTTTACAGCGCCTCGAATTTTTTCAGATGCGAAATACAGTGTGAGCACAGAGCCTTACACTCCCTCCAACACTTCCTCCGCGATATTACGCGCATGGTCAGAGATACGCTCCAGACACACCAGCGCATCCAGGAATACGATCCCCGCATCCGTAGTACACTGGTTTGCAGCCAGACGCTTGATATGCTTGCTCCGAAGAGAGATCTCAAGATCATCCGCCTGCGTCTCCTTCTCGATTACCTTCAGAGCCTTCTCCCTGCTCTGCTCCGCGAATGCCTCGCATGCGAACTTATAGCTGTCCGCACACACATCGAACATTTCTCGCAGATGCGCAGCCCCGGTCTCCGAGAAGGATGCCTTCTTCTCGTACATAGTCTCTGCGAACTCGGATATATTCTCGCAATAGTCGCTGACACGCTCGATATCCGACACCATCTGCAGAAGATGCGCCACATCCTGATGCTCCTTCTCGCTGATCCGAAGGGAACCAAGCTTCACCGCATACTCGGTGATCCCGGCGCTCAATTTGTCAACCGTATCCTCTTCCTCTTTCAAGAACTGAATATCCTCTTTCTTAAGAGTAAACAATACTCTCTTAGCCACCTCCAGAGATTCTTCTACGATCTCTGCCATACGGGAAACCTCTCTGACCGTCGACTGCAGCGCGATACCAGGCGTCTCTAAGATACGGTCATCCAGAAGCACAACGCTCTTATCCTGCGCATCCTCGTCCACCCTGCCGATCTTCTTGGCAAGCTTGATGATCCACCCCGACAGCGGGAAGAGAACCACCGTTGTACCGATATTGAAGACCGTATGCACCATACTGATCTCTGTCTGGGAAATATAGCCAAACCCGATCTCAGGGTTCACAAGCTCATAGTATATGATCGCCATAATACTGAAAATTGCGGTTCCGATGATATTGAACAGCAAATGCATCAAAGCAGCCGTCTTGGCATTCTTCTTCGCCCCAAGACTTGACAGGATCGCAGTCACACAGGTACCGATATTCTGACCCATGATGATATAGACTGCGGCGCTGAATGGAACCAGACCTGCTGCCGCAAGGCTCTGCAGAATACCGACAGACGCGGACGAACTCTGGATCACCGCCGTCACAACCGTACCGGCAAGGATTCCAAGCAGCGGGTTATCCCCAAGCGTCACGAATATATTACAGAAGCTCTCGGACTCCTGCAGCGGCGAAACAGCCGAAGACATCGTCGTGATACCGATAAAGAGCAGACCAAATCCCACGATGATACTTGCGATCTCCTTGGAAGAACGGCGCTTCCCTGTCAGCATAATGATCACGCCCAGCATCACTGCGATCGGCGCCAGCTTCGACGGGCTTAAGAACTTGGCCCACTCAACCGCAGACACCAGCCATCCGGTTACCGTCGTACCGATATTCGCTCCCATGATCACACCCATGGCCTGAGACAGATTCATGATCCCCGCATTGACAAAACCAACCACCATGACCGTCGTAGCAGACGAACTCTGGATCACCGCCGTGATCGCCGCCCCCAGCATTACTCCCATCAGCTTATTCTTAGTCAGAACCTCTAACAAGGACTTCATCTTGTTCCCGGCCGCATTCTCCAACCCCTGGGCCATAATCTGCATACCATAGATGAACATTCCCAGTCCACCTGCAAATGGTATAATAATATCCAAGTAATTCATTACTT
>CANDQP010000192.1 GCA_947388185.1 uncultured Dorea sp. | reverse complement strand
TTACCGTCGCCGATAAACTCACCCTCAGCCAGACGCTTCGCGAAAGCTGCAATCTCCTTCATGGCCTTGCGCATCTTGGCCGCATTATTCTCTGTCTGCAGGATATACGCACGGTCCTTGTAGAGATCTGTTCCGGGATTCTCGGAATAAAGCCCGGTCACTGCCGGAAGCTTTAACTTCTCCGTCACCGCAGCCGTAGCCGCCCCGCAGCCAAGCCCGTAACGCCCCGCATTGAATCCGGGACCCGCGATAAATAGCTGGCCGTTATATTTCTTCACGATCTCAAGGAATTCATTACATACTTTCTCTGTATTTTCGGCAATATAATTGTCACCGCATATGATCGTTGCCACGATCTCATAATTATCGCCAAGCAGGCCTCCAAGCAGCAAACCAGGCCCAACCGGCTCTTCCTTCACACTAATACCAACACTGGCCGTATCTTCTCCGCCCATTCCAGCATAGAACTGATTGATATAATGTATGACTCTAATCTTCTCTGCCATGTCTCTTCCTCCTTATTTGCCTGTATTCTCCACAGCATCCGGCAGATCACCGTCTGTTGTCACATAACAGTCACCAAGCTGTGACCAGATTCCCTGATAAGCAAAGTTCGTCGTGTGGGTAAAAGGACCCTCTACATCATATCCCATAAGGCTTGGTACGTTGGTTCCTTCTCCGATCACGCGGTCTACCTTCGGGTGCTCTAAGTCATAGTTTCTTCCGCTGTTGATAACCGCATCAATCTTCGGGTCAGAGATTACCAGCATGTCACCCGGCTTATCATTCGATACCGCTGACAGATTCATCACACAAGGCATGCCCATCTTCTCCGCCCAGTTAAATGCCAATGCCTGGTCAAGCTGACAGTGGCCCATACCGGATTTGTTGACGATGACACAGTCTGCCTTCAAGGTCTCTTTAAGAAGTGTAGCCGCGATCATACCCATTGTATCTTTACCGTCGATCTTCATTACATTATTCGTTATCACCATACCCACGAACTCAATATCCTTACCGTGGCGCTTCAGCAGCTCTTTCAGATACACTTCATTCTGCAGATAATAATTCGGCTCCCAGTAACGCCATATCATAGCACCATCCAGAATCTCTGTAGGCTGCACTACCATCGGCAGGAAATTCAGCGCGCTCTGCCCGTAGAAATGGAAATTCCAGGTATCATGGGATGCCATATGTACAACCAGATATCCTACCTTCGGAAGCGGTTTGCCGTCCGGTCCCGGACCTACCGGCCCCATCTCGAACTCTTCCGTCTCATCCGGCGTCATCTCGATCGCAAGCTTCGCCAGGAATACGTTGATGGTCAGGGACGCATGCTTTAAAGCCTCCGCATAGCTTGCATCACTGACGCCTTCCGCCGGCGTCGCATCAAGAATAATGTGATAATGTTTGGAGAAATGTGTATATTTTGCACATGGGCCTCCCATGTCCATATAATATTTGATATTGCATTTTGCATAATAAATGTCAGAGACAACGACTCCCTTAAGGGCAACCGTACGCCCCTCCCCCATCGGAGCAAGCTTTCCCCAGATTCCCGGATAGGATGTCTCCGGCGCATCTGCCTTACAGCGCGGCTGCATAATGTCATGAATCCCTAAGATACGGCAGCTCTCACCCGGAACGGCAAGCTTAATGTCGAGACTTCCGAACATCTCGCTCTTGGCCATATCCGTCAATTCCTCCTTATTCACCGTCAGCACTCCGTCTGTCAAATTGGTAGTCTCGCCAAATTGTACTTTATTCACGCGGACATAATCAATTTGTAACCTCTTACTCATATCCTCTTTCTCCTTTCTCCCTGAGATGTCATACTGAGCGCCAGATCAATCTGCCGTTCCGTATAATGCGCTGCACACAGCCGCACTAAGAATTTTGCGGCTCGGCTGACGCGATACTCACGGCAGATTTCATCAGCCATGAGTATATAATAGTTGGATATACTCTGTATTACTTATAATTTTGTCAGAAATCTACTGTAATTCTATTTTACTTTTGCTTCATCATCCGTTACAACACACAAATAAACTGTTTGTTTAATTCTATTACACATGCGTAATATGCACAAAATATTTTCAATAATCGTATAAAACTTATAGATATTGTCGAAAAACGTTAAAATAGAAAGAGGTTGTTTGAACAACAACCCCGATTTTATTTCTTCCGATATTCCTGTAGGCGCTGTACCGCATCCTCTGCCATCTGCACGCGGTACAGATATTCTCTCCGTCCTGCCAGAGAAGGCTTCCCAAAGGGATAACAGACATTATCTCCCTTTATCACACGGCTGATACCCGTATCGACTGCAATCTGCGTCAGGTTCGTCACCTGCACTACCGGGATCCCCTTTAACTCCAGTTCCTTCCCTATATAGGCCCCGCATCTGGTACTGGTTCCGCAGGCCGAAGTAATGATCACGGCATCCACCTGTTTCTCCATAACATAAGAAGCAATCCGCCTTCCCAGCCGGATACTCTTTTCTGCCGATGTCATCACGCCTGTTGTCGTAATGAAGCTATCATATAGCTTGCCGATCTTCCCGCATCTCTCCAGTTCCCGCAAAGCATCCACCGGAACCAGGCGGTTGGGATCTTCCTCAACATAGCGGTTATCATAACCCTGATGACAGACCTCATATTCTTCTTTTTCTAATCTTAGCTTTCCTCTTATATCATATACTCCAAAGCGGCCGGCATTCGTCGACGGTATTCGGTCCGGATTCCCCCTGGGAACCAGCCCGCCGTCCGTGATCACTAATATCACCGCATCCTTTAACGGACACTTCAGATTCGGAATACGGACAGTATCCATAGCCTCCATGAGGACCTCGCTCTGGAAAGGCTCCCCGTTGTATTTCGCAAGAAGCATATCCAGACATCTGGCGGGAGTCGGTTTCTGATAATTGATGAACGGAATCAGATTCCCGCTGCCCTGCCTTCTGCTCTCCGGATTGGAATATATGTAATCCGTCTGATTTAACATACTTTTAAATTCTTCTTTCTAACTGGATTTTTATCAAAATTTTTGGTTCTCTGCTCCATCATCCGCTGATTCGACAATATAGAATACCCTGACGCCTCAGAATCCAGGATCTCACGGATCTGCTCAAAGTATTTCATATAATTGTCTCTCATTCCTTCATTCACCCAATCCCTGATGATCCCAACCAACGCATGAGCCTTCAGCTTCGCCATAAGGCTTAATTCATTCTCCGACAGCTTGAATCCGCATTCGGAATATCCCATATCAATATTGATCTTCCATAATTCATAGTAGATCTCATACAGATATTCAAACAATGAATTCTGCCCCATATACTGGAAACACGCCAGATAAAACTTCCGATTCGCATACAGGCATTTGCATACCTTCACAAAACTCTCTGTAAGCTTCGACGGATCGTTAAACGTGTTGACATTCTCCAGCATATCTGTATAAAAAATCCAGTTGATCAGCTCATACTTGTCTTTGAAATGATAATAGAACGTATTCCTGCTGATATCGCAGTAGTCTGTGATATATTTCACAGAAATCTTGGATAATGGCTGCTGCTCTAAAAGCTTTTTCAAAGCATTCGCAAGCGCCTCTTTTGTAATTCTGTTATTTGACATACGCGCTTCTCTTACCCTCCGCAGTTTCCGTCATATTTACGAAAACTTTCTTATTTAATTGTTTCGCTTTGTATATAATTCATTATATTATAGAATTTTTCTATATTCAATATAAAAAATCATGATGTTGTGCATTTGTTAAATTTGTAATAAAATTGAACACTTTTCCCACCTCATTTTCCTCATTCCATACAGCATTTTTATACACAATCAGATCTCTGTCCATATTTTGCAACAACCTATTTTTCTGTTAAATGAAAAATAATTAAAATCTTGTTAGACTTTTATCAACGAGTCAGAATCACTGTTTTATAAAATTCAAATTTTAGGAGGAACTGTTATGTATGCTTTAATTGCAGCCGTACCAATTCTTTTTACTGTTGTCACAATGGTAGGCTTTAATTGGCCGGCAAAACGTGCACTGCCGGCAGCCTGGCTGATTGCATGCCTGGTATCCGGAACTCTCTGGAAGATGGGTATCCTTGAGATAGGCGCAAGGACGATCGCCGGATTCTTAAGTGCATTCGAAACCCTGTGTATCATCTTTGGCGCAATACTTCTCATGAATGTATTGAAGCAATCCGGAGCTATGGCTTCTATTAATAGTATTTTTTCCAACATTACCAGAGACGCGCGTATCCAGGCTATTCTGGTCGGCTACATCTTCGCCGGATTCATCGAAGGCACCGCCGGATTCGGAACTCCCGCGGCACTTGCGGCTCCGATCCTTATAAGCCTTGGTTTCCCGCCGCTTGCCGCCGCAGCCGTATGTCTGATCTACAACTCCACTCCGGTTGTGCCGGGACCTGTCGGTGTCCCCACACTGACCGCCGCACAGACCATAGAGAGTTCCGTGACACACCTTGGCGGTGACCCGGAGCAATTCTTGACGATGCTGACAAGATGGAGCTGCATTCCTCATCTGATCGGGGGCTTCTTCATCATCATCCTCGGCGTCGCTGTGCTGGTGAAGGTATTCGGTAAGAGAAAATCCTTCAAGGATGTACTGCCGGTGATTCCGTTCTGTCTGTTTACCGGATGCGTGCTTGGCGTCATCTATCTTACCATGGCATTCTTCGCAGGAGCAGAGCTTACCTCCATGGTCGCTTTCCTTGGTTCCCTGCCGATCCTGATCTTCGCTGTGAAGAAGGGCTTCCTGGTTCCCAAGGACGTATGGACCTTCGACGGCATGGAAGAATGGGGCGACAAGTCC
>CANDQP010000191.1 GCA_947388185.1 uncultured Dorea sp. | reverse complement strand
CATCTTGGCAAGCAAAAAATGTCCCAGTTCGTGAAAGAACACAATAAAACTAAAGATTAAAATTGCTAATATAATTCCCAAATTATGAGTTACCTCCTACTGTTGATCCTGTCATAAGTTGCCGCTTCCGTATCCAATATCTGCTCAACCGACGGATTGGCAATATTCTGATGCGCACGCATACAGTCCTCGATAATCTCCACGATCTCGAGATACTTGATCTCACGGTTCAAGAATTGCCGGACTGCCAGCTCATTTGCCGCATTAAATACAGTCGGAAGCGAACCGCCCTTCTCTCCCGCCTCATATGCCAACTTCAGTCCATAAAACGTATCCATATCCGGCTTCTCAAATTCCAGCTTTCCAAGGCTCCAGAAATCGACCCTCTCTCCTGACAGATACCTTCTCTCCGGATAGTAAAGCGCATACTGGATCGGCAGCTTCATATCCGGCGTCCCTAGCTCTGCCATGATCGCACCGTCTACATATTCTACCATTGAGTGGATGATGCTCTGAGGCTGCACCACAACCTGTACCCGGTCCACATCGACTCCGAACAGCCATTTCGCCTCTATAACTTCCAGACCTTTATTGACCATGGTGGAAGAATCTATGGTGATCTTCCGGCCCATCGCCCAGTTCGGATGCTTCAATGCATCCTCAACCCTGATCTCAAGCAGCTCCTCCTCCTTCTTTCCCCGAAACGGACCGCCGGAAGCCGTCAGAAGAATCTTATGAACCTTCTTCTTCTCATTGCCCTGCAAGGATTGGAAAATCGCGCTGTGCTCACTGTCCACAGGAAGAATGGATACATGATGTTCTCTGGCAAGCGGCATGATAAGATGCCCCGCCGTAACAAGCGTCTCCTTGTTGGCCAGGGCAATGTCTTTACCGGCTTTGATCGCTTCGATCGTGGGGCGAAGTCCGATCATCCCGACGACCGCTGTAACTAGTATCTCCGTATCCTCCATAATTGATACTTCCAGAAGCCCATCCATTCCTGATACCACACGGGTATCCGTATCAGCGATCCTGGTTCTGAGCTCTCCCGCTTTCTCCGCGGACCAGACTGCGGCCAGCCGCGGGTGAAATTCCCGTATCTGCTCTTCCAGAAGACAGATATTACTGCCCGCCGCAATACCGAGCACCTGGATGTCGCCATTCTCCCTGACAACCTCTAACGTCTGGGTTCCGATCGAACCCGTAGATCCTAATATGGCTATCTTCTTCATATATTACCTCACTTGTATATCAATATTTATATGAACCATCCATTCGCAAAATTCGTGCTGCCGCACACTTGCAGCTTCCAATTACAGATTACCCGCCAATAAGGCTGCCAGATAATAGATCACCGGCGCCGTGAAGATCACGCTGTCAAACCGGTCCAGGATCCCGCCGTGGCCCGGGATCAGCTTCCCGTAATCCTTGATCTCATGGTTGCGCTTGATCGCGGAAGCCGCCAGATCGCCCACCTGGGAAATGGCGCCGCCCGCGGCACAGATCATTGCATAATGAAGCGGATTGGCATCCGTCCCGCCCCACTGGTTCATGGCAGCCGCGAATATTACCCCCAGAAGGGCCGCGCCGACAATCCCGCCGACTCCGCCTTCCACGGACTTCTTCGGACTTAGCTTCGGAGCCATCTTACGCTTCCCGATCAACATTCCCACACAGTAAGCGCAGGTATCGCACCCCCAGGAGCTTAAGAAGATCAGCCATACCACAACACTTCCGTCCGCAAGCTCTCTGGTCTGGAACACATAGGAGAGCATGACCGCCACATAGAAGAACCCGAAGAACACCGTCATGACCTGTTCCGCCCGAAACGCCGGAAATGTAAATACATATACTGCCATAATAAGGACAAGGAACAGAATCGACAGCATGGTCACATACTCCATATGTCCCGTATAAAGCAGTCCATAATAAAGAACCGCCGCCAGATATCCTGCAAACCCCAGCACCTTTCCCTGCACACCGACTACCTTATATAATTCTGTCATCCCGATCACACTGATCACGGCAAGAAACGCAAACAGCAGATTGCCTCCATATCCTACCGTTGCAATCAGCACGATCACCAACACGATCCCGCTCAACAACCTGGTCTTAAACATCTTCTGCCTCCTTTACCCCTCCGTAACGCCGGTCTCTGGCGTTATACTGTTCAATGGCCTTCATCAGCTCCTCCTTCGTGAAATCCGGCCAGTGCACATCCGTAAAATAAAACTCCGTATACGCAAGCTGCCACAGCAGATAATTCGATAGCCGCAATTCCCCGCTTGTACGGATCAACAGATCCGGATCCGGGATATCATGGGTATCCAGGTAACCCGCAAATACCCTCTCGTCAATCTGATCTGGTTTAAGCTTCTGTGCCTCACAATCCCTGGCAAGCCTCCTTACGGCGCGGAGAATCTCATCCCTACTCCCATAATTGATCGCAATCTGGAAATTCAGTCCCCCGTTGTTCTTCGTGGATTCCTCAAGCTCTGCGATCCTGCCGCGTATATCCTCATCCAGTCTCGTCACATCACCGATCACCCGGATCTTCATATCATTCTTCGCCGCCGTCTTAAGACAAGTCTTCATATAATTGCGCAGAAGCTTCATCAGCGCATCCACCTCATCCTGCGGCCTGTTCCAGTTCTCCGTGGAAAATGCATACACAGTCAGATACTTGATTCCCATGCGGTAAGCATCCTCACAGATCTTCTCTACATTCTTACTCCCCTGGGCATGCCCGTAATTGCGCGGCATTCCCTTTGATTTCGCCCAGCGTCCGTTCCCATCCAATATGATCGCTACATGCTGCGGTATCACCATATTCATCTGCTCCTTCTTATAAATTAATATTGGGGACCAGCTGTCCTCTGAATGAATCCCCGTACACGGCATAAACGGGGACAGACCCCACCACAGGCTGCTGGTCTGCCCCCACTCTCATTAAAAAATCACTAAACCGTCATAACTTCCTTCGACTTGGTGTCTACTGCCTTGTCCACATCCTTCACATACTTATCCGTAAGCTTCTGAAGCTCTGTCTCCATATCCTTGATCTCATCTTCTGACACCTCGGAACCCTTAAGCTTCTTAAGAGCGTCATTGCCGTCGCGGCGGATATTACGGATCGCAACCTTCGCTGCTTCTCCCTTCTTCTTAACATCCTTCACCAGTTCTTTCCTGCGCTCCTCCGTAAGCTCCGGGAACACCAATCGGATCATCGAACCGTCATTGGTCGGGTGAATCCCAAGATCCGATACCTGGATCGCCTTCTCGATCACCTTCAGCATATTCTTCTCCCACGGCTGGATCTGGATCATACGCGGCTCCGGCACGGACACATTCGCAACCTGCTGGATCGGAGACGGGGTTCCGTAATAGTCAACCTTGATCCGGTTCAGTACATTCGGGTTCGCACGTCCTGCTCTGATAGTTCCCAGCTCGCCGTCCAAGTTCGTCATAGTCTTTGTCATCTTTTCTTCATACACCTTTAATCTTTCATTCATGATCTTGATCCTCCCTGAATTTATATCATAATTTATATCATACTCTCGGATATTCCTTGCTTCTCAGTCTATATCCCGAGGTAATTTATACCGTAACCTTCGTCCCTGTAAATGTTCCTGTCATCGTCTCTGCGATACTGTTCTCCTCATTCAGCCCGAACACCAGCATCGGCATCTTATTCTCCAGGCACATGATAGAGGCTGTCAGATCCACTGCTGCGAGCTTCTTGTCTATGATCTCCTGAATCGAGATCTCGTCATACTTCTTCGCTTCCGGATTCACCTTCGGATCGCTGTCATAGATACCGTCAATCGCCTTCGCAAGCAGCATCGCATCCGCCTCGATCTCTATCGCACGGAGCACGGCTCCCGTATCGGTTGAAAAGTACGGATGGCCCGTTCCTCCGGCGAAGAAGATAACCTTCCCCATGCCGAGCGCCTCAATTGCAGCATCCTTCGAGAATAACGATGTAAATGCACCACACACGAACGGTGTGAATACCTCCGTCTTCATCCCCGCATAACGGAAGATATCGGATACATAGATACAGTTCATCACTGTCGCAAGCATCCCGATCTGGTCCGCCTTCACCCTGTCGATCGTCTCACTGGTTCTTCCTCTCCAGAAATTACCGCCGCCTGTCACGATCGCAACCTGAATCCCGTCATCCACTAAACTCTTGACCTGCCTTGCAACCCCTATGCAGGTTGCCTCGTCAAATCCAGTCTTCTTATCACCCGCGAGAGCTTCCCCACTAAGTTTCAACAATACTCTCTTCATAAGTCCATACTCCTTATTCTGCGTTATCTTCATGTTCTTCATAAACCATATTTATGGTAAATTATATCATATGAATACAAAAAAGGGAATATGCGGATGCAACATTCCCTTGATTAAATACAGTATACAAATAACATCTACAAATTCTCGTAATAAACCAACTCGTCCAACGGAATACGCTGTGTTGCATGACGCTTCGGATCTGCAGGGCTTCCATCTGCATATCCGATCGCCAGAATATTGACAGGCTCAAGCGTATCAGGAAGCTGAAATTCCTGCCTGATCACATCCGGCTTAAAATAACAGATCCACACGGAGCCTAATCCCAGTTCAGCCGCCTCCATCATCATATGATCCGTCAGGATCGCAGCGTCTATATCGGTAGTCTTCTTCTGATCAAACGGACGCGTCCATGCTTTGGTATGGTCGGAGCAAACGATAATGGCCAACGGCGCTCCAAAGATATTCGCAGCCTTCCCGATCTTTTTCAGTCCCTCATCCTCCTGTACAACGATATAACTTCTCGGAATCTTCAGCCCTTATTTCATGGGGCTTTCAGAACCTATT
>CANDQP010000190.1 GCA_947388185.1 uncultured Dorea sp. | reverse complement strand
CAGTGGTGTGGGAGGTCGGCTACTCAACCAATGGGTAGCCTCCTACCCGATAATATCTATATTCAAAAACTATAGTATTTGCTATAATAGACAGAAGATATATTAGATATAGATAATGTATATATCTAAATAATACCAAAAGCATAAAGGAGGTCAATTTATGAAAAGGAAATTGATTGCATCACTGCTTATGGCGACAATGACATTATCGCTTGCGGCATGTGGAAAAGGCGATGGAGGATCATCCGGAGGGTCCGGAGGATCCGGCGGAGGAGAGGAGCAGTATTATAATACTTATCTTCAGACAGAGCCTTCCACACTCGATTCCATCAAAGGAAATGACAATTACAGCCGGGGCATCCTGATCAACACCATGGAGCCGCTGACACGTCTGGTTGAAAAGGACGGAGAGCAGGTAAGGGAAGCGGCAGGCGCCGAGAGCTGGGAATCTAATGAAGACGGCACCGTATGGACATTCAAGATCCGTGATAATAAGTGGTCTGACGGTCAGGAAGTAACAGCAGCAGACTATGCTTATGGCATTACACAGACATTAAACCCGGACGCAGGTTCCCCAAACTCATTCTTTACAGCCGGCTTCATCAAGAACGGAAGCAAGGTAGTGAACGGAGAAGCTTCTGTGGAGGAACTTGGTGTGAAAGCAATCGATGACAAGACGCTGGAGATCACACTGGAAGCTCCAACCCCGTATTTTATGTCGCTGACCGATACGAGGGCATGTTATCCGGTACGTCAGGATTTTGCGGAGCAGTACGGAGAGACTTATGGATCAGAGGCTGAGAATTTCGTTGGAAACGGGCCTTTTAAGATTGAGAGCTGGACGCATAATTCTGAGATTAAGCTGGTGAAGAATGAGAATTACTGGGACGCTGAAAATGTGAAGCTTGATAAGATTAATTATGCGATCATCAATGATGAGACAGCGGTGTTCAACTCCTTTGACAGCGGTCAGTTGGATTGGTGTTCTACGGGTACGGAGGAATGGGTGAACCGTTTTGACAAAAAGGAAGGTGTGGACAGAATTGATGCAGTGATTCCTTCCATGCGTTATGATTTCTTCAATGTGAATGACGAACTGTTCAGCAACCTGAATGTGCGCAAAGCATTCGTACTTGCCGTTGACAGAGAGGATATGGCGAAGACGATCTATCAGGATATGCATATCCCGGCGTACTGGTGGGTTCCGCAGGCAGTTTCCACAGGAGAGCTTGGCGATTACCGGGATCAGGTAGAGGCTCCGCTTGAGAAGATAGCGAAGGAAGAGGACGCGAAAGAGCTGCTTCTTAAAGGAATGGACGAGTTGGGACTGGGAAGCGATCCTTCCAAGATCACGGTAAAATATTCTCTGAGCGCGACAACCCAGTGGGCGCGTAATTATGGAGAATATGTTCAGCAGAAGTACAAAGACATCCTGGGCGTTAATATTGAACTGGATTTCAACGAGTGGTCCACTTTCCAGCAGAAGACTAACAGCGGTGAGTACCAGATGGCTAACATGACCTGGAGTACAGATTATGATGACCCGATGTCCATGATCTCCCTGTTTACTACAGAGAATTCCAGCAATATCCCGACAGGCTGGTCGAACGAGGAGTTCGATGCATTGATCGATCAGGCAGGAAAAGAGATGGATGAGGCGAAGAGAGTAGACCTTTATTCCCAGGCAGAGCAGATCCTGTTCAACGAGGGATGCAATATCTGTCCGCTTGTCAATGAGATGCAGCATGTATTCCGTTACAGCTATGTAAAGAATGTGGACGAGAAGTTCACATCTACTTCTGGATTGAAGTATGTATATATTGAAGGAAGATAGGTAGCATGAAGATACCGTCGCCTGCTTCCAGGCGATGGTATCTTTTTTTGTACTTTGCCGGGGCAAAGCCCGTCCGAAAGGGCACAGAAGAAATTAGAACGAAAAAGGGAGAGAAGAGATGGCAAAATTTATCATAAAGCGTATCGGATATATGCTGATCACGCTATTTATCGTCATTACGGCAACATTCTTTCTGATGCACAGTATCCCCGGAGATCCCCTTGCGCATATGGCGAGGAATCTTCCGGAACAGACGAGAGAGAATTATTATGAAAAATATGGACTGGATAAATCTACTCCGGAGCAGTATGTGATCTTCATGAAGAATCTGCTCACCAAAGGAGAGATGGGAGAGTCCTTAAGATATCCGGGACGTGAAGTTACAGACACGCTGATGACCAATTCCGCGGTATCTGCAAAACCCGGCGGGATGGCGCTGGTTGTAGGTCTTATCATTGGTATCCTTCTGGGGATCGTCGCTGCCCTTAATAAGAATAAGTGGCCGGACTATATCGTCATGTTCATCGCGATCCTGGGGATCACGGTGCCTGTCTTTGTCCTGGCATCCGTCCTTCAGTACATCTTCAGCGTAAAGCTGATGGTGCTTCCGACAACGGGATGGGGAAGCTGGAAGAATATCGTGCTTCCGATCATTGTACTGAGTTTTGGAACTATAGCGACATATGCACGATATGTGAAATCCAACATGCTGGATGTTATGGGACAGGATTATATCCTCACGGCAGAGGCAAAGGGCGTCAGCAGATTTAACGTGGTCAAAAAGCATGTCCTTAAGAATGCATTCCTTCCATGTATGACACTTCTGGTGGGACAGGTGTCCGGTATCTTCACCGGTTCTTTCGTAGTGGAGAAGATCTTCGGTATCCCGGGACTTGGTTTCTACTATATCAATTCAATCAATGACAGAGACTATACGATGATCATCGGTACAACGATCTTTGCGGCCGCGCTGTTTGTATTCGTACAGCTTGCAGTGGATATCGCGTATAGTCTTATGGACCCGAGAATTCGTGTGAAGTAGGAGGAAGAGCAGATGTTGGTAAACCATGATGTGACAGATATGATGGAAAATATACCTGATGAGAAATTCAAGATCATCGGAATTGATAAAGATGCGGAAGCACCGTCAAGACCGCGGATCGGTTACTGGAGAGACGCGTGGAGGAGGCTTCGGGAGAATAAAGTAGCGTTTGTGGCGCTGATCATTCTTCTGATACTGATCTTTTTCATTATCTTCGGCCCTGCGATCAGCGGTTATGAATTTGAACAGATAGATTCGGATGCGATTAATCAGGGACCAAGCGCGGAGCACTGGTTTGGAACAGATGATCTGGGCAGAGATCTTTTTGCCAGAGTATGGCAGGCGGGACGTGTCTCTATCATCATCGGTATCTTAGGCGCCGTGATCGCCAGTGTTGTGGGGAGTATTTACGGCGGAATCGCAGCATATTTCGGAGGAGCGGTGGACGATATCATGATGCGTATTGTAGAGGTACTCTTAAGTATTCCGTACCTGATCATCGTTATCCTGATCTCGGTCGTAACAGACAGTAAGAGCCTGGGAACCATGCTGGTTGCCCTGACGCTTACCGGGTGGTGCGGAATAGCAAGGCTTGTACGCGGCCAGATGCTGCAGCTTAAGTCGCAGGAATATGTACTGGCGGCCAATGCGCTGGGTGTTGCTCCTATTAAGATCATATTAAAGCATATGATACCGAATACGATCGGAATGATCATCGTTGCCATTACCTTTGATATTCCGGGATATATTTTCTCAGAAGCATTCTTAAGTTATGTAGGACTTGGAATCCAGCCGCCGTCAACAAGCTGGGGCGCACTCGCTTCGGCGGCACAGCAGAACTTCATGTTCTACCCTTACCAGCTTTTGTTCCCGGCGCTGATGATTGCTCTTACTATGCTGTCATTCACGCTGCTGGGCGACGGACTTCGGGATGCACTGGATCCGAAATTACGAAAATAGGAGAGACGGATATGGAAAAAGATAAAATATTAGAAGTTGACAATTTGAATGTTTCCTTTAATACATATGCCGGAGAGGTAAAGGCTGTGCGCGGCGTAAGCTTTGAACTTAGTAAAGGAGAGACGCTTGCGTTTGTAGGAGAGTCCGGATGCGGGAAGACAGTAACTGCCAAGTCGATCCTCCGTCTCTTGAAACCGCCTTTTGCAGTGATCAAGCCGGAGTCGAAGATCATCTGTAACGGAAAAGACGTACTGAAGATGAGTGAGAAGGAACTGTGTGAGTTCCGCGGGGATGAAGTGGGCATGATCTTCCAGGATCCAATGACTTCCCTGAATCCGACGATGACAGTGGGCAACCAGATCATGGAGAGTCTGATGATCCATAAGAAGCTTGATAAGAAGGCGGCAAAGGAAGAAGCCGTCAATATGCTTAAGCTGGTCAATATCCCAAGCCCGGAGAAACGTATTGATAATTATCCACATGAGATGTCCGGCGGTATGCGCCAGAGAGTCATGATCGCCATTGCCCTGGCATGTAATCCGAATGTGTTGATCGCAGATGAACCTACGACGGCGCTGGATGTAACGATCCAGGCGCAGATCATGGATCTGATGATGGAGTTAAAGACCAAGATGAACACAGCGATCATCCTGGTTACCCATGACCTGGGCGTTGTGGCTAATTTTGCGGACCGTATCCAGGTGATGTATGCCGGAGAGGTAGTAGAGCGGGGAACGACGAAAGAGATCTTTAACGAGAGCAAGCATCCGTATACCTGGGCGCTGCTTCGGTCCGTACCAAGGCTTGGCAGTGAATCGAAAGAGGAACTCTATGCCCTTGGCGGGACTCCGCCGGATCTGCTGCTTCCGCTGAATCACTGCCCGTTCGCAGACAGATGTGAGTACTGCATGCCTATCTGTAAAGAATGTAAGCCTAAGGAGACAGTTCTTAGCGATACACATAAGGTATCCTGCTGGCTGATGCACGAGAAGGCTCCGAAGGTAGAGTCATTTATAACTTCTCGGAATCTCAATGAATGAGATTCCAACTGAAAATTGACAACTGAAT
>CANDQP010000189.1 GCA_947388185.1 uncultured Dorea sp. | reverse complement strand
CCCAGGATCATGAAGGAGATGATCAGTCCGTACAGACACACACCTTCCGCAAGACCTACGAAGATCAGTGACTTACCAAGAGCGCTGGAATCCTCGCTGATCGCACCAAGCGCGGCGCTCGCGGCGCTCGCTACGGCAATACCACCGCCGACACAGGAAAGACCGGTTGACAGCGCAGCGGCAAGATAGCCGAACCCAACAGAATTAGAAGCAGCCTCAGAAGCGCCCTCTGCAGCCAATACAGGAGACCCGCCGAACATCATGATGGCGGCAACGGCGAATGCACCGAAGTAGAAGAATGCATTGGCCCCGATCGCTCTCTTATAACGCTTCTTCGTCTTCTCTCCGATCAGATAATATCCGAATGGAATGATGATACTGAGCACCAGTGCTGTAATAAGTAATAATTTCACAGTTAAAGTCATGACTATAATCCTCCTCTTGTCTTTATCTTAATCTATTTACTTTGCTTGTTAAATGGTTTGAATTCCCGTCCGCTTCCCTTGTAGAAACGGCTGAACATCTCATAATATTCCAGACGCAGTACCTGAATCCCGACGATCAGTCCCTCCAGCGCACACACGACCGCATTGCCAAAGATGATCCCGAACAGGTTCGGAGTTCCGTTCTCCGCTCCGGAGAGCATCAGCACCACTTCCATGATCGCCGCGTGGCTGACTGCAAATGCTCCGATACGCACATAAGAAAGCGTGTTGGAGAAATAACTCAGCAATGTCTCGAACAGTTCGAAGAATCCCTGCACCAGGAACATCGCCTTACTCTCTTCCATCTTCTTATGGTTATGCTCTACCAGATTCGTGAGCGGTTCCTTGAACACGAACATCAAGATCGGGACACCTAAGAATATCACCATCAGGATATTGCCCGGAACCTTGTGTCCCGTCATATACAATACGATCGTCAGCACAAGGAAACCATAGAACACAAGACCTGCCACACCGTTCGTCGAGAACCACAGATTCTCCGTGTCATGCGATTTGGCTGCGTTGGCGATCTGGAAGATCATCACCAGGATATTAAGCGCCATTCCAAATGCGATCGCTATGATGAACACCGTATTCAGCTGTCCGATAAACGGCAGGTTCGTCATTGCCTCCACCGGCCTGAGCCAGATTGCCGGAATGATATCCTCGAACCCGAAGATACTGCCGAACATCACTCCGAAGATCATCGAGAAGATACCCGCGATGGACACGATACCCGCCAGGTTCATCTTCTTCTTAAGATAGATCAGACCGCCGATCGCAAACAGGCAGAAGCCCTGTCCCACGTCTCCGAACATAGCCCCGAAGATAAATGTATAAGTAAGCGCCACGAACATGGTCGGGTCCATCTCATCATGGGCCGGAAGCCCGTACATCTGTATGAACAGCTCGAAAGGCTTAAAAAACTTGGGATTCTTAAGCTTTGTCGGGGGATCTCCGAAGAACTTCTCCCGGTCCTCTTCCACGACGATGAACACCTTGTCGTCATCCTTCGCCTCCTCAAGGAGCGCCGCCACATCTGCTTCTCCCATCCAGCCGCAGAGAATATAGTAATCTTCCTTGGTATCACCCACGTCTGTCCTGGCCGCCATCTTACGGACGTCGAAGTTATTCGACAATTCCTCCAGTCTCTTCCTGGCTCCTAAGAGCTTCGCCGCACGGCTGCTCATCAGCTCCTCGATCTGCCGGTCGATCTCTTCCTTCTTTTTCCCTGCATCCTCGATATCCTTCTGCATGCCGGCGCACGCGTCCTTCGGCGTCCCGATATACTCTGTCGGGATCGTGATCCGCTCAAAATGCAGGGAGTTGAACGCCGAATCCACCTTGCTCGTGTCCGCATTCGACACGAAATAACACCCATAGACGTAGTTCTCGTTCCTCGTCCCTTCAAGAAATACCGCCTGCAGGTCGTCAAACAGATACTTCTCAAGCTTCTTATAATGGTCGACCCTTATTCTGCCGAAGCGGATCTTCATATACTTATAACGCAGCGTTTTGTGCAGATCCAGGGCAAGCGGGGTAAACGGCTCTAAGACGTTCAGCTTCTCTCTGACCTCATCTTCCCTCTTATTCTGCTGCTCTTTCTTCTCCTGCAGATCCAGATAGTCGTGATTAAGCTCCCGGATAAAGGCAAGCATCTCATCCTTCGACATACTCTGATCAATCCGGTCCGTTCCTTCCGGCAGAAGCGCCGTGAACTGTTCTGCCTTCGCCAGCGCATCCTTATACGGGTTCACCTCCACGAAGGGCAGCAGGTTATCCGTCGTCTTCAGTTCCGTGACCGCGTTCTCAAGCTGCATCTCGTACTTGGACAGATATTTCTCGCACACACGGTCGATATCTATCCTCGGACCGCTGATGCTCAAAAACTTCATCTTTACGATCATTGAATCACACCTCCTAAGTATCCTAACGTCTCTCTTGAAGATAAGCCGTAACGGATACATTCAAGGGCCGTAGTTAGTTTGTAGATCTCTTCTTCCTTCAAAAACAGATATGTATTCACCGCCGCGATCGAGTACGGATTCCGCCTCCTGTCACTGACGTATTGCCGCTGCAGGCATTCCTTATAGGTAGCCTCCAGCGTCTTCCCGCTGATATCCGCATATTTCCTGGCGTAATATGTCTCTCCCAGCCGCTTCTCATACTCCTCTACAGTCGGAGCCTCAACCAGATTCTTGAACTCCTCCACACTGAGCCTGTACTGGATCGGTATCGTCAGCGAATAGATATCCGGCGGTAACATGTTGTAGTATTTCTTCGCACGATAGATCCACTGGATGTTCAGCAGATCGATCTTCATCCCCAGATCCCGGATATACATCTTGCGCTCTTCTCCCTTGAGAAGCTGCCGGCTCTTCCTCCACATCTCCGAGAAATAATACAGATCCAGCGTCAGGTCGTAATCGAACAAGGTCGCCTTCTCCGCCTCCCGGACTGCCTGCAGCGGTGCGTAGTATTCCGTATCATTCAGGCTGTCGATCAGCTCTCCGACATTCCTCGACGTGATCAGCTTGTCAATCGAGATCTGCGAATATTTGTCAAAGAATTCCTTCTTATACTCTATATCAAACGGCATATCGTAGTGGTTGAACACAATACGCAGGCAGTAATTGATCAGATCGATCTCATAACGCTTCCAGTACAGCTTGAGGAACTTCTTCTGATCCATTCCCGCGAACCGGAATATCCGCGTATAATCATCAAACAGGGATTGATACAGGATCTTCTCCATATTCCCTCTGTGATACAGCGATACGTCCATCTGTTCCACATATCTTACATAAGCGGGCTTCTCCTTCAGGTACTCAATGGCTTCCGGCACGCTCCTTAAGTTCGCGATATTCTCGAAATCCTGCTTCGTCAGAAGCTTCGCCTGCATTGCCCGTACCTTCGTAGTAAGGCCGCTGTACGTCATCACATTACCCATGCCCTACACCTCTACTATATGCGCCAGGATCTCCCGGGCATACGCACTGTGATTCTCCTCGAACTCCTTCTTGAGGTTATCGATCGTCGACCGGTTCTTCTCCCGCTGCTCCTTCAGGATCCGCTCCATCTTCTTATCCGCATCCTTACGGATCTGCTCTAACTGCTTCCGGGTCTCGTCCTCAATCGCCGCGTCGAAGCGGTCCCGCTGATTCTGGATCTTCTTCTCGATCTCACTCTTCTGAGCCTGCGCATGTTCCACAATCGCTTCTGCTGTTTCCTCGATATCTGCTAATTTCTTAACAACTGTGTCCATTCAGATACCTCCATTTCCCGTCATTTTGCACACAATTATAATATACTCCGTTTTTTTTAAATTTCCATAGTAAAATTCAACAAAAAAAGCCTATTTTGTTATGTTTTTCACACACTTATATTCAATTGACTTTTTCTCCCCCGCACGCTAAACTAAGAAACATACTAAAATGCTTGAAAACAGGGGGGTTATCGCATATGCGTCTTAGAAATATACCACGCGCTGACGGCGTATTGAATGAGTGTAAAGAAGTTGTTAAGAATGAGAAGGAATACCGCGGCAGATGGCACGAGATCTTCGGTAATTCCAATCCCATCCACATAGAGATCGGTATGGGCAAGGGACAATTCCTGCTGACCCTCGCCGGGCAGAATCCCGGGATCAATTATATCGGGATCGAGCGCTACTCAAGCGTCCTCCTCCGGGCCGTTGAGAAATTCCAGACGCTCAACCCTGAGCCGTCCTCTGCCGGCACCGCTTTGTCAAACGCTACGGCCCTGCCTAATGTCCGCTTCATCTGCATGGATGCCCGCGATATCGCCGATACCTTCGCTCCGGGAGAGGTTGACCGCATCTATCTGAACTTCTCCGATCCCTGGCCCAAGGCGAGGCACGCCGGACGGCGGCTTACCTCCCGGGAGTTCCTGGCCCGTTATGACAGAGTCCTGTCAGAAGACGGCACGATTGAATTCAAGACGGATAACCGGCTGCTCTTCGACTTCTCCGTCTCGGAGGTCAATGCCTCTCCCATCTTCCATATGAAGGGCTGTACCTACGACCTCCACCATGACGATACCATGAATCACGGCAATATCATGACCGAGTACGAGGAGAAGTTCTCCTCCCTTGGCAATCCGATCTGCAAGTTGGTTGTTAGGAGAACTTCTTAACATTAAAAGAGCTGATAGTATTCTGGTATTAACTATCAGCTCTCCTAAGCTCCTTAAGATTCTCCATTCTTCTTTCGATTACAAGATCATCCTCTTCATCCAGAGAAGAAAACAATTTAAAAAAGGCTTCTTTACGATTCTCCTGTGTACATCTGTAAATTCCTGATGGAACATATTCACTTTTCTCTCTTGGCAAAATCAGTTTTTTCATAGTATTATCTCCTTATCGTTCCTGATTGCCTGACCACTCTTATTATTGGTCACATTAT
>CANDQP010000188.1 GCA_947388185.1 uncultured Dorea sp. | reverse complement strand
AAAGATATGGATTTTGAAGAATTACTTTCACAAGCTGAGAAACAAGGAAGGAATAGTTGTACCAATAATAACTTTGGAATATATGATGAATATTGGGATACATATGTGAAAGATACTTTCCAAGCTGGAGAAGTAAAAGAAAAAACAGAAATTTATACAGAATCTTTAGAATATGAAGATCTTAGATGTTTTTTGAGAGTTGCGCAGGAATTAGATATAGAAGTTATTGTAGTCAGTATACCGGTAAATGAAGCATGGTATACATTCCGAGGAAAGCTCTGTGATAAATATTATAAAAAAGTTAAATTAACAGCTTGTGAATTTGATAACGTCAGATTTTTAGATATGACGAAATATGCAGACGAGAAATATTTCCATAAGGATGTTATGCATCTCGGCTGGAAAGGATGGGTGAGAATTAATGAAGCACTTTATAGAGAATTTAAAGAGGAATAATACGATCCAGCTGGTTGGATATGTAATAGGGACTTGCATAATTTGCTGTGTTATTTTAGGGTATTTGTTGAATATTGATATCTCACAGGCGCCTACATACATATATAGTCAATTTTAATTTATGTTATCTTTAAAATATAGCAGATAAAGTATTATTGTATGTCTTTTCGTTGGATTATGGAACATGCCATTGGAGTTCAATAAGAATAGTTTTAGTCGATGTGGGAGAATAGAAAATGCAATTCAGAGATTTACAAAAGCAATACAAAATATTGAAAAGTGATATAGATTATGCAATTCAGCAAGTCCTAGACGCAGGAAATTTCATATCCAGCTCACAAGTCACGGAATTGGAATCGCAATTGGCATCCTATGCAGGCGTCAAACACTGTATTACTTGTGCCAACGGAACGGACGCACTGTCATTGGCGCTGATGACCTGGAACATAGGAGAAGGGGACGCTGTATTTGTACCGGATTTTACCTTTTTTGCATCAGGTGAGACACCTGCATACGAAGGAGCCGTGCCTGTCTTTGTAGATGTGGAAGAAGATACCTTTAATATTTCCGCAGAATCTTTGGAACAGGCGATTCTGCAAGTAAAAGAAGAAGGAAAACTGGTTCCCAAAGTAATTATTACGGTAGATCTGTTCGGACAGCCTGCAGATTACCTTGCGATCAGAAAAATCGCGGACAAATATCATCTTCTGATTTTAGAAGACGGAGCGCAAGGTTTTGGCGGAAAGATAGGGGAGCAGATGGCATGCAGCTTCGGTGATATCTCTACAACTTCCTTTTTCCCGGCAAAACCGTTAGGATGTTATGGAGACGGCGGAGCAGTATTCACCGACAATGATGATTGGGCGGCATTGCTTAGATCATATCGTATACATGGTAAGGGATCGGACAAGTATGATAATGTACGCATTGGGATAAATTCACGGCTGGACACACTGCAGGCTGCAATTCTGCAGGTGAAGTTAAAGGCATTCCGGGAATATGAGTTAAGAGACGTGAATCATGCGGCCGAAAGATATAGCTGTCAGTTGGCAGATTATGTGAGAGTTCCTTTTATTAAGGAAGGCTTTTATTCCAGTTGGGCACAATACTCGATTTTACTGGATAGTGAGGAACAGCGCAATGGTTTACAGGCATATCTTAAGGAGAGAGGAATTCCTTCTATGATTTATTATCCTAAGCCGATGAGCAGGCAGACGGCATTTGAGGAGATGGATTGTGTGAAAACGGATTTATCAGTGACGGAACAATTATGCCGCAGAATATTGGCATTGCCGATTCATCCGTATATGGAGGCTGAGGAGCAGGATATGGTGATAAACTGTATCAAAGACTTTAAATCATGCCGTTTCTAATGAAAATTATCAGAGATATGAAATAAGTTACCTTATTAGTTTTCGGATATCTCTGGATACTACCCCAATTTCGTATGAAATTTGGGGTAGCTAATAGGTGTAAGTCTTTTTCATTGACTTATCGCTGTGCTGCCTTGCGTATTCGGTCATATCCACCAGTACCATATTGACAAAAGCGCTGTCAGCAGCGGATTCCATTTCAAAAGCTTTCAAGATGGCGGTGGGATCGATCTCACCCAATGCACTGGGAACGGGGAGTGATTCACTGTCACGCAGGGCGGTAAAGAGATACTGATCACAGGCATCAACCGCCATGCGCATAGCATCCGCCACATTATCCCCAAAGGTTGCGAGATTTCCCAGATCAGGGAAAATGACGGATATCTTCCCTTCTTCTTCATAGAAAACAGCCGGGTACACATAATTCATAAATCAAATGCTCCTTCCTACAATTTACTTTAAGGGCAGGGACTTATTTCAGTCTCGCCTGAGTTCGTATGGATTTAGCAATACTTTTTGGGATGTCGCCGGGATGATTCGGAACGCTTACTCTGAAATTCATGTATGTTTCCTCTTTACAAGCACATGACAACACGTATTTTACGTGTTGTAAAGAAAACCTTCCTCATTTTCATAATTTATCCAAACAGACTATAAAATATTTCTTCCAGGGAGATGTTGAATTTACTAAAAAGGGGCTGTTTATATCCCGGACTTAGCAGATCGGTTTGTGCTGCATATCAATAACCAGATAAAGGAAGGGCATCATATTGCTTACTTTTCACGAGATAAGAAGATTTAAAAGAGTCACTTGAAAATCAAATGGCTCTGATGTACAATTTTGTTAGAGAGGTTAATCGGACACGAAGTTTCGATATACCCTCAGTAAAATTTTAGCTAATTCTAAAAGATAAGCATCCAACTTTCTCAGGGTACGGATGCTTATCTTCTTTTATGATTGTCTATGTAAGACAGAGCCGCAAACAACACAAGTAATAATGTCAAAACTTCAGTTCAAAATGACAGGTATTGTTTTGAATAATCGAATTTGATATATTGAGGAATCTGCCTGCTTATGTTATACTGTTTACCGGCTTAAGGGAAGTAAAAACCGGCCATAATATATCATATCTTAGGAGTGTTGCAATCTATGTCACAGATTACGGATGAAATAAAGAATCAGATCAAGAAGAGGAGAACATTTGCCATCATATCCCACCCGGATGCGGGTAAGACGACACTGACGGAGAAGTTCCTGCTATATGGGGGAGCCATCAACCTGGCCGGAAGCGTGAAGGGGAAGGCTACGGCGAGGCACGCGGTATCTGACTGGATGGAGATCGAGAAGGAGAGAGGTATCTCGGTCACATCTTCGGTGCTGCAGTTTAATTACGGCGGATACTGTATCAATATCCTGGATACTCCGGGGCATCAGGATTTCTCGGAGGATACCTACCGGACGCTGATGGCGGCGGATTCGGCGGTGATGGTGATCGACGCGTCCAAGGGTGTTGAGGCGCAGACGAGGAAGCTTTTTAAGGTGTGCACCATGCGGCATATCCCTATATTTACTTTTATCAATAAGATGGACCGGGAGGCGATGGATACCTTCGAGCTTCTGGATGATATTGAAAATGAACTGGGAATCGCCACCTGCCCGGTCAACTGGCCCATTGGTTCCGGCAAGGAATTCAAGGGGGTCTACGACAGGGAGACGAAGAAGGTGGAGCTGTTCTCAGATACCCACAAGGGAACTACGCAGGGAGAAGTCCGCAAGATCGCGGCAGACGACCCGGCTATCAAAGAGTGGGTGACAGACGCACAGCTTGCACAGTTAATGGAGGAGATCGAGCTGCAGGACGGTGCGGGAGCTGCGTTTGATCAGGAGCTGGTAAGTAAGGGAGAGCTGTCTCCGGTGTTCTTTGGCTCTGCTCTTACAAACTTCGGCGTGGAGACCTTTTTGAAACATTTCCTTACGATGACGACGTCGCCCCTTCCGCGGATATCGGACAAGGGTGCGGTGAATCCCATGGAGGAGAAGGATTTCTCGGCCTTTGTATTCAAGATCCAGGCTAATATGAACAAGGCGCACAGGGACCGTATCGCGTTTATGCGGATCTGTTCCGGGGAGTTTGAGGCCGGAATGGACGTGTATCATGTTCAGGGAGGCCGGAAGGTGCGCTTATCCCAGCCGCAGCAGATGATGGCGAGCGAGCGCAAGATGATCGAGAAGGCTTACGGCGGCGACATTATCGGTGTGTTTGATCCGGGAATCTTCTCGATCGGCGATACGCTTACGACGTCTGCGGAGCATTTTGCCTATGAGGGGATTCCGACCTTCGCGCCGGAGCATTTTGCAAGGGTGCGTCAGGTAGACACTATGAAGCGGAAGCAGTTTATCAAGGGAATCAACCAGATCGCCCAGGAGGGCGCGATCCAGATCTTCCAGGAGTTCAATACCGGTATGGAGGAGATCATTGTGGGCGTGGTAGGCGTGCTGCAGTTTGACGTGCTGAAATACAGGCTGGAGAACGAATATAATGTAGAGATCCGTCTTGACAGCCTTCCGTATGAGTATATCCGCTGGATCGAGCATACGGAGACTGACCTTGACAAGCTTACCGGAACCTCTGATATGAAGAAGGTCAAGGACCTGAAAGACCGCCCGCTTCTTCTGTTTGTAAATGAGTGGAGCATCCGTATGACTGTAGAGCGAAACGAAGGACTGGTACTGGCTGAATTCGCCAGATAGGACAGGATCGGCAGCCGTACGGTCGGAAAATCATGTAGCAGGGCGGGCTTGCCTGTACTGTTATAAAATTTTAGACAAAATCAGTATCGCTACTTTGCAAAATTGTATTCATTTGCTATAATAAAAAGAAGTGTATATGAGACAGGAGGTTTCTTAAATATGAGCAAAGAAGAGAGAAATACGTATACGATACAGACTGAAGAGAATCTTGGAGAGGTGAAGATCGCGGACGAGGTGGTAGCGATCATCGCAGGACTTGCGGCGACTGAGGTGGAGGGTGTTTCTTCCATGACAGGGAATGCAACGAGGGAGCTTGTGAGCAAGCTTGGCATGAAGTCTCTCTCTAAGGGTGTGAAGGTGGACGTCCTGGACGGGATCGTGA
>CANDQP010000187.1 GCA_947388185.1 uncultured Dorea sp. | reverse complement strand
ACGCCAATATTAATAGACAGAAACGGAACATGCAGATGTTCGGAGTGCAGGGCAGTAAATAAATTGACAGAGGTATTGGAATTACTGATTTAATGGATGTGATCGGTGAACAAGGCTGGCACGGACCGGGCGATTCAGTAGTTCGATTTCTGCAGGATTGGAGATGATAAGTCATGACTGAAAGGCAGAAGATAATTGCGCGTAAACTGGCCATACAGTCCGCGAAAAACAAGCTAAAGCAAATATCAGGCATTGCTCTGTTAAAGCTCTTCGGAGAAAACGAAAATCCGGCGCTGAATGAGCTGTGTTCGGCGTACTTTTCCACATTTGAATATAACCTGGAACCTTATAGTAAGCTGCCGTACAAATCCCCAAAAGAAAAGATTTTCTCCTGGATCATAGACACTATGGAGTTGAGGGAGAAGGGTGAGTATTATCTTTTTTGCGGGTTATGGAGTAAAATCAAAATATTAGATTTAAAGAGCGCCGTGTCCTCTTTATGGCAGATAGATGAAGATACCGTGGGCTTTTTGCTTGCAGAAACAGATCTGAGCCGTATATTGGAATGCGGTCTCGATTCCCGTGATGAATACCATTATGTCATAGATATTTTTGAAAATGTAGAAGGAGAGGAGTCAGATATGAAACCGGATATTCAGATTGAAAAAGCCTCAGAAGCGGACCTTGATCAGATTGAGAAATTGTACGGAGATATATGCGGTTACTTAGAAACACACAAGAATTATCCCGGATGGAAAAAGGGTATCTATCCGGCTCGCTGCGATGCCGAAAAGGGGTTAATGGAAGATGCGCTGTACATTGCACGGCTTGGAGATCAGACCGTAGGTTCAATGATTTTAAAACATGAGCCGGAAGAGGGATATAGCAACGGCAGGTGGCTGACCGAAGATGATTATAGCCGCATTTATGTAGTTTATATTCTTGCCGTCCACCCTGCTTTCTTGAAGTGCGGTATAGGAACGGAACTATTAATGTTTGCGGAACAGACGGCGCGGAAAGAACACTGCGTAAGCATCCGGCTTGATGTGGTAAAAGATAACTTCCCCGCGGAGCAGCTTTATCAAAAATGCGGATATCAGTTGATCGGAACCGTAAGTCTGGGATATGAAGCGTATGGGATTCCCTGGTACAATCTTTATGAGAAATTGATATAAAAAGAAAGGCTGAATTATGGAACTCATTTTTGATTATATGGAAAATGATATGCTGCGGCATAAACTAAATGCATTAACACAGAAGATCTATGGATTTGGTTTTGAAGATTGGATGGCCAGAGTCTATTTGTTCAGCAATTTGGACGCATTGATGACACCGTATACAATTCTCTGATGCTTGGATTCACGCCTGTTTCCGGCGATCTTGATATGTTTGAAGCATCGGTCTGTGATGACACAAATGATACCCGTCTGTTCTTTTGCGGAAGGGATTTGGAAAGTATTGAAAAGGAAAAGCTGTTCTTTCCGCAGCTGTCACATGCGTAATTTTCCCTGTAAAGGGAAATGCAGACGTTAAACTATGGAGGAAGCGAAATGCTATATCTAAAAGAAGCAAATATGGAAGATTTAGAGCAAGAATATGAGTTTGTAACGAGCACTCCCGAGAATGAGAATGGGTTTACAAATCCTGAATCCGGATGCACCAAAGATGAATTTACATACAAGATTTTGCCGGGTTATATCGATGCGGCGAAGGGCATTGGACTTCAGGAAGGATGGGTGCCGGAGACAGAATTTTTCCTGTGGGAAGATAATATTATTGTCGGATGGTTCAGAATACGGCATTGGCTTACGGAGGAACTGGCAAAAGGTGCAGGACATATAGGATATGGGATCAAGAAGGAGTTCAGAGGAAAGGGGTACGCCTCCATAGGCCTGAAACTGGCGGTAGAAAAGGCATGGCAGATGATTTGTGAGGATGAGATCTATATGTCTGTTCACAAGGATAATCCTGCATCGCTTAAAGTACAGATGAAAAATGGTGCGTATATTCATCATGAAGATGAACGGGAGATTTATACCAGAATAAAGAGATAGATTTAAGAGGCAATGAAGATGGACAATCAATATAATAAAACGATCACAGCCTGTTTCACAGGCTATATCGTGCAGGCGGCAGTCAATAATTTTACACCGCTGCTGTTCTTATTTTTTCAGAGAAACTATGATATCTTATTGTCCCAGATTACACTTCTGGTGACTTTTAACTTCGGAATACAGTTATTGGTCGACCTTCTTTCGGTCGGATTTGTGGATAAGATAGGGTATCGTATTTCGATGGTGGCAGGCCATGTGCTGGCGGCGGCCGGACTGATACTGCTTACGGTCCTGCCGGAGATGCTGCCGTCTCCTTTTGCCGGGATTTTAATCGCGGTCATGATCTATGCTGTCGGCGGCGGGCTCTTGGAAGTTCTTGTCAGTCCGGTCGTGGAGGCGTGTCCCTCGGATAATAAAGAGAAGGCGATGAGTATGCTGCATTCTTTTTATTGTTGGGGCCATGCGGGAGTTGTACTGATCTCAACATTATTTTTTTATACGGCAGGTATTGAGAATTGGAAAATACTGGCGGTGATATGGGCGCTTATCCCGATCGCGAATGCCTTTGCATTTACCAAGGTTCCGATGGCACCGCTGATGGAAGAGGGAGAGACGGGGTTACGGCTGAAGGAATTGTTTAAGATCAAAGTATTTTGGGTCTTGCTTGTCATGATGATATGCGCAGGGGCAAGCGAACAGGCGGTCAGCCAATGGGCTTCCACATTAGCGGAGAAGGGGCTTGGGATCTCTAAGACGGCGGGTGATCTGGCCGGGCCGATGGCATTTGCGGTTCTGATGGGGACGTCCAGGTTATTCTACGGGAAATACGGTGACCGTATCCATCTGGAGAAGTTCATGATCTACAGCAGCTGCCTGTGTATTCTGTCTTATCTGGGGATTTCCCTGATACCGGTTCCGCTGCTCAGCCTGGCAGCCTGCGCGGTCTGCGGGATGTCGGTTGGGATTATGTGGCCGGGAACCTTCAGCAAGGCGGCAGCGGCATTGCCTAGAGGAGGGACGGCTATGTTCGCGTTTTTGGCCTTGGGCGGAGACGTGGGCTGTTCCGGCGGGCCGACGGTGGTCGGAATGGTGTCCGGTGTATTGGGTGACAACTTGAAGAAGGGAATTCTGGCAGCGGTTCTGTTTCCCTTGATATTATTGATCGGAATTATCCTCTGCAGAAAGATAGAGTCTGAGGCGGCATAATACATCGTCTCTTGATTTTGCTTTAAGGGTCTGTTATGATGGAAACAGTGTAGTCAAGGAGGAAACCATTGAGCCGATTCGGCAGGAGGGTGGTAAGATTGGCAATTACAGTGAAGGATGTATTGGAGATCGCACAGGCAAAGGGATGTACCCTTGCAGTGGGCAAAGAGAGACTCAACAGAGTCGTGCGCTATGTGGATTGTATAGAGATTCCTGATATGACGGCGTGGATGCGCCCGAACGTGATCTATATTACGACCGGCTACGCGTGCAGCGGGACCAGGGAAGAGATTCTCGCGCTGATCCGTAACCTGAACAAGGCTAAGGCTGCCGCGCTTGCGATCAAGTCGCGGTTTATCGGACAGTATCTTAAGGACGCGTTAAAGCTGGCTGAGGAGTTCCGTTTCCCGATCATCCTGATACCGGAAGAGCTTCCGTTTATAGAGCTGAATTATGCGGTGATGGAAGCGCTGGTAAAATCACAGAATAACCTGATAGACAAGATGAAGTCTCGGCTTGCAAGGTATAACAGGCGTGAGGCAGACAAAAGGCTTTTTATAGATCTTCTGACCGGTAACGTTACATACGAAGAGGAGAGCAATCTTCGGATCAGTGAACAGAGATGGCCTAAGCCGCCGTACCGGGTCATGCTCTTAGAGGCGGAAGAATTAGGAGACAGGCTTAAGGAGCTTCCCGAAGAGGAATTGGAAGAGCAGCTGGAAAAAATTGAAGGCAACATCAGAGAAGGCCTGTCCGCCGAGAAATGCACAGGAGTAGTCTTATCTAACAACGGAAGCTTTCCGTGTATCCTGAAGGCGGAAGGGCAGGAGTTCGATCAGGGATGCTTTGAGCGGATCCAGGAGTATATTTCACAGAGAAGCGGCTGTGATATGACCGTCGGCGTATCAGGACAGGGAGTCTCCTATCAGGCGTTCCAGGATGTCTACCGGGAGGCCCGGGATGCGGTGGAGATCGCCAGAAGCCAAAGCGGCCAGCGGGTCGTGTGTATCGAGAAGGCCGGCTATTGGAGGATGCTTAAGGATATCAGCAAGCAGCAGGTCTGCCGGGATTATGCGGCAAGCAAGCTGGATGCGCTGATCAGATATGACGAGGAGAATGAGAGCAATCTTCTGGAGACGCTGGAGATATTTGTGAATCATCTGGGTGCAAGAAATATGACTGCGACGAGCCTGTATCTGCATAGGAATACGCTGATGTACCGGATCAAGAAGATCGAGCATCTGACCGGATATAATCTGTCGGATCCGAACAGTATACTGGAATTATCCCTTGCGCTTCATTTAAGAAGGTTTATGTGAATAATGGGCAATCAAAATAGCCCGGCAGAAGGAGTATAACTGCCGGACTCTTTTTTTGTACCCTTTCGGGTATCCTGTAATTCATGCCCCTTTCGGGGCGGATGGACTTCCATCCATTCATCTATACCTTGCCGAACGAAGTCTGTCCGTCCGGCGGGTATGCTTACTTCTGTGAGGCGCCGAGAGTCTGAAAATGATTCATAGAGCCGTAGAGGCTTTGGATCCGTGAGAATTCATCCTCGTCGTAGAATTTTAACGTGCCCTTTCCGAAGGCTTTAGCCGTCTCTAACATGAACCTTGCTGCCTCGTCGAGATCCTCCATATGGCTTGCTCCGGTCGCGCAGCCGGGTACGACCGTCTCAGTGGTAACGGCAACGCCTACGACAGGAGCTTTTGTGGCGGTTGCAGGCTGAAGGATACTGTTGATATGATAGAGGTCATTTCCGTAAGGAGTGATGTCCTGCTGTGTCAGGGCGAATACGCGGGGCAGCTTGCCTGTGGTGATCTGCATG
>CANDQP010000186.1 GCA_947388185.1 uncultured Dorea sp. | reverse complement strand
ATCCCGGTATACGACGATCGTGTCCGCGCCGATCACGACGCAGTCCTGCTGCCCGTGACGGCGGAAGACATCTTCCGCTTTTCTGGCTGCCAACTCCATCACGATCTCTGATGGTTCTGTCTTTGTGATCGTTTCCTCAACAGCAGCGGGAATGATATCGAAGGTAAATCCCGCCTGTTCTAATAATTCCTTCCTCCTTGGAGAAGAAGATGCAAGTATATATCTCATTGCGCAGCCTCCTCCTCAAGCATCCGCAGTCCTGCGGTACTGGTGACCGGGAGAGAGAAGATGATACCTCCTGCGGGGCTGCCGGTCCCGGCTTGTTCCATGATCGCTTTCATAATCGCATTCTTCTGCCGTGTGCGTACGACGATGAACACCATCTCCTTTTCCTCGGCAAGAGAGATCCCAAGGAATCGTTTGGCGTGCTCTGCCCCCGTTCCTTTGGCGTGGATCACGGTGCCGCCCGGCGCGTTGGCGTGCCTTGCTGCATCCATGATCGTCTCGATGTGCCCTGCGTTCGCAATGGTGACCAAGAGTTCATAATCTGTGTTCTGCAATGTGCTCTCCTCCTCTATAGACAATTCCTGACCGACGGTAATATATTGAAGCTGTTTCTTGCCGCCTATGCTGCCAAGCGGTATGAGAAAAGCGATTCCCCGGCCGGGGATATCGATCTTGACCTGAGTGTACAGGTCTTTTTTTAGCTGCTTCCAGGTATCCCAGGTGACAAAAGCGAAATACAGGGTCTTGCTGGTCGCTTCCATTCCCAGGTAATCAAGGATCGCGCTGCCCGCGGTTCCTTCTCCTAAGACGGTAAGTGTCACATGGATATTATGCAGTTTGAAAAATTGGATGAATTTATCCCGCATCCCTCTGTTCGTGATGATGCCTAGCATATAGACTGCGTTCATTGAAAATCCCTTCCCTTTCTATAACTCTATGATATCATCATCTGCCAGGATATCAAGATAGGAGACAGAAATAGTTTCCGGTTCGGCCATTTCCTGTTTCCTGGATCTGAATTGGTAGACTGCGCCCTGGATCTGGACAGCGATCAGCGGAGTCATGGCTACCATGGCGACGACCCCAAACGCATCCCTGACGATATTGCCTCCGACCGCCTGACAGGCGCCCATGGCAAAGGGGAGCAGAAAAGTGGCGGTCATAGGGCCGGACGCCACGCCGCCGGAGTCGAAAGCTATGGCGGTGAAGATCTTAGGTACCCAGAATGACAGGCAGATGGCGATCACGTATCCCGGGAGGATAAACCAGAAGATAGAGACGCCTGTCAATACGCGGGTGATAGCAAGTCCGACGGAAACCGAGACGCCAAGGGAGAGGCTGACACCCATGGAACGGCCGGAGATCGCGCCCGAGGTAATCTCTTCTACCTGCTCCATCAGGACATAGACGGCAGGCTCTGCCTTGACGATAAAATATCCGATGATCATACCGATCGGTATCAGGATCCAACGGTAAGGGAGGGCGGCGATCGTCTGTCCCAGATGGTTTCCGGCAGGCATGAACCCCACATTGACCCCGGTCAGGAACAGCACCAGCCCTATGTAGGTGTATGCAATTCCGATGATGATCTTAAGGAGCGTCTTCTTCTTAAGTCTCAGCGATAATATCTGGAATGCCGCGAAGAACAAGGCGATCGGAAGAAGGGATACCATGATCTCCCCCATATATTCCGGGAATCCTCTGGCAAAATGCTGCCACAGTTCTACAGAGTCCTGAAGGACGGGAAGTTCGGAAGGAATATAAACGGCGTCGCCCGGATGATACAGAAGTCCAAGGAGCAGCACCGCCAGGATCGGCCCGATGGAGCAGAGCGCAACCAGGCCGAAGCTGTCGTCCTCGGCGTGCTTGTCGCTTCGGACCGCGGCAAAGCCCACGCCCATGGACATGATAAACGGAACCGTCATCGGCCCGGTGGTGACGCCGCCGGAATCAAAGGCGACGGCAAGGAAGTCCTTGGGCACAAAGAATGCCAGGATGAATACGAGAATATAACACACGATCAGCAAGGACGGCAGCGACCTTGAGAAGAGCATACGCATCATCGCAACCATCAGGAAGAATCCGACGCCGAATGCGACGGCGAGGATCAGGATATGGTTGGGTATGGACGGAACCTGCTCGGCAAGCACCTGCAGATCAGGCTCCGAGACGGTGATCAGGCATCCGAGAAGGAAGCACAGGAACAGAACTACCTGAAGTTTCATGGACCGGGCCATCTTCGTGCCGACCTTCTCGCCCATAGGGGTCATGGCAAGCTCGGCGCCTAATGTAAAGAACATCATACCGATCACAAGCAGCACCGCGCCGAACAAAAAAAGCAGCAGGATACTGGGCGGGATCGGTGCAATGGTAAAACTTAACAGCAGCACCAGCCCTATGATGGGAAGTACCGCCTTGAGCGCTTCTTCTAATTTTTCTGCAAATTTGGTCTGGTAAAAATTCATGAAATGAAGGATCCTTTCTGGAAAATAAACATGTTGAAAACTGACAGATGAATTGAAAAAATTAAGTTATCATATACTGTAGCATAAAAGCAAAAGAAGACACAAGCCCGTCAACAAGCCTTAACGGTTTCTTAACGCAAGTTTCTTAACACAGATTCTTATCTTGCAAAGACTTCGTGAATTCGGTATAATTATGATACAAGCGATAAGTATGAGAACGCTATAAAGTGGAGGATAAAAGCTATGTATATCAGTGAGATCAGGACCTCGGCGCCGACCGATGAGCGGATGCCGTTAGAGCGGAAGATGTATGAGACATTAGATAAATTAAAGATACCCTATGAACAGGTGGACAATGATCCTGCCGCGTCAATGGAAGAGTGCGCGGCCATCGACAAGGCTATTGGTACCGAGATCCGGAAGAATGTATTCTTGTGCAACCAGAAGAAGACAACCTTCTTTCTGCTCGTGATGCCGGCCGGCAAGGCGTTCGATACCGCCGCATTCAGCAAGAAGCTCGGCGTATCCCATATGTCATTCGCGCCGCCGGAGAAGATGATGGAACACCTGGGGACTACGCCCGGGTCTGCCAGCGTGGCAGGGCTTCTGACGGATGAGGACGATTATGTGCAGGTGATCGTGGACAAGGAAGTGGCGGAGGCGGAGTGGTTCGGATGCAATCCGGGGATCAATACCAGCCATTTGAAGTTCAGGACGAAGGATCTGCTGAATAAGTTCCTCCCGGCGATCCACCACAGGGCAAGGATCGTAGCGTTGTAACGGCGGGATGATATTGGCAGAGTATGAGAAAGATAATTAAGAACAGACAGGGAGTATAAGACAGAATATGAAGACATCAGAAGATTTAAGACAATTATTAGACCGGATCGACCACAGAGGATATCCGGCTTACAAGGATACGAGGGGCGTATATCAATTTGGCAGATACGTCTTGTCCATTGACCACGTACAGGGAGACCCGTTTGCCGCCCCGTCCAAATTAAGTGTCCGGGTTCCCGGGCGGACGGCAGGTTTTCCGAAAGAATTATTTGACAACAAGCATAAGCGGGTTGCGCTGCAGGATGAGCTGACCCGTAATTTCTGGAATCAGATCCAGCAGTATTCCTTCCAGGCGAAGGGTTCCGGCAAGAGCGGGATCATCAGCGTGACCAGATGTTCCCAGGAGATCCTGGAACGGACGGCGTGTGAGATCAATCCCTCATCCGGTGATGTGACGGTCAGATTCGAAGTGGGGTTCCCTGCCAACGGGCGGACAATCAACGCGCGGGAGCTTAAGAAGATCCTGTATGATTTCCTGCCTTCCTGTGTGGAACGTGCACTCTTTTACGGAAGGCTCGATAAGAAGAAGACCCAGAGGGTAATGGAATTATCAGAGGATCAGGCATATATCCGGGAGCAATTAGAGACTATGGGCCTTGTTGCGTTTGTCGCCAACGGAGCCATTCTCCCCAGAGAGTCCGGCGTGTCCCAGCGCCCTATGAAGGGGGCCGTGCCTTTCGTATCTCCCCAATCCATGGAGGTGACCATGGAGCTTCCCTATAAGGGAGCTTTGAGCGGGATGGGTATCCCAAGGGGCGTGACCCTGATCGTAGGCGGCGGCTACCATGGGAAATCCACGCTTCTGAAGGCGTTGGAGACAGGCGTGTACCCGCATATCGCCGGAGACGGAAGGGAATATGTGGTGACGGATGCCGCTGCCATGAAGATCCGCGCGGAGGATGGGCGCAGCATCAGGCATACGGATATATCTATGTTTATCAATGATCTTCCCAATGGGAAGGACACGGTTGCATTTGATACAGAGGACGCGAGCGGAAGCACTTCTCAGGCCGCCAATGTGGTGGAGAGTATGGAGGCGGGAGCGAAGGTGTTCCTGATCGACGAAGATACCAGCGCGACGAACTTCATGGTGAGGGACGAGCTGATGCAGCGGGTCATCCACCGGGATATGGAGCCGATCACCCCGTTTATCGAGCGGGTGCGGGCTCTCTATGAGCAGTTTGGGATCTCGACGGTGATCGTTGCCGGAAGCTCCGGCGCATATTTCCAGGTGGCGGATACCATCGTGCAGATGGACCGGTACGTGCCCAGAGAGATCACGGAGCACGCGAAGACTGCGGCCAGGGATTATCCCAGGCTTGAGCTTCCCAAGGACGGACCAGGAGAGCCATCCTTCGACCGGAAGATCCGCAGGAATCCGGGACTTAAGAATAAGGGAAGGGTGAAGATCAAGACGCAGGGAAGAGACGGCGTAGTGCTGAATCATGAGACTATCGATCTGAGATATGTGGAACAGTTGATGGACAGCGAGCAGCTTACTTCTCTTGGTAATATTGTGAAATATCTTGAAGAGGATGTGTTCGACGGAAGGAAGACTCTTAAGCAGACCATCGAGGAATTATATAAGAAGATGGACGCCCAGGGGCTTGGCGCCGTGTGTGACGGCAGTTATCTTCCGGGGAATCTGGCGATGCCAAGGAAGCAGGAGATCTACGCCTGCCTGAACCGCTACCGCCGCCTTGGAACAACTTCATAGCAACAGGCCTGGTTACCGTATGTCAGATAATAAGGGGGGGATTGTGGTATGAGAGTGATTGCAGGAAGTGCAAGGAGGATACAGCTGA
>CANDQP010000185.1 GCA_947388185.1 uncultured Dorea sp. | reverse complement strand
TACTTCTTCATCTTCGGATCGAACATCAGTGAAGCCAGATAACTGAACACCAGTGCCGCGGAGATCCCCACCGCACTCGCCTTGAATCCTCCCATGAAGATCCCGATGAACCCTTCCTTATCCACAGCCTCCTTCACACCCTTCCACAGCAGATTGCCGAATCCTGTAAGCGGCACGCTTGCACCCGCCCCGGCAAAATCCTGAAACGGCTGATAGATGTGCAGCGCCCCAAGCACCGCACCGCTGCACACCAGAAGGACCATAACTCTTCCCGGCATCAGTTTCGTCCGGTCAAGCAGGATCTGCACCAGCGCACAGATCACCCCTCCGATCCAAAATGCATTTATATAATCCATAGCCTATCTCCCTCTCCTTCACATTCTCTCACTGTTACTGCCAGACATCAGCAATGCTCCAGCACGATACCGTGCGCGATACCGGGCACGCTTGCGCCCTCATTATAGCTCACGGTCGACATCAGCGCCCCGGTCGGGACGAAAAGCACTCGCTTCCACTCCCCGCGTTCAATCTTCGGCAGAATATACGCAGACAGCGTCGTGGCCGCACAGCCGCAGCCGCTTCCGCCCGCGTGGGTGTCCTGCGTCATCTGGTCGAATATGGTCATCCCGCAGTCCATATGGTTCTTCTTGATATCATACCCCTTGCCACGCATCAGATCAAACAGGATACTCTGGCCGACATACCCCAGATCCCCGGTAATGATCCGGTTATAGTCCTCCGCCTTCCTTCCAAAATCCTCCAGATTACGGATAATCGTGTCACAGGCCGCAGGAGCCATACAAGCGCCCATATTCTGAGAATCCTTAAGCCCATAGTCAACGATCTTGCCAACCGTCACACCCGTGATCCTCACATGGCTCCGTTTCGTCCCCACCAGGAAAGCCCCGCTTCCGGTGACCGTCCACTGTGCAGACAGCGGACGCTGGTTCGCATACCCCAGCGGGAAACGGAACTCCTTCTCCGCGCTTCCGAAATGACTCGACGTGACAGCAAGCATATACTCCCCATATCCTGCCGCCACACTCATAGAGGCCAGTGCAAGAGCCTCTCCCGATGTAGAACAGGCTCCGAACAGCCCGAACAGCGGAATATTCAGCTCCGATACTCCCATAGAAGTAGCGACTCCCTGCCGCAGAAGATCCCCGCCGAACAGATACCTCACATCCTTCGCCTCCATATGCGCCTTCCCCATTGCAAGAAGGCATGCTTCCTTCTGCATGGTACTCTCTGCCTCTTCCCATGTATTTTCCCCGAACAGGTCTTCCTTCTCTACCATATCAAACATCTTCCCCAGAGGACCCTCGCCCTCCTTCTTTCCCACAACAGACGCACTGCTGACCAGGTAGGGAGACTCTTTAAAAGCAATACTCTGTAATCCCTTCGTCATCGTTTCCTTCCCTCTCTGTTATATACTTACGCGGCGATACCGCTGACCTTAAGAAGCCAGTACCCGAATCCCAGCACCCAGCTTGTAAATATCCCATACAGGATCACCGGCCCCGCGATCGTGAAGATCTTGCAGCCGATTCCCATGACCTGCCCTTCCTTCTTATACTCGATCGCCGGCGCCGCAACCGAATTGGCAAATCCTGTGATCGGGACCAGTGTCCCTGCGCCCCCCCATTTGGCGATCCGCGGATAGATATTGAATCCTGTAAGGAGGACGCTGATGACCACCAGGATCATCGAAGTCCATCCCCCGCTCACATCCTTATCAAACCCAAGCTTCTCACAAAAGTTCAGCACGGCTTGCCCGACCGTGCAGATCACGCCTCCCGCGATGAATGCCTTTCCCATATTCGCCGGAAGATTATGCACCGGCGTCTTCTTCTTCACATAATTCTCATACGCCTGCTGCTGCCGTTCCTTATCCATCTCCAGTTCCCTCCTTCTCAAAATCGATTAAAGAAAAATATAAACGCCCCGATCCCTTTCCCCAGTGCAACCCCAAGAATCAAGTATTGAATCCCCCGAAGCAGCTTGACCCTGCGGATGAAGATAGGGAACACATTCAGGATCTCCGCCAGCGCCATCGACCAGCATCCCACAAATATCCCGCCGAATAACCCGAATACCGGTGTAAGCCAAGCGCCGTAGGGAATCTGTATTCCATAGATGAAGAAAATATTTCCCAGGATACCGCCCAGCGCCACACTGTCCTCATACAGAAGGATATGCTCGCCGGTATGCGTCCGGTCCGCAAAATCCGATATCACCCCAAGTCCGCTGATGAACGAGAAGAGACCTCCCGCCACGACCATACCTGCGCTAAGTCCGATGACTGCCAGTAGAATTTGCACCCACATCCAGTTCCTTCTCCTTTCTGGAATACGTCTCGATCAGGGTGGACTGGATGTCGTTCTCATACAGACGCATTTCGACCTCCATCGGCGTTGGATCCACTGAGAACTTCTTCTTTCCGAAATGATTGAAGAATGTGAGAATTCCTATGACCAGTCCGATACAATAAGTCAGCTCCAGGATGGTGAACCCATCCGATTTATTTCCCGTAAGCAGTTCATAGATCTGGGAAAACATTTTCGTAGTATCAACGTCGTTATTAAATGCCATAATAGAGAATGCGGCTCCGATAAAACTGATCACCACCACCACCGCGGCCTTCATATAATGTACTGCTCCCCCGGCCGTCTGCTGTTCCTCATAAGTCACGATAATGTCCGTCTCCCCCATATTCTGCACGTCGATATTCGGATATTGCTCATGAATACACTGGATCACCCTCAGTATCGACACTGCCGTGCGGTTCTGATGCTTCTTATCCGTATGATGGAACTTAAGCAGCTTCAATGTATTCAGCTTCGGAACCATATTAGGATTGGAGCATTCTATCTTAAGAACATCCCCAAGCGTGACCTCTGGTTTCGTGACCTCCACATTCCTGTCTGCCTTGATATATACAGTCTCACTTCCTGCCATATTAGTCCTCTTCTTTCCTTAATCTTATGCCTGTTCACCGCTCCGAAGCGTTATATAGTGCCGCACCAGCGTACCTTCATCCAATGTACTGCGCGTCCTTACATCATTAAAATAATAGGCAAACCCAACGATCACCGCCGCCATTACAACGCAGATCAGGCATACCCTGAGTTTTTTTCTTGCATCATCCATACTTTCCACCTTCTTTATTCCTTTTGCGGATTAGTATGGATGGTTATCAAGAAAAATATACATGGTATGCCTGTTATATTCGTTCGCGAAGATTTTTTAATATTTTTTTCTCCATCCTCGACACCTGGACCTGGGAAATCCCCAGAGCCGCGCCCACCTGTGTCTGCGTCTGGTTGGCGAAATACCTGAGATAGATCAGCCGCCGTTCCTCTTTATTGAGATAAGCCAGAAGCTGCTTAAGAAGCATATGGTTAAGGATCTGTTCCTCCTCTCCCTCCGTCTTCTGAAGCTTATCCATCAGACGTATTTCCTGCCCTTCCTTCTGGTAAATGGGCTTGTGCAGCGATTCGATATCGCCGCTGGCGTCCAAAGCCTGCGACAGTTCCTCCCTCTCCACGCCCAGCTCCTCGGCAATCTCCGAGACCGTCGGATCCCTGCCCCATTTCTCCTGGAGCCTTTCCTGGCAGAGATATGCCTTATAAGCCAGTTCCTTAAGCGTACGGCTGACCTTGATCATCCCGTCGTCTCTTAAGAATCTCTTGATCTCCCCCGATATCATCGGAACCGCGTAAGTCGAGAATTTCACATCATAAGACATATCGAATTTGTCGATCGCCTTCAGAAGCCCGATATTGCCTACCTGGAACAGATCCTCTGCCTCCGCGCCCCGGTTATAGAATCTCTTAACGATACACCAGACCAGCCCTGTGTTCTCTTCCACCAACCGTGCCCTTGCTTCTTCATCCCCTTCGTGAGATCTCTGAATCAAAGCGATTGTGTGGTCCATAGTCTCCTTCCTTTTCCAATGGTTTTTTCCATCCGCACCGTCGTTCCCTTGCCCGGAGCCGAGAACACCTCCAGCCTGTCCATGAACGCCTCCATAAATGAGAATCCCATTCCCGACCGGTCAAGCTCCGGCTTCGTAGTAAAAAGCGGCTCCATCGCCTGCTTCACATCCTCGATCCCTCTGCCCGTATCCTCCACCTCCAGATACAAGGTCTTGCCCTCCGTGCGGCAGCGGATACAGATACTATGTACTTCATTCTCATATCCGTGAATGATCGCGTTCGTCACCGCCTCCGATACTGCTGTTTTTACATCCGAGACCTCTTCTACCGTAGGATTCAGGGATGTCATAAAGGCCGCCACCGTCACTCTTGCAAATGACTCATTGGATGAACGGCTGTCAAAGATTAACTGCATCTCATTGGTATGCTCCATCTACTCTTCCTCCTCATATATCTGCATGATTTTGGTCACTCCCGACATGGTCAATATCTTCCTCATTCTCTCATTCGCATGCACCGCACACATCTCTCCTCCCAGCAAATAGATACGCTTATAACGCCCCATGATCACTCCGATCCCCGAACTGTCCATGAAATTCGTCTCCTTAAAATCGAAGATCACATACCGGATATGATTATGCTCGATCAGGTGATCCGACTCCTTTCTGATCTCTTCCGCATTGTGATGATCCAGCTCATTGGGCAGGAATACCGTCAGGCAGTTCTCCTGTACCTGATATTTCATATACATCCTCCTTCTTGCGCCTGTTTTTACGGCAGGAGCGAAGCCATTCCCCTGCCCGCCGTTTTCCCGGCCTCTTCCTATACATAACAAAAAGGATATGCCTCCTGCGCATATCCTTTTCTTTCGTAATTTATTCCCTTTTGCCGTGCTTCCAGACAGCCGGATTTTACTCTGTATCGTCTCCTTCGCTGCCGTCCGCCCCTTCGCTGCCGGCAGAGTCTCCTTCGTCTTCCCCCGGCGCGGCATCGCCGTTCCTTGCCTTCAGTGCATCCTTGGCCTCTTCTGCCGCCTCCGTATCCGGATAGCTCTCCACAAGCTTCTGGTATTTGAGATTGGCCTGCTCATTATTACCGCTCTTCTCATAGGACTGCGCAAGAAGCAGCAGTGCGGCCCCGTCGCTGTAGCCTTCGTTCATCTGCATTACCTGCTCCAGGTTCGAGATCGCAGTCTCATAATTAG
>CANDQP010000184.1 GCA_947388185.1 uncultured Dorea sp. | reverse complement strand
CTGGAGCATGTGGAAGATTTCTTGAGCATCCAGGATCGGACGGAGAGGCTGGTGTGTGTCGGCGACGGGATCAACGACGCGCCGGTGCTTGCGAGAGCGGATGTAGGAATCGCTATGGGAGCGCTTGGATCGGCGGCTGCTATTGAGGCGGCGGATATCATTCTGTTGGAAGACGAACTGCCGGGAATCATAGATGCCATTAAGATATCGAAGGAGACATTGAAGGTTGTGAACCAGAACGTCGTATTTGCGCTGTTCATTAAGCTTGTGGTGCTTGCTCTTGCGGTCATTGGATTTTTCAGCATGTGGGAGGCGATTCTTGCGGAGCTGGGCGTAATGCTTGTGGCATTCTTGAATTCTGCCTGGGTTGCCAAATATACGGTATAGTAATTTCACCATACGATCAGAAGAAGGAAATGTAATAATATGAAGTGTATAGATAAGAAATATCTGAATAGAAAGCATATAGGGATCATAATGTCTGTTTTTCTGGTGGGAGCCGGCCTGACCGGCTGCGGCAATCCATCTGAAAAGGGAGTGGAATGTCTGGAGAACGGGCAGTACGAAGAGGCGATCGAGCATTTTGAGAAGGCAGTAGAGGATGAGGTCAACATCGGGGATGCCTACAGAGGGATCGGAATCGCCAAATGGGAGCAGGAAGACTATGAGGGCGCCGGCGAGGCATTTCGGAATGCGTTGGAGAATGGCGCGCAGAAGACGGGAACGCTCTATAATTTTATTGGGAACTGTGAGCTTAGGCTTGGCAATGCTGTATCCGCCCAGAATCATTTCCAGGTGGGAATCGAGCAGGAGGGGAACAGCGCCGAACTGAATCAGGAGATGAAGTATAATCTGATCGTGGCGCTGGAACAGGCAGGAGACTGGGAGAATGCCAGAGCCAGGCTTGGCGAATATATTGCAGAATATCCGGAGGATGCGGCGGCGCAGAAGGAATTGCAGTTTTTAGAGACGAGATAGAATATTCAAGGCAGAAGGTATGATTGAGATCAGGAACGAGACAGAGCGAGTGATCCTGGTGGGCGTGAGCACGTCAGACCAGGACGATACTTACAGATCCCTGGAGGAGCTTAGAGAACTGGCAGATACCGCCGGCGCCGAGACAGTGGGTACGGTGGTACAGAGCAGAGAACAGATCCATCCGGGGACTTATATTGGAAAAGGGAAGATTGAAGAGATCAAGGATCTGTTGTGGGAGCTGGAGGCGACAGGTATTATTTGTGATGACGAACTATCGCCGGTGCAGATGAAGAATCTGCAGGATGAGCTGGATACCAAGGTCATGGACCGTACATTGGTGATCCTTGACATCTTTGCGGCCAGGGCTTCGACCAGGGAAGGTAAGATACAGGTGGAGTTGGCGCAGCTTAAGTACCGGCAGTCCAGGCTTACGGGATTTGGGAAGGCGATGTCCCGTCTTGGCGGCGGGATCGGGACCAGAGGACCCGGAGAGAAGAAGCTTGAGATGGACCGGAGGCTGATTAAGAGCAGGATCGCTCAGTTGAACCGGGAGCTTCGGGATGTCAGACGCCACCGGGAGATAACGAGAGGGGCAAGAAGTAAGAAGTCTGTTCCGGTAGCAGCTATCGTAGGGTACACGAACGCGGGCAAGTCGACACTTTTGAATACATTGACCGGAGCCGGTATATTGGCGGAAGATAAGTTATTTGCGACTCTGGATCCGACTACCAGAGGAGTGAAGCTTCCGGGCGGACAGGAAGTACTGCTGACGGATACCGTAGGATTCATCCGCAAATTGCCCCATCATCTGATCGAGGCATTCCGAAGTACACTTGAGGAAGCGAAGTATGCAGATGTGATCCTTCATGTGGCGGATGCGTCGAATCCCCAGATGGACGAGCAGATCTATACGGTGTATGAGACACTGCGAAGCCTGGAGGTGGTGGATAAGCCGGTTATTACTGTATTCAATAAGCAGGATAAGATAGAAGAGGAGAAGGTCATCCGGGATTTTCATGCGGATTGTACGGTGAAGTTATCTGCGAAGACGGGTGAAGGAACTTCGGAGCTTCTTAAGACGATAGAGGCCGTTCTGCGGGAGCAGAAGGTGCTGATCGAAGAACTGTATCCTTATCAGGAGGCAGGCAAGCTCCAGATGATCCGCAAGTACGGCGAATTGCTTCAGGAGGATTACCGTGAGGATGGTATCTTCGTGCGTGCATATGTGCCGGCGTCGCTCTGCGGTAAGCGCTAGTACATCATTGCGTAATTAACAGCGAATTCTGCACTCGATATCTGTGCCAGATGCACGCCTCCAACCCTAGACGTAGCTAGATATAGTGCAGACACTATAACGTCTGCCGGGGAGATTCTTTGAAGAATTTCTTGTAGGCCCTCGAGAAGGTGGAGTAGTCTTTGAATCCGCAGTCAAAATAAACCTGTGTGCCCGGCACACCGGATAAGATCAGTTCTTTGGCAAGCAGGAGCCGTTTCTGGGAAGTGTATTGACCCAGGGTATAGCCTGTCTCCTGCTTGAACAGGCGCATCATATAATATTTGCTGATATAGAAGTGTTCGGCAAGTGTGTCAATATCTAATTCCCCGTTCAGATTATCATTAATATATTGAAGGATATCCAGGACCTTGGAGTTGCAGCTGTCGGTGTCGATGAATTCCAGACGGTCCTTTTGGGCGGCGCGGTTCAAATGGATCATGAATTCCAGGAAAAGCACCTGCCGGAATAACTCTGCCGCATACCCGTCATCCAGGAAGGATTGCTCCAGGCGTGTAATGGAGCGGAACAGCGAACTTTTCCCCGGAGAAGGGATCCGCAGTACATTAGAGTGCTCGGACTCCGCTTTCTGGAAACAGTAGCTAAGATCATAAGCTTCTGTCTGGTATGCCTTCATGAAATTAACGGAGATATAGACGATGATCCGGTCGTAAGGGGTAGAATTATCCACTGTCAGCCTGTGGATATCATTGTGCCTGACAAGCACGATGTCATAGGGCTTCAATTCATAGGACCGGCCTTCTACAGTATAGCTGACATTCCCTTTCAGGAAGATGGTGATCTTGTCGAAATCGTGGTAGTGGTATTCGACCTCACGGGTCTCCTGGTCTGTCAGGTGAAAGAGACGGAATTCACTGTTTAGATAGCCTTTCTTCACATATTGGTCCATGTAACTGCTCCTTTCGTGTATCGTAAGTGTCAGATGCCGCCGGACATTCTCATTATAGCATAAGTCAAGAGAGCATTATTTGCAAGAGAATTGGCATGAATTGTGTTGAAATGGGAAATAATGCCTGTTATGATAGTTGTAGACGGAATCGTATGAAGAATACAGTAACAGATTTGGAGGTAAGTTATGAAGGTTGTATTAGAGCGTTATCATGGGCTTGGCAATGACTATGTGGTATTTGATCCGAATAAAAATGAGCTTAAGCTGACACCGGAGAATGTGAAGATGATCTGTGACCGTAATGCAGGGCTTGGCTCGGACGGTGTCTTAGAAGGACCGATCCTTGGGGAAGACGGTATGCATGTGAAGGTGTGGAATCCTGACGGCAGTGAGTCTGAGACCAGCGGAAACGGTGTGCGTATCTTCGCAAAATATCTGAAGGACGCAAGCTATGTACAGAAAAAGAATTTCAAATTATATACGGGCAACGGACCGGCGGAGGTAACCTTCCTGAACGAAGACGGAAGCCGTCTGCGGGTGTCCATGGGACGGTTATCCTTCAACAGCGATGATATCCCGGTGACCGGGGAGAGCCGTGAGGTGATCAATGAGGATATGGTATTCGGAAGAACCCTGTATCCGGTTACCTGTGTGTCCATAGGGAATCCGCACTGTGTGATCCCGATGCGTGAGATCTCCAAGCCGCTGGTGTGCAAGATCGGCGACTATGCCGAGATGGCAAGATATTTCCCGAACCGCGTGAATACACAGATCATGAAGGTAGTTGACAAGGAACACGTGGCGATCGAGATCTATGAGAGAGGCGCGGGCTATACGCTGGCATCGGGAACCGGCGCCTGTGCAGCGGCCGGAGTAGCCTATAAGCTTGGAATGACGAATAACAAGGTGATCGTGCATATGCCGGGAGGAGATCTTCAGGTGGAGATCGAGGACGACTGGACTGTCTACATGACCGGAGATGTGTTCTACGTGGCGAAGATCACTCTGAGTAATGAATTTGCAGAGAAGCTAAGAAGTGTTAGTCAGAATTAACCGGCACGGATATGCGGAGTCTTGCGCGGGATCGTTGATTCCCGCGAGCAACGAGCCAAGCGGGCATGCTTGCATGCACATTTGGCGACTGCCGCGAGGGTCAAATACCCCGCTGCTCTGCAGCGCTACAAATTTGATGCCCCGTTGCTTGCAGCGGGGTATTTGACTCGGGAACCTGGGAGATAGATATGTATCAGATACAGATTTGCAGAGAAGAAGAAAAGAGGCATATTATAGATCAGTTGGTAGCGTATAATCTGGCGCAGGTTCCTGCCAGACAGGGGGAATTGTTCGTTGACCTGAGCAGGAAGGCTGTCTCGGAATCCGGGGAGATCATTGCCGGGATCATTGCCCGGATGTACTGCTGGAACTGTGCGGATGTGGATGTGTTGTGGGTTGCCGATTGCTGTAGAGGCAATGGGATCGGAAAGAGATTGCTTCGGGAGACGGAAGAAGCCGCCAGGGAGAAGGGGGCGCATCTGATCCATCTGGATACATTTGATTTCCAGGCGAAGGAGTTCTATGAAGGGCTTGGCTATGAAGTATTTGGGGTGCTTGATGATTGCCCGCGGGGGCATGAACGGTATTATATGAAGAAAAGATTAGCGTGATGAGACGGATTTCACTTTGTGGTGGGATCCGTTTTTACTATTTGCGGTCAGCTAGAATTATTACAAAGGAATAAGGTTACATGGAAGAAAGTAAGTAAAAATATGACTTACAGCTCCTGTTTCAAAATTGCAAAAGATACATTGGAAAATCCAGAGCTTTCAGAGAGCAGAGCAACAAAGATTATAAAGAAATATGAAAGACCTTATCACGTATACTTATGCCAGAATATCAGTCAGGAGCAGATGCAGCAATCTATGCGAGAACAGCATGAAGGCAATATTGAAGCATATAAAGCTGAGAGCAGTGATTGTGAAAAGCGTCAAAGGAGATGGTGGATATGTATGTTAAGGGGCTCTAGGTGTATGAGGATG
>CANDQP010000183.1 GCA_947388185.1 uncultured Dorea sp. | reverse complement strand
TGCCCCGGCATCGAATGAGAAGGCTGTTGCGAAGCTGATAGAGCATGGGGAACAGACTTTTGAACAGACGAAGGACCGGATCAGCACAAGGCTTATGTTATTTACAAAAGACAGAAAGGAACTGACAGAATATGAAGATTAAGGTGAGGCTGATCGGAATGGATCTGGACGGGACATTGCTGACGGAGCAGAAGAAGCTGACGCCATATACAAGGAGCGTCCTTCTGCGGGCGGTAGAAGCGGGGATTATTGTTTTGCCTGCAACAGGCAGGCCGTTTAGCGGCTTGCCGAAGGAATTGGTTGATTTCCCGGGAATCCGGTATGCGGTTACAGCCAATGGCGGAAGGATCGTGGAGGTGAAGACGGGCAGGGCGCTCTATGAGTCCCTTGTGCCGTTTGAGACGGCGGGAAAGGTTCTTGATGTGTTCGAGCGCTATGATACCCTGCGGGAGATCTATTATAACGGGATCGGTTATGCCCAGGAGGACGAACTCCGGTCGGTCGGCCGCTATATCAGCTCGCCGCAGATGGCAGAGTATATTACGGCAACCCGCATCCCTGTGCCGGATGTCAGGGCGAAGTTCGAGGCCGAGCGCCAAAGCCTGGATAAGGTACAGGGATTGTTTGCAACGGTTGCGGACCGGGATGCGGCACGGGAAGAATTGAAGGCGGTTGCAGGGATTGAGGTTACCGGCGCCCTGGATAAGAACATAGAAGTGAATGCAGAAGGCGTCGACAAGGGCAAGGCACTCATATGGCTTGGTAAGCACCTGGGAATCAGGAAGGAAGAGATCATGGCATTCGGCGACAGCTCGAACGATCTGAAGATGATGAAAGGAGTCGGGATCGGGGTTGCCATGGCGAATGCACGGGAAGATGTAAAAGAAGCGGCAGACTATATCACTGCTTCCAATGATGAGGATGGAGTAGCGCATTTTATTGAAGAATGCGTATTATAATGAAGGAAGGAGAAAGAGATGTTAGATGTATTGAAGGTAATTATACTGGGAATTGTGGAGGGGATCACAGAGTGGCTCCCAGTCAGCAGCACGGGGCATTTGATCCTCGTAGGGGATATACTGAAGCCGGGGCTCAGCGACGAGTTCATGGAGATGTTCAATGTGGTGATCCAGTTGGGGGCGATCATGGCGGTGGTTGTGCTGTATTTCCATAAGCTGAATCCGTTCTCCCCAACGAAGACGAAGAAACAGAAGATGCTGACCTGGCAGATGTGGTTCAAGGTAGTGATCGCCTCGGTGCCGGCGGCGCTCATTGGACTTCCTTTCAACGATATCCTGGATGAATTGTTCTATAAGCCGCTGCCTGTGGCAGTGATGCTGATCGTCTACGGTGTTCTCTTTATAATAGTAGAGAACCGGAATGCGGGGAGCAGGCCGTCGGTCAAGAGGATCTCGGAGCTGACCGTTCCGATGCTTCTGATCATCGGGGTCTTCCAGATGCTTGCGCTGATCCCCGGCACATCCAGATCGGGAGCGACCATTGTAGGCGCGCTTTTGATCGGTATATCAAGAGAAGTAGCGGCAGAATTCACCTTCTTTCTTGCAATCCCGGCGATGTGCGGGGCGAGCCTCATTAAGCTTGTGAAGTTCGGGTTTCATTTTACCGGCAAGGAGTTTGGTCTTCTGATGCTTGGATGCGCGGTGTCCTTTGCGCTGTCTATCGCTGCGATCCGTTTCCTGATGGGATATATCAAGAAGAATGACTTCAAAGTATTCGGGTATTACCGCATCATTCTGGGAGGAATTATAGTCATTACTGCGGTAGCTCAGATGCTTCTTGCATAAAGAATAAGAAAAACCTCTTGTTTTTTGCTGAAAACATGGTAGAATATCTACTAGCTTGTATTTTTATGCAAAATAATTAATAAATTCAATATGGAGGTTATGGAAAATGAAATTTAAAAAGTTAATAAGCGTACTGCTGACCGCGGCTTGTGTGTTCGCACTTGCCGCATGCGGATCCAAGGATGATTCAGGAAGCAGCTCAGACAGTTCTTCTGACGAAGGGAATGGCAGTGATTCAGCGGCGGTGACGGCGAAAGTCATTGACATCGATCTGACCGATGAAGAGTATGCGTTCGGTGTGGACAAGACCCAGCCGGAGCTTTTGGACCAGGTGAATGCATTTGTAGGCAAGATCAAGGAGGACGGTACATTAGAGGCGATCTGTGACAAATATTTCGGCGACGGCGAGCCGGAGGCAGTTGAGTCTGCTGAGCTTGATGATTCCAAGGATCAGCTTGTGGTAGCCACCAATGCCGCGTTTGAGCCGTTTGAGTATACGAAGGGTGAGAGCTATTACGGGATCGATATGGAGATCGCGTCCCTGCTTGCCAAGGAGCTTAACAAGGAACTGGTGATCCAGAACATGGATTTTGACGCGGTATGTCTGTCCGTCAGCCAGCAGAAATGTGATATCGCGATGGCGGGCCTTACCATCAACGAAGAGAGAGAAGAATATGTAACATTTACAGATGCTTACTATGAGGCGTCACAGAGGCTGATCGTTCCAAGCAGCGATACGTCATATGACGACTGTGCAGATGCGGATGCAGTGGCGGCTGCTCTTGGTGAGTTAAGCGACGCAGATTCTATCGGCGTACAGGCGGGAACCACAGGCCAGTATTATGTAGAAGGCGATGCAGACTGGGGATTTGACGGTCTTCCGGCCAAATGTGTTACTTATAAGAGCGGGTCTCTTGCCGTACAGGATATGCTCAATGGCAATATCAAATACGTGATCATTGACGCGGCGCCTGCGACAGCTATTACAGAAGCGATCAACGAGATGCAGTAGAAGGAAAGCTATGGGTAATTTTGAGCAGAAAGTAAATAAATTTATAGAGATATTCCTGGAACAGGGCGGCTACGTCAAGGTGATAGAAGGCTTAAGGAATACGCTTACGATCGCCGTGGCAGGTCTGATCATCGGTATTCTGATCGGAACCGTTATCGCCACGGTGCGCGTGCTCCCCAAGTACAAGGTCCTGCCGCGTGTGATGAATGGGATATGCAGCTTTTATGTTGCGCTGTTCCGGGGAACGCCGATGGTGGTTCAGCTGCTGGTATTCTATTATGTATTGCTGCCGATCATCGGATGGAGGATTACCGGAGTTCAGGTTGCCATGTTAGTATTCGGGCTGAACAGCGGCGCATACATATCTGAGATTATGCGAAGCGGGATCCAGTCTGTGGATTCCGGACAGATGGAGGCTGGGCGTGCGGTAGGGCTTAGCTTCGGCGTAAGTATGGTCAAGATCGTGATTCCGCAGGCTGTCAAGAACATCCTTCCGACTCTGGGCAACGAGTTTATCTCCCTGATCAAGGAGACTTCGGTTGTAAGCTTCGTGGGAGCGGCGGACTTGTATGTGGCGTTTAACTATATCGGAAGCAACAGCTATGAGTTCATGGTTCCTTATCTGGTGATGGCGCTGATCTACATCGTTCTCGTGCTGTTGATCTCACTGCTTGTGAAACTGATGGAAAGGAGCCTGAAGAAGAGTGATAGACGTAATTAATCTCAGGAAGAGCTTCGGAGATACGGAGGTCTTAAAAGGAATTGACATAACCATCAACAAAGGCGACATCGTAGCAGTGATCGGTCCGTCCGGATCGGGGAAGAGCACCTTCCTCAGGTGTCTGAACTGTATGGAGGATCCAAGCGGGGGGAATATCATATTCAACGGCGTCGATATCGCGGATATGAGTGTGGATATCAATGTGCACCGCCGTCATATGGGAATGGTGTTCCAGCATTTTAACCTCTTCAACAATAAGACGGTGCTGCAGAATATCATGATGGCGCCGGTATACCTAAGGTGTCAGGATCTTAAGAAAGCGAAGAGAAAGAACAGCAGGACCCGGTTTGGGAATTTGTTTCGCGGCGGCAATGCCAAAGAACTGCTTCCGGTCACCCAGACCAGCGAGCAGATCAAGAGTGAGGTAAGGGAACAGGCGATGGAGCTTCTGAGAAGGATCGGCCTGGAGGATAAGGCGGACGTCTATCCGTCTACCCTGTCCGGCGGGCAGAAGCAGAGGATCGCGATCGTACGGTCCCTTGCTATGGATCCGGATGTGATACTCTTCGATGAGCCGACTTCGGCGCTGGATCCGGAGATGGTAGGCGAGGTGTTGGAGCTGATGAAGCAGCTTGCCGGGGACGGAATGACGATGGTGGTCGTTACCCATGAGATGGGATTCGCCAGAGAGGTGGCGAACCGGGTTGTGTTCATGGATGAAGGGCAGATCAAGGAGGAAGGCGATCCGGAGGAATTCTTCGGGAATCCCAGGGAGCCAAGACTTAGAGAGTTCTTGTCGAAGATCCTGTGATAATGAATATAGCTTGAATACAGAAGGGTATCTCTGATAATGGGATGCCCTTTTTGATATCTATAATATCTATAAATATCTATAGAAATTATCAATTAGGCTATGCGTTGTATTTATGGTACGATTAAGAAAACAGGCATAGGAGAGATTATAGCTGCATTGAGATTGGAAGAAATGCGAAAGAGAGGAAACAAAAGATGAAGATAGAAGAATTAATGGAACGGATCCGTCTGCCCGGGGAAGCAAGAGAGCCGATGCAAAAGGGGCAGATCGCCGAGGAGGAATATGAGGTCTGGAAGGACAAGTTTTATCAGGATATCCGGCAGTTTATCGGAGAATGGAAGGAAATGGACGGCAAGTATGTGTGGGCGCTGGAATTCTATCTGAAGCTGGCAATGGATGCCTACGAGGAATATCAGGAGAGGGGGTACACGGACCAGGTGTTTGATGAGACCTTCTATGACATTACAATCTGGTGCCGGGAATGTTATCGGAAGCATGGCGTCTATGGCCTGGATGAGTTGTGGTGGCTCGGACAGTCGGTGAAGCTTAAGCTGTTCCGGCTTGGGCGGCTGCAGTTTGAGCCGATCCTTGTCGAGAAGGATATGAAGGGCAGGGAACAGACCATCCAGGCGGGGACGAAGGCGCTGAACGTACACATTCCTGAGGGAGAGCCTTTGAAAATGGAAGCGTGCCGGGAGTCTTTTGGGCGTGCCGAGGAATTCTTCGGACAGGAGTACCAGGTGTACGTCTGTGATTCCTGGCTGCTGTCGCCCCATCTTGAGGAGGTGCTTCCCAATACCAGTAATATCATCCGTTTCCAGAAGCTTTTTGAAGTGACGGATGTAGGATACCAGTACCCACAGG
>CANDQP010000182.1 GCA_947388185.1 uncultured Dorea sp. | reverse complement strand
GTTGGTGACAAGATATATTTAAGAATAAAAAGACGTAGAAAGGATCTCGCGTGATTTATGGACAAAAAGCTCTTCATCAAGAACCTGGCAGGACTGTGCCATATCCCTATCTCAATATATCAGGACTCAGTGGGGCTTATCGACAGGCTCGACCCACTTTCTCATCCCCTGAACAGCTACGAACAAGCTCTGGTGGAACACATTTTACAGAAGCTAAGAACCGCAGCCTTCGCATACGAGACTTACGAATCCGGGCTTCCGGTCTGTATCATGGGCTGCCGAGGGTCCGACTGCAGTTTCATACTCGGCCCCTTCGCCTATGGGCCTGTACAGACGCCGGACATGGAGAATAAGTTAAGAAAACTGCACTTAAGCCCTTTTGTCGAATGCTCCTGGAATGACGCCTTAGCCGCCTCCGTATTCCTGATCAACGAATATCTGGATCCTCAATTCACGGCCGCCATGCTGAAAGAAAGCATTTCCGAGAAGGATCACGATGTACAGCATCTCCTGGTAAATGAAGAGATCCGCCAATGGGAAAGCTTCCAGGAGAACCATACTTATTATGAAGAGAATATCCTGCATGATTATGTGGAGAAGGGAGACGTGGATTACCTGGTCAATAACCTGGAACTATTAGAACTGCCGCATCCCGTGATCCTCAACGACTTCTATAAGAACGAAGAATATATGGCAGTGCTCTCCATCTCCTTCGCAGCCCGGGCAGCGATCCGGGGCGGAGTGACCTCCAAAGAAGGGCTTCTGGCCAACGACATTTTCCTGAAGCAGCTGGAAGACTGCCGCAATGTGAATGAGATCAAGGTCCTTGTCCGCAGGGCGCTTCTGCATTTCACACAATTAGTGGAGAAGAACCGGCGCAAACAGAGCCGGAACATACATGTGGAAAAATGCAAGAAAGCGATCTGCGCCCATCACCTGGAGAATATTGACCTTGACGAACTCGCCGAACAGCTGGGGATCTCAAAAGAATATATGCTGAAATTATTCAAGAAGCAGGAAGGAATCCCTATCACACAATATATCCGAAACGTGAAGATAGAGGCCGCCTGCAACATGCTGATCTATTCAGACCGGCAGATCAATGAGATTGCCGAATACCTTGGATTCGGCAGTCTCAGTTATTTCAGCCGGGTCTTCAAGACCGTTACAGGACTGGCCCCTGTCCAGTATAAGAAAATACATTCTCAGCCTGGGTTCTGATTCTAATTCGCCTGTCTCTTCTTCTGGTAGCAGTCGAAACCAACGGCGAGTACAAGCACGATACCTAATACAATATTCTGAACCCAGCTGTTTAAGTTGATCAGTACCATACCATTGTTAAGCGCACTGATGATAAATGTTCCGGCAACCACTCCCGACATCCTGCCGGATCCGCCGGATACGGACACTCCGCCCAGAACTACACAGGTGATGACCTTGAACTCATATCCAAGACCCGCATTACCCATACCGGAATTCACACGTGACAGCAGCACGAGTCCTGCCAGCCCTGCGAAGAATCCGGACAATGCGAACACCAGGTATTTGACTCTTCCTGTGCGGATACCGGACAGCCTTGCTGCCTCGATATTACCGCCCACTGCATAGAAGTAACGTCCGAAGTATGTCTTATTCAGGATAAATGCACCAAGAGCGAAACAGAGGATCATGATGATTACCGGCACAGGTACAGGACCGATCTTGCCCTGGCCGAAGACCTTGAACGACTCTGTAAATCCATTGATCGGCTGCCCGTCGCAGAGGATCAGCGCAATACCTGAGAACGCCGTCTGTGTCGCAAATGTCGCGATCAATGCCGGAATCCCTATGGTCGATACCATGAATCCGTTCAGCAGGCCGATCAGTGTAGACGCCGCCAGTGTAATGATGATCGCCAGTCCCATAGGAACCCCCATGTTGACCATCAGGTAAGAACATAACACATTCACGAAGGTGATGATCGATCCTGTTGCAAGGTCGATATCTCCAAGCAGGATCACAAAGGTCATACCTACAGAGGCAATCCCCCAGACAGCTACCTGGCGGAGCATGATCAATAAATTGGTCCCCGTAATAAATCTTGGATTCGCAATCGTAAATCCGATACAAAGTACAATGAATACCACCCATATGGCCTGACTCTTGATTATATTCGTTATTTTATTCTCCTTCATCGCTCCACCCTCCTACTCATTCGACGCAGCAGACGCAAATGTCATGATCGTCTCCTGGCTAAATTCTTCTTTGCGTAATTCACCGGTCATATTACCCTCTGCCAATACGAGGATCCTGTCAGACATCCCCATCAGCTCTTCCATCTCAGAGGAAATCATCAGAATAGATTTCCCTTCCTTCTCTACCAGATCGTTCATTAATTTGTAAATCTCATACTTTGCCCCTATATCAATACCTCTGGTAGGCTCGTCGAAGATGATCAGCTCTGAATTCGCCGCCATCCATCTTCCAAGGATCACCTTCTGCTGATTACCGCCGCTTAAGTTCTTGATAAGCTGATTCAGGTTCGGGGTCTTGATCGCCATATTATTCCGATACTTCTCGGCGATCTCCTGCTCCTTCTTCTCATCGATCACGCTGAACCGCGAATTCCTCTCGTAGATCGGCATGTTGATATTGTTCTTGATGGATACTCCCAGCATCGCGCCGTGCCGCTTCCTGTCCTCCGGCACCAATGCGATTCCAAGATCAATGGCCTCCCTTGGACTCTTGGGATCGATCTCCTTCCCTTTGTAGATCATTTGCCCGGATTTCTTGGGTACAGATCCGAAGATCATCTCCGCAAGCTCTGTACGGCCCGCTCCGACCAGTCCGCCAAGTCCAAGGATCTCGCCCTTGTGAAGCTTCAGGCTGATGTTCTTATCCCCATTCCCGGTCACATTAGTAAGCTCCAGGATCACCTCGTTCTTATCAATACAGTCTCCCCTTGGAGGATAAGTCTCCGTCAGCTCACGGCCTACCATAAGCTGGATCAGCTCTTCTACCTGACTCTTCTTCGTGATCAGAGTCTTCACATATTCGCCGTCGCGGATGACCACGATACGGTCAGAGAGCCGGTAGATCTCTTCTAACCTGTGTGAAATGTAGATGATAGACACGCCTTTCTTCCTCAGGAGCTCTACCACCTCGAACATGCTCTCTACCTCCGCACTGGTCAGCGGCGCGGAAGGCTCATCCATGATCAGGATCCTGGCATTCTGCTGGATCGCCTTGGCGATCTCTACCATCTGCTGATAGCCTACGGTCAGATCCTTCATCATCGCCTTGGGGTCGATCTTGATATGTAACTGGTCAAACGCCTTGGCCGCTTCTACTTCCATCGCTTTCTTATCCACAACGATCCCTTTCCTGATCGGCCGTCCCAGGAACAGGTTCTCCGCTGCCGATAATTCCTTTACATTGTTAAACTCCTGATAAATGATCGCGATCCCATTCTCTGCCGCAAGCTGCGGTGTCATGCTTGAAAATTCCCTGCCGTTTACAATAATCTTGCCGGAGGTCGGAATAACTGCTCCGGAACAGCATTTGATCAGCGTAGATTTTCCTGCGCCGTTTTCCCCGATCAACGCCAGGATCTCACCAGCCTTCAGTTCCAATGTAACATCTTTCAGTGCGACAACACCCGGGTATTCTTTTCTTATATGCTGTAATTGTAATACATATTCTTCGCTCATATTCGTCCCCCGTGATTATATTCTCTATTACATTCCTTCTAATATCTTGTCAACATTCTCCGGCGTGATCGGTCCGATCTCCCGATATATATTCTTATCTGCCGAGAAATCCTCGCCGGACAGAATACGCTCGAACATATCGGCACAGGCTTTGGCCGTGTCTTCGTTAGATCCCTCGAACCCCACGATCGCCCTGACCGCTTCATCTCCCGCATTCAGGGAATCTAACTGCTGCAGGGTCACATCCGTCGTAATCACACCGTAATTCTCCGGAATACTGCCCTTGCCAAACTCCGCAAGGAGCGCTTCATTCGAACCGATCATGGCACCTGCACAGACACCTACAAATACATTGGCATCAGGGTGCGCCGACATAACCGTCTCTACATTCGTCTGTGCTTCGGGCGCCTCAAGACCGTCCACCTCTGCGATGATCTCATAATTATCCTCGCAGTTCTCTTCAAGCCCTTCCTTGATACCGTCCGCCCTCTCTAACAGAACCTTGGTAGACGGATAGCCGATGACCGTAACCTGGGCCTTCTCGTCCTCGGTGTAATGTTCGTTGATGAACTCTGACGCTGTCTTTCCGATCTCTCTTCCCAGATCTGTGTTGTCAAGAACCCAGTTCGCCGTGGTATTCTCCATCGGGTCATCCCAGCACATCACCTTGATGTCTGCTTCCATTGCCTCGCTGCAGATCCCCTCGACGGACTTCGCGTCTGCCGGATGGACCATGATCAGGTCGCATCCTGATATGATGAAGTTCTCTACCTGACCCACCTGTGTTCCCGCGTTGTTATCGCAGCCGACAATGGTGTACTCCCATCCTCTCGCGTCCATCTCCTGTTCAAGCTTGCCCATGACACCGGCCCAGTACGCGTTGGATAGATTCTGAATCGTGATACCAATCTTAATGGTACCGTCATCACGTGTATCCGCACATCCCATCAGCATGAGCCCGGTCATAGATACGCACAGGAGCGCTGCCACAATCCTACTCTTCATACCTCATCCTCCTTTAAAATTGATAACTTTATATCAGAAGCATGTAAATGCTCCGTCTACGATAATATCCGAGCCAGTCGTAAAGCTGCTGGTATCTCCGGCCAGGTATACGACGATAGACTGCAGCTCTTCCGGCCTTCCAAGTCTTCCCATCGGCGCCATAGCGTTCCACTGTTCGATCAGAGGCTTCAGGGATTCGGAATTGAGCGTCAGGTCTGTTCCGATATATCCCGGGCTTATGCAGTTCACACGGACACCCTTCTTCGCCCACTCGATCGCCAGGGACTTCGTCAGCATGCTGACGCCTGCCTTGGATGCATTGTATGCACATTGCGGCTGCGGAACATTCACGATATGGCCTGACATAGAAGCCGTGTTGATGATCGAACCATATCCCTGCTTAAGCATCACTCTTCCCGCCGCCGTCGCACAGAGGAACACACCGTTCAGATTAATGTTGATGACCTTATTCCACTGCTCGAATGTCATCTCCTCCGCCGGAACATTCAGACAGATTCCCGCGTTGTTGAAGCACGCATCCAGCTTCCCATAGGTGCCGGCAACCTCCGCCACCATAGCTTCCACAT
>CANDQP010000181.1 GCA_947388185.1 uncultured Dorea sp. | reverse complement strand
TTGCAAAATAAGGAAATTTTTTATTTAATTGTGTTTAAGAAGTGGCAAACTCGGGCGGATGCAATCACGGCATCATGGAGAGATGCTTAATGAGCTGAGGGCGCGCATGAGAGAAAGGAAGAGTAACTGACTTGCTTACGCCGGGTTACAATAACCGAACTTCTTGTAAAGTGGGTGCATCTGTGGTAGAATACCACGTATGATTGTTTGATTAAATAGAAGAACAGGAGGAATGTCGTGATGGGAATGACAATGACGCAGAAGATTTTAGCTGCTCATGCAGGACTGGATTCTGTAGTGGCAGGGCAGCTTATTGAGGCAAAGCTTGACGTAGTTATGGCCAATGATATCACAGGACCGATGGCGCTGCCGATATTTAAGGAGATGGCGGATAAGGTATATGATAAGGATAAGGTAGTTCTTGTACCGGATCATTTTACACCGAATAAGGATATCAAATCAGCGGAGAATTCCAAGTCGATCAGGGAATTCGCAAGAGAGCAGGGGCTTACCTGGTATTTTGAACAGGGCAAGTCCGGAGTTGAGCATGCGATCCTTCCGGAAGCAGGCGTTGTCGTTGGCGGAGAGTGCATCATCGGGGCAGATTCCCATACCTGTACATATGGAGCGCTTGGGGCATTCTCTACCGGAGTGGGTACGACGGACATCGCGACGGGCATGGCGACCGGCGAGCTGTGGTTCAAGGTGCCGAGCGCCGTCAAGTTCGTGCTGACAGGGAAGCCGGGACCGTATGTCAGCGGCAAGGATGTGATCATCCATATCATCGGTAAGATCGGTGTGGACGGGGCGCTCTACAAATCCATGGAGTTCACAGGCAGCGGCATTGCGAATCTTTCTATGGACGACCGTTTCACCATGGCGAATATGGCGATCGAAGCGGGCGCTAAGAACGGGATCTTCCCGGTGGATGAGCAGGCGGAAGCATATATGAAGGAGCATTCGAAGAAGGAATATAAGATCTATGAGGCGGATGCAGACGCCGAGTATGACGAGGTAGTTGAGATCGATCTCGCAAAAGTGCGCCCAACGGTTGCATTCCCGCATCTTCCGGGCAACGCGAAGACCATCGACGAGATCGAGGCGATGGAACCGATCAGGATCGATCAGGTTGTGATCGGGTCCTGTACCAACGGACGTATGGAGGATATGCGCAAGGCGGCGGCGATCCTCAAGGGACAGACGGTGCATCCGGATGTGCGTGTGATGGTGATCCCGGCGACACAGAAGATCTATAAGCAGTGTATCGCGGAGGGGCTCCTGGATATCTTTGTGGATGCGGGATGTGCGGTGAATACACCGAGCTGCGGGCCTTGTATGGGCGGCCATATGGGTGTTATGGCGGCAGGCGAGAGATGTGTATCCACGACGAACCGTAACTTTGTAGGACGTATGGGACATGTGGATTCCCTGATCTACCTCGCATCGCCGGAAGTGGCGGCAGCGAGCGCGATCGCGGGACAGATTGCGAATCCAGAGAAAGTAGGTGGCAGATAATGAGAGCGACAGGACATGTATTCAAATATGGAGATAATGTGGATACGGATGTGATCATTCCGGCAAGATATCTGAATTCTTTTGACGCCCAGGAGTTGGCGAGCCATGCAATGGCGGATATTGACCCGGAATTTGTGAACAGGGTGAAGCCGGGAGATATGATCGTTGCCAATAAGAATTTCGGATGCGGCTCTTCCAGAGAGCATGCGCCGCTGTGTCTTAAGACCGCGGGGGTGAGCTGTGTGATCGCGGAGACATTTGCCCGTATCTTCTACCGGAATGCCATCAATATCGGACTGCCGATCATCGAGTGCCCGGAGGCTGCGAAAGGAATCGAGGCAGGAGACGAGGTGGAAGTAGATTTCGACAGCGGGATGATCTATAACCGCACCAAAGGTACGGAATTCAAAGGACAGCCATTCCCGGAATTCATGCAGAAGCTGATCGCGGCGGGCGGACTGGTAAAATATACCAACAGCAAGAGGTAGGAAGAAGGAGAAGAAGATGAGTCTGTATTACAAAAGTACAAGGAACTCGGAATTAAGAATGAGCGCGTCTGAGGCAATCCTTAAGGGGCTGGCGCCGGACGGAGGATTGTTTGTGCCGGAGAAGCTGCCGGTTCTGGATGTTTCGATGGAGGAATTGAAGGGTCTGTCTTATCAGGAGACGGCTTATGCGGTGATGAAGCAGTTTCTTACGGATTTTACCGAAGAGGAATTGAAGGACTGTATTGCCAGGGCATATGACGCCAAGTTCGATACGGAGGAGATCGCGCCGCTTGCGAAGGTGGACGGGACTTATTATCTGGAGTTGTTCCACGGAGCGACGATCGCGTTCAAGGATATGGCGCTGTCGATCCTGCCGCATCTTATGACGGTATCTGCGAAGAAGAACCATGTGGAGAATGAGATCGTGATCCTGACGGCTACCTCCGGGGATACGGGGAAAGCGGCGCTTGCAGGTTTCGCTGATGTGAAGGGGACCAGGATCATCGTATTCTATCCTAAGAACGGCGTAAGCAAGGTCCAGGAGCTGCAGATGGTGACCCAGAAGGGAGGGAACGTAGCTGTGGCTGCGATCCATGGGAATTTCGACGACGCCCAGAACGGGGTGAAGGCGATCTTCGAGGATCAGGAATTTGCGAAAGAGCTGGCCGGGAAGGGCTATCAGTTCTCATCTGCCAATTCCATCAATATAGGCCGGCTGGTTCCTCAGGTTGCTTACTATGTCTATGCCTATGCGAAATTATTGGAGAATGAGGAGATCGCGGACGGAGAAGAGATCAATGTGGCGGTTCCGACAGGGAATTTCGGCAATATTCTTGCCGCATACTATGCGAAGCAGATGGGTGTGCCGATCGCGAAGCTGATCTGCGCATCCAATGAGAATAAGGTGCTGTTTGATTTCTTTGAGACGGGAACTTATGATAAGAACCGTGAGTTTGTGCTGACCTCGTCTCCTTCTATGGATATCCTGATCTCCAGTAACCTGGAACGGCTGATCTATCTGATCACCGGAGAGGATTCAGATAAGACGAAGGAGCTGATGGCGGGGCTTAAGAACGGCGGAAGCTACGCGGTCACGGACGAGATGCGGACGAAGCTTGCTGATTTTGCGGCTGGTTTCGCGTCGGAGGAAGAGACTGCCGCCTGCATCAAGCACATTTACGATAAGACAGGATATGTGATGGATACGCACACGGCTGTCGCAGCGCATGTCTGCGGACAGTACAGGAGCAGAAGCGAAGACGCCAGGAAGTGTGTGGTCGCATCGACTGCCAGTCCGTACAAGTTCGTCAAGAGCGTTATGACGGCGATCGACGGGAAATATCAGTCCGAGGATGAATTCGCTCTCCTTGAGGAATTGAAGAGAGTGTCGGGTACTAAGCTGCCCCAGGCGATCCGGGATATCCTTGAGGCCAAGGTGCTGCATACTTTGGAGTGCGATGCGGACAAGATGAAGGAGCTTGTGAGAGGTCTGTTATAGGAGACAAAACTGTAAAAAAATGGGTTTTACGGATTTTTGTAATTGTTATTGAAAAAAATGAAATAATAGAGTATAATAAGTTTCAGGAAACCTGGGGTGCTCGATACTCTTGTAATTTTGAACCTACAAAACTTTAAACGGGACTCTTATATCTCCGTAATATGCCAGGCCTCCAAGTTATGCAGTGGAAGGCAGAAAAGCGGATGCGGACACCCACCTAGCATATGCTAGGAGTCAAAATACAGGAACCGGCATTTTGGGGGAGCTACAAATGATAAAAGGCAGTCTTTTATGGCTGTCTTTTTTGTACATATAGGAAACTTTGATTGTTGTATCGGATCCGGCGAAGCCGGGTTCTTACTGTGTGGAGAGATATAATGGATGTGAAAAACAGGAAGAGGAATCTGATCCGTCATTTTTTCGACGGGTCTAAGAGATATTTTGCAATAGCGGTGCTGGCGTCTCTGACGACGACGGGTCTGAATGCGCTGACGCCTCAGATCTTCCGGTTCAGTATTGATTCGGTGCTGGGAGGGGATAAGTATGAGTATTTGTCAGAACACCTCTGGATGCTGGCGGTTCTGCTGGTTGCCGTTGCGCTGCTGTCAGGGATATCACAGTACATATGCCGGTCGAACACGGCTATGGCGGGAGAGACATTTGCGAAGAATATGCGGGATGAATTGTTTACCCATGTGCAGAAGCTGCCTATGAAGTGGCATGATCAGAACCAGACCGGCGATATCATACAGAGGTGTACCTCGGACGTGGAGGTGATCCGTAATTTTGTGGTGACCCAATTGCTGGAGGTATTTCGTACCGTATTTCTGATTGTGACGTCTTTCGCGATGATGATGTCGATGAATGTAAGATTGTCTCTGGTGGTTCTGTTGTTCGTTCCGGTTGTTATCATATATTCGGCGGTATTCTACCGGCTGATCGCGAAGCGTTTCATAGTGGCGGACGAGGCGGAAGGGGAGCTGTCGACGGTGGTGCAGGAGAACGCCACCGGAGTCCGTGTGGTGCGCGCGTTCGGCCGTGAGCGGTTTGAGATGGACCGGTTTCGGGAGAAGAATGAGATATTTGCGAATCTGTGGATCAGGCTTGGGACCCTGTCGGGGTTATACTGGGGCGTGGGCGATCTGATCACGGGTCTTCAGGTGGTTACGGTTATCGTGCTGGGCACGGCGGAGGCAGTACAAGGCAGCATCTCCGTCGGAGAATTTATTGCATTTGCATCGTACAATACGACGCTGGTATGGCCGATCCGCGGGCTTGGGCGTATCCTTTCGGATATGAGCAAGGCGGGGGTCTCTTTCGAGCGTGTGGATTATATCATCCGGGCCGGAGAGGAATCCTATGAAGAGCCGAAGAAGGCGGACGGTTCTCTGCGGGAGATGCCGGATAAGAGCGATATCGTATTCGACCATGTGAATTTCGGATACGAAGACGGCAAGACTGTGTTATCGGATATCAGCTTCCGGATCCCGGCGGGATGTACGTTCGGTATCCTTGGGGGCACCGGCAGCGGCAAGTCGACGATCGTGCAGCTCTTGATGCGTCTCTATGAACTTGCGGACGGACAGGGAAGTATCAGGATCGGAGGGAAGGATATCCGTGAGATCCCGCTTCACGAGCTTCGGGGCCTGGTGGGTATGGTCCTGCAGGAGCCGTTCTTGTATTCCAGGACGATCCGGGAGAATATAGCCGCGTCTGCACCGGATGCGTCCATGGAGGAGATCCGCCGTGCGGCGAAGATTGCCTGTATTGATGATGCGGTC
>CANDQP010000180.1 GCA_947388185.1 uncultured Dorea sp. | reverse complement strand
GCCTGTGCTGCTGCCAGTCTTGCGATCGGTACACGGAACGGTGAACAGGATACATAATCCAGGCCAAGCTTATTACAGAACTCTACAGAGCTTGGATCTCCGCCGTGCTCGCCGCAGATACCGATGTGAAGCTTCGGATTCGCCGGCTTACCTAACTTGATAGCGGTCTCCATCAGCTTACCGACACCTGTCTGGTCAAGCTTCGCAAACGGATCGTTCTCATAGATCTTAGCATCATAGTATCCCTCAAGGAACTTACCTGCATCATCACGTGAGAATCCGAATGTCATCTGTGTCAGGTCATTCGTACCGAAGCAGAAGAAATCAGCCTCAGTTGCGATCTCGTCAGCAGTAAGGGCTGCTCTTGGGATCTCAATCATCGTACCAACTTCATATTCAAGCTCGATACCTGCCGCTGCGATCTCTGCATCTGCAGTCTCAACAACGAACTTCTTCACATACTTAAGCTCTTTGATCTCTCCGATCAACGGAATCATGATCTCCGGCTTAACCGGCCAGTCTGGATGAGCCTTCTTCACATTGATAGCGGCACGGATAACAGCCTTGGTCTGCATCTTTGCGATCTCCGGATAAGTAACCGCAAGACGGCATCCGCGGTGCCCCATCATAGGATTGAACTCGTGCAGGCCTTCGATCAGCGTCTTGATATCCTCTACAGACTTGCCCTGAGCATCAGCAAGCTTCTTGATGTCCTCTTCATCTGTAGGAACGAACTCATGAAGCGGCGGATCAAGGAAACGGATCGTAACCGGATTGCCTTCCAGCGCTGTATAGAGAGCCTCGAAGTCTCCCTGCTGATATGGCAGGATCTTCTCAAGCGCTGCTTCTCTCTCTTCTACGGTATCAGAACAGATCATCTCACGGAATGCAGCAATTCTGTCTTCCTCGAAGAACATATGCTCTGTACGGCAAAGACCGATACCCTCTGCGCCAAGCTCAACTGCCTTCTTAGCGTCTGCCGGTGTGTCTGCGTTAGTACGCACGCCCAGTCTTCTGTACTTATCTGCCCATGTCATGATACGCTCGAATTCTCCGGCGATCTTAGCGTCAACGGTAGGAATAATTCCATCGTAGATGTTACCTGTCGTACCATCGATAGAGATCGCATCTCCCTCGTGGAATTCCTTGCCGGCCAATGTAAACTTCTTGTTCTCCTCGTCCATAGCGATGTCGCCGCATCCGGATACACAGCATGTACCCATACCGCGCGCAACAACGGCTGCATGGCTTGTCATACCGCCGCGTACAGTCAGGATACCCTGTGAGGACTTCATACCTGTGATATCCTCCGGTGATGTCTCAAGACGTACCAGAACAACCTTCTCGCCTCTTGCATGCCACTCTACAGCATCCTCTGCCGTGAATACAACCTTACCGCATGCAGCCCCCGGAGAAGCTCCAAGTCCCTTGCCGATCGGTGTCGCAGCCTTAAGTGCGGCAGCGTCAAACTGCGGATGAAGAAGTGTATCTAAGTTACGAGGATCGATCATAGCTACTGCCTCTTCCTCAGTCCTCATACCTTCGTCAACGAGGTCACATGCGATCTTAAGAGCAGCCTGAGCCGTTCTCTTACCGTTACGTGTCTGTAACATGAAGAGCTTACCGTGCTCTACTGTAAACTCCATATCCTGCATATCTCTGTAGTGCTTCTCAAGAGTCTCACATACCTTCTTGAACTGAACAAATGCTTCTGGGAATTTCTGTTCCATCTCGGAAATGTGCATAGGCGTGCGGACACCAGCAACTACGTCCTCGCCCTGTGCATTGGTCAGGAACTCGCCAAACAGGCCGTTCTCTCCTGTAGCAGGGTCACGGGTAAATGCAACACCTGTACCGCAGTCGTCGCCCATGTTACCAAATGCCATGGACTGTACGTTAACGGCGGTTCCCCATGAATACGGGATATCGTTGTCACGGCGGTAAACATTAGCTCTTGGGTTGTCCCATGAACGGAATACAGCCTTGATCGCGCCCATCAACTGCTCCTTCGGGTCTGTCGGGAAGTCCTGTCCGATCTTCTCCTTGTATTCTGCCTTAAACTGTCCTGCAAGCGCCTTCAGATCGTCTGCGGTAAGCTCAACATCCTGCTTAACGCCCTTCTCTTCTTTCATCTTGTCGATCAGTTCTTCGAAATACTTCTTGCCTACTTCCATAACTACGTCTGAGTACATCTGGATAAATCTTCTGTAGCAGTCCCATGCCCAACGCGGATTGCCAGACTTCTCTGCCAATACCTCAACAACGTCCTCATTCAGGCCAAGGTTCAGGATCGTATCCATCATACCCGGCATAGATGCTCTTGCACCGGAACGTACGGAGACAAGAAGCGGATTCTCCTTATCACCGAACTTCTTCTCTGTGATAGCTTCCATCTTCGTAACAGCTTCCATGATCTGTTCCATGATCTCGTCATTGATCGTTCTTCCGTCTTCATAGTACTGTGTGCAGGCTTCGGTTGTGATCGTAAAGCCCTGCGGCACCGGAAGGCCCAAGCTTGTCATCTCAGCAAGGTTCGCGCCCTTACCACCGAGAAGGTTTCTCATGGTTGCGTTACCCTCTGTGAACATATAAACCCATTTTGCCATTTGTCATGACCTCCTAAAAACTATATATTTTTCTAAGTCGCACATAATATTTTACTGGTTTTACCAGTATTCGTCAAGTATTTCCAAATAGTTTCCAATTGATATTTTCATCATATTTTCAAACTGTCACTGCAGGAGATATTCTATAAACTTTGCCGCCGTCTCCGGATTCTGGCTGTTGACGGGAACCGCCACGTAGATCTCTTCGTAGGTCGTCATCTCTTCTTTGCTCAGGATATTCTCATCCTTCAGGCGTACGCCGTCGTCAAGTATGGTATCACCGTTTCCGACCGCCTCCTCACCCAGAAGCTCCTTCATATCCAGGAATCCGTCGTGCCCGCTGTAATCCTCATAGACACGCTCAGGGCAGACCAGCACGTCTATGGCGTCCGCTCCCATCAGTGTCGTAAGCGCCGTCGTGCTCGTCATCTTACCGCCGTCGTCCGGTATATTGGTACGGATCTGCAAGACCCCGTCTTTTTCGCTGATATCCGCGTACCGGGCAAATGATTCCTCAAGCCATTCTGCCTTCAAGTCATTGCCGCCGATCACGACTGCATTCAACAGAACCTTCGTGTGTATCCCCTTGTACATCGACACTCCGATACAGACCGCCAGCACCAGGCACAGCGCACCGGCAAGCCACCCCTTATAGTACATCCACAGATATTCTATCTTCTTACCCAGGGTCATCGTTCCCCAGGTCTCTTTCACGATATACTCTTCCGTACTCTTCTCCGTGTTTTCTGTCCTCATCCGTACCTCCCGGTTCTTACGCCGTAAATTCCGCTATCCTGACCGGACGCCCGTCATGAGTTCTGGAATACTCTGCAGCCAGCGCACAGTAATGACTCTCCAGAGACTTGTCAAGAGAGGTCACATAAGAACTCTCTTCTTTCTCGCCGCTGATCATATCCAGGAATTCCACCAGCATACGCTCATCTCCGCCGCCGTGTCCCGAGAAATCCCCGGCAAGCTCTGCCACATTGACGGTCTCCACCGGCATCCCGCTGTCAAATCTCCGGATACTGATCTCACAGTTCTCGATCTTTCCCACCATATTCACGCGTATCTCGCCTTTGGTTCCCATGAACCTGGCATACCTGGAGATCTCAGGCGTAAAGGCACACATGGTGAAGCTCATAGTCGTCCCGTCGGTCATCTTAAGATTCACAACCTGGTGATCTACCACGTCATTGTCACAGTGATATACACACCGGCCGTATCTTCCTTCCCGAAGCGCCTCCATGATCTTCTCCTCCGTCGGACCGGACGGCACCAGCACTTCTAACGGCCACTTCCTGTTCCCTTTCCGGAAACCGGTCTCTTCGTTATCCAGATAGATCTTCTCCGCGTCGAAGGGACACGCTTCCTTCACCTTGCAGCCGTCCAGACACCGAAGGGTACAGCCGGCCGGCGCTTTTTCCTTCTTAAAAAGATACGTGTCTCCGTAAGAAGTCACCGACTCGCAGGTCTTACCCGCAAGCCAGAGATATAGATCCATATCGTGGCAGCATTTCTGCAGGATCATGGGGCTCGTCTCCTTTGAATCGGACCAGTTTCCGCGCACGAAGCTGTGCGCCTGATGATACCACCCCACATTCTCAGAAGCCATGATGGATACCACATCCCCGATCACACCCTCCTCCAGAAGCTCTTTCACCTTCTGGTAGATGGGCGTATAGCGGAGCACATGGCATACCACTACCTTCCGTCCGCAGCGCTTCGCCGCCTCGGCAAGTCTCTGACATTCCTGCACCTCTGGCGACACCGGCTTCTCGAGAAGGAGATGATACCCCTTCTCAAGCGCCGCTATGGCATGCCCTACATGCTGCCGGTCCTGTGTCGCGATGACCATGACGTCGGCAAGCTTCTCTCTGGCAAGCATCTCCTCCGCACTGGAAAAACACGCTTCCTTGGGCAGATGGAATTCCTCTGCCGCAAGCGTAACCTTCTTCGGGTCGATATCCGCCGCCGCAACAATCTCCATCTTATCCGGATAAAGCATCCCGATCTTCCCGTAATTATCTCTTCCCCGGTTCCCCAATCCGGCTATCGCAACCTTAATCGGCCTATTCATATCAGATCCCTCTTCCTACATCTCAAGCAAAAATGCTTTGTAGCCTTTGTATGCTTCATATACATCTGCCTTGCTGGTCACTTCCCACGGCGCATGCATGCTTAATACCGGCACGCCGCTGTCGATGACTTCCATCCCGTAATTCGCCATAATATAAGCGATCGTTCCGCCTCCGCCGACGTCTACCTTGCCAAGCTCCGCGAACTGGTACGCCACCTCGTGGTCTTCCATCGCTTTCCTGATCCGTGCCAGATATTCGGCGTTCGCATCATTGGAGCCGCCTTTGCCCCTGCTTCCGGTAAATTTATTAAATACCAGACCCTTCCCGAAGAAGGCTGAACTGCGCTTCTCAAATGCCTCTGCGAACATGGGGTCATACGCCGCGCTTACATCAGAAGAAAGCATCCTTGAGTTCTGCAGCGCACGCCTTACCTTAAGCTCAGACTCGCTTCCCTCCAACGCGATCATTTCCGCGATCACATTCTCGAAGAAACGGGAATGCATACCGGTCGCCCCTACGCTTCCGATCTCTTCCTTGTCCACCAGGATACAGCAGGCTGTCTTCTCTACCTCTTCCACATCCAGAAGCGCGAACAAAGACGTGAACGCGCATACCCTGTCGTCCTGTCCGTACGCCAGTATCATACTCCTGTCGATTCCGCAGTCTCTC
>CANDQP010000179.1 GCA_947388185.1 uncultured Dorea sp. | reverse complement strand
GTACCGCCGCCGGATGCTACGGAGAAGTACTTCTTGCCCTGCTCGATACACTCCTTCTTGTATGTACCTGCAACCGGATGCTGGAAACGTGTCGGGTTGGTAGAATTACCTGTGATAGATACGTCTACGCCTTCCTTGTGCATGATCGCAACGCCTTCACGTACATCATTAGCGCCGTAGCAGTTAACCTTGGAACGAAGTCCGTCTGAGTAAGCGATCCTCTGAACCTCTTTTAACTCACCTGTATAATAATCATAATCTGTCTCTACATAGGTAAATCCATTGATTCTGGAAATGATCTTCGCAGCATCCTTTCCAAGTCCGTTCAGAATAACACGAAGAGGTTTCTTACGAACCTTGTTCGCCTTCTCTGCGATACCGATAGCGCCCTCTGCTGCCGCGAATGACTCATGCCCTGCAAGGAATGCGAAACAGTCTGTCTCCTCCTCGAGAAGCATCTTGCCTAAGTTACCGTGTCCAAGTCCAACCTTCCTCTGGTCAGCCACAGAGCCCGGAATACAGAATGCCTGTAATCCTTCCCCGATCGCTGCCGCAGCGTCAGCAGCCGTCTTACAGCCCTTCTTGATCGCAATCGCCGCACCTACTGTATATGCCCAGCATGCATTCTCAAAACAGATCGGCTGGATTCCCTTAACCTGATTATATACGTCAAGTCCGGCATCCTTCGTGATCTTCTCTGCTTCTTCAATGGAAGCAATGCCATAGCTTCCTAACACTTCATTGATTTTATCAATTCTTCTTTCATATGATTCAAATAAAGCCATTTACTTGTCCTCCTAATTTTTTCGTTACTTTTACGGACACAGATTGAACTTCCTTCAATCCGGTGCTATTCTTTTCTCGGGTCAATAATCTTTGCTGCATCCGCAACACGTCCATACTGCCCTTTTGCCTTCTCCCATGCATCGTTCGGTGTATCGCCTGCCTTGATAAAGTCTGTGAACTTTCCAAGGTTAACGAACTGGTATCCGATAATCTCGTTGTTATCATCCAGTGCAACACCTGTTACATAGCCTTCTGCCATCTCAAGATAACGAGGACCTTTTGCCAATGTTCCATACATAGTACCTACCTGAGAACGAAGTCCCTTGCCAAGATCTTCCAGACCTGCACCGATCGGAAGTCCGTCCTCTGAGAACGCGCTCTGAGTTCTTCCGTATACGATCTGAAGGAATAATTCTCTCATTGCCGTATTGATCGCATCACAGACAAGGTCCGTATTAAGAGCTTCCAGAATAGTCTTTCCCGGAAGGATCTCTGAAGCCATAGCTGCTGAATGTGTCATTCCTGAACATCCGAGTGTCTCCACCAATGCTTCCTGAATAATACCGTCTTTTACGTTTAAAGTGAGTTTGCAGGCTCCCTGCTGCGGTGCACACCAGCCCACACCATGTGTCAGACCGGAGATATCCTTTACCTCTTTTGCCTTTACCCATTTTGCTTCTTCCGGAATCGGAGCTGGTCCGTGATTTGCACCCTGAGCCACAGGACACATCATTTCTACTTCATGTGAATAAATCATTGTAAAACTCCTTTCAACTATGTATGATTTTTCTGTCGTAGGGTTCGTTATTACTTTAACACCATACTTGTTTATATTTTCTCATATTATCTAAAATTCGTCAATTGACACTTTTTATATTTTCTTCGGTTTTTCTGCTACAAATTACACAAATCATGATAGAATGGTACCAGGGACAAAAGAAGAAAGGCGGTATCTATATGATCTCTCCCAAAGATTATTATATCCTGGCATTCGACACGACCGACAGCGTCATGGCGGCAGAAGCCTGTTTAAAAGAACATTTCCACATCACCATCATGCCCGTTCCCCGGGAGATCAGCACTGGCTGCGGGCTTGCCATCCGTTTCCTAGATCCCGATGAAGCTGCGATCCTTGCCTTCCTTAACAATAGCTCCCTGGACGGTACCCTGTACAGGATGAACACGCAGAAGACCGGCGGAAGACATCCCATCGAGAGAATCAGATAAGCTCTGGCCGCATCACTGCAGCCAGAGCCTTCTCATACCGGTATTCTTATGAGATCCTCTCTGCCTCAAATCCCATCTCTTTTAAGATATCAAGCGTCACTTCCTGGCAATGGTCACAGTCACAGATGGACACCTTCCTGCCTTCAAAATCAACCTCATGATTCACTCCTGCATCCTCTAATGCAGCATCGATCTTCTTAGCACAATCCGGACAGCAAAGCTCCGGTACGCTGAATACTCTCATCATTCCATCCTCCTATAACGTAATTACCTGGTCTACACCTGCCGGAGCCAGCGCCGCATACACATTCGGGAAGCATCCAATCCCTGCCGGGGCGATCAGCTTGTCCGCAATGTCTCTCTGATAGCAGCATCTGTCACACGCCATCAGAAGCACGCCTGTCTTCTCGCTTAGTTTCTTAAGTCTCTCGGCAATATCACATCCCTCTACCAGCATATAAGCATTGTCAAAGAAGAACATCATGCCCGCAACCTCTGCTCCGTGACGGTCTTCTTCCATCTGTGGGATGATCATGTGCTCAAGAATCTCTCTTGCATGCTCCGATTCCAATAAATAAGCTACCTTCATTCTTGTACCTCCTGTGTTAGATTTATACTTCAAATGTTGCCTTTGCCTCTTCAACCGCCTTCTCTATGTCCGCCTTAATGATTGAATCCGGGTCAAGCTCCATATCCGTAACGTATTGATCAAATTCTGCACCGCTGCAGAAGAAATTCATTACATTTCAGCAGGACCCTGCCCAGTTTGACAATTCTCCCAGAGGAAATGTCAGCGCATGCAGCGTCTTTGGTTCATATTCAGCCACCTTCTCATCCTTGATCCGGATATAGATCGGTTCGCCGCTCACCGCGCTCACTGAATGTACCTCAGTATCTTTATGGAACGTAAACGCGGCGCCGATGGCGTCGATGGCGCACATGGCAGAAAACTGTCTTCCGTCGTCAAGCGTAACCTGGTGATTCGTCTTAAGGGCAGATACCGGATAGATGAAGTTCACCTTCCCCTTCTCATCCACCACCATACCGTCTTTCTCTATCAGACAGTCTGTGATCTCCTTATACTCCTCTTCCGTCATATGCAGGCACTCTAACGCAGCTTCCTTATCATTCTCTATATGATAAGCCCGCCCATGTTCCACCGTAAATTCTATAATATACAGTCTCAGTTCGTTCTGCCTGTCCGTAAATTTTCTATGAACATTCTGATCCAACGAATTCTACCTCCTCATTCTTGCCTTTCTGTCCCTGAATAAATTCCATCAGGTCTTTATCCTCCTGCGTAAATACGCCGCCGCTTAACGCATCCTTAAGGATCACCGTCAGGCGGTCCACATACTCATGATACTTGGGCGCCGTGCGGTCTCTCGGCCTTGGAAGATCGATCTTCAGATCTTCGATGATCTTCCCGTGGTCTCTGGACATCACCACAACACGGTCGCTTAAGTATATGGATTCATCCACATCATGGGTTACCATCAGCGCCGTAGTCTTCTTCTGCTGCAGGATCTCTTCAAGTTGTATCTGGAGCATCTGCCGCATCTGGAAATCTACCGCCCCAAGGGGCTCGTCCATCAGGAGCACCTGCGGATCACACGCGATCGCCCTAAGAAGCGCAACTCTCTGTTTCATACCGCCGGAGATCTCATGAATATAATAATGCTCGTAAGCCGTAAGCTGCGCCATCTCAAGCAGCTCCTTAAGCTTCGCCTTGCGCTGTGCTTTCGGCACCTTCATCTTCTTCATGGGATACTCAATATTCTCTCCCACTTTAAGCCACGGAAATAACGCATAATTCTGGAACATAAACGAACGGTCCGTCCCCGGCTTCTTCACTTCATTCCCATTCACTACGATCTTACCCTCATTCGCCTTCCGGAAACCTGCGATGATCGTAAGCGTCGTAGTCTTACCGCAGCCGGACGGCCCAAGCAGTGATACGAATTCACCCTCTTCTACATTGAAAGAGACATCCTTAAGCACCACATTTTCCGGATCCCCCTTCTTCCTTCCTTTAAATACCTTCGTTATCCCTTCTACAGATATGGACATTCCTTAATCCTCTCTCTTTCTATCTCTATTCATCTATGGCTGCCCCAGTGTCAGAAACCGTATCTTCTTATCCTTAAGCCAGTCCTCTTCCACCCCAAGCTTCCCGGCAAGAACCTCCGGATCATTCAGACTCTCGGCCGCGCGATTATAATTCTCTATAAATTCTCCAAATTCTTCCGTCTCCACAAACTTCTTATCCACAACCAGCACATAAGATATATAGTCCGTCTCCGAAATAGGCGCACACAGATAATCCGGTACATTCGCCGCCTTCGACATATCCTGGACTACTCCGTCCACCTGCCCGTTCTCCAGTGAATACAGGATCCCCTTCTGGGTGATCTCCTGAAATTCTTCGATCTGTGGATAGGTCTTCCCCGCCTGCTCCTTCTCATTCTGCCTTCCCTGACTGATACCGACAGTTCTCACATCCGCCAGGTCACCCTTATAACACAGGACTTCCGCGTTCATGATGACCGGGCCGTAGATCATGACATTCTCATTCTCCTCTATGGTATGCATAGCGATATGGCTGCAGTAGAACGCCACATTGATCTCCTCCGCACTCAGTGCCCACTGAGCAAGATTACTTCAGCAGTCCTGAAATGACGAACTCTCATAATCCTCCGTAACCTCGCATACCCTGCCGAATTCCTCCACCGCCGCTTCCATCAGGACTCCTGAGATATCCGCTCCTGCCCCGACCCGCAGAGGCGCATCCTTATTCCGCCGCTCCTCTTTTGGGAAAAATACTGCCACAAGTGTACCAACAAGTATCAGGCCTGCTATAAAGACCGCAATCTTCCTGCCGTGCTCCATCTGCTTACGCTTCCTTCATTCTGGAATGCACCAGTCCGGATCTGATATATTTCCACAGAGAATACAGAGCATATGCGATCAGGACCAGGCTGCAGATCCACTCTCCCCACTCAGGTATGGTAACCATAAGCTTGTTCGCATGCGCGATGGTATTCGACGTCCTGTCAAAATCCAGCACCGGAACAAATCCCGGCATCAGTAATTTGTTCGTGATCCAACCCACCAGATTGGAGATTCCGACTACCATGGCAAAATACATCATCATAGCCTTCTTCCCGATGGTCTTTGTGATCGTCAATAATTCCGGGATATTCGTCCCGGCTCCTGCCATCAGGAATGTGATGGCGACTCCGGGCGCCGCCCCGCTGGCAACCAGCGCCGCGATAAAAGGGATATGGCCCACCGCACAGACATACATAAGTCCTGCAACCACCGTGATCCCAAGAAGGGATATCATGCCCGGATTCCCAAGATAATCCTGCACGAAGGACTGGGGCACGACCGTGAATAAGAAACCCGCGATCAGCATCCCCGTAACCGTGTACTTGCTGATGG
>CANDQP010000178.1 GCA_947388185.1 uncultured Dorea sp. | reverse complement strand
GTACGAACCGTCCTGCATCTAATCCGGAGAGCACCAACAATCCGGGATCGTCTCCGACACCGTCCAGCACACCAAGTTCCGGCGGTACGACATCCGGTACATCCGGCGGTTCTGTAAGCAAAGGGAACACAGCTACGGCTCAGGCGATCGTGAATGCCGCATACAGCCAGTTAGGAGTTCCGTATGTATGGGGCGGCTCCACACCGGGAGTAGGACTTGACTGTTCAGGACTGGTGCAGTATTGTCATTCTGTAGCGGGGATTTCCCTGCCGCACTATTCTGAGTCACAGTATGCCGGCGGCACGAAGGTATCTAATCCGGAACCGGGAGATATCTGCTGGAAGCCAGGACATGTGGGAATCTATATTGGTAACGGCCAGATGATCGAGGCGCAGCAGACCGGAACGAACATTATGATCAGTCCGGTGCGTGCCCAGGGATTTGTCAGGTATTGGTAGAATGAACAGAATAATTTAAATTTATGATTATGAGACAGAAAGTAAGATTTCTGTCTCATTTTTTGCATTTGAACAAAGTTAAGGAGTACAGTTTTGTAGTTTGTCTATATAATTTTGAGTCCAAATAATAATAAAATATTTATAGGAAATGTACATTGCTGCGAAAATAAAGCTCGTAGCTAAGGACTGAACCTTGATAACAAATATTTTCAACAATCATGAAAATAACCTTTCATGATTCGTTGAAAACGGAAAACCAGAAAAGAAAGGATGATCAATTGTGGAGAATAGTTATAATAAACTATTGGAGAGAGCTTATATTGGAAAGCTTGGTGTTAAAAACAGATTTGTCATGGCGCCGATGGGGATCGGGATTGATGTGATGTCTGGCTGTATTGAGGAAAAAGATGTGGAATATTATGCAGAGCGCGCCAGAGGCGGCACTGGAATGTTGAATCTGGGATTTCAGATTGTGACGAATAAGACCGATCCATTTACCATGAGCCGGTATGGGATCGGCACGCCATTGCAGGAGATGGGGTGGACAAGATTATGTGATCGTGTTCATGGTTATGGAACTGCCGTGATGGTACAGCTCTCCTGTGGATTGGGACGAAATGCAATGATGGTTCCGGGAGTGCAGAATGTATCTTCTTCAGAAAACGCATGTTTTTTTGATCCTTCATCTATGACCCGTCCTCTTACCGCAGAGGAAATACATGCTATCGTCCAGGCATTTGGCGCAGCAGCAGCTGCCTGTAAAAGAGCTGGGGTGGACGCGATAGAGATTCATGGCCATGTGGGATATCTTCTGGATCAGTTTATGACACCATTGTGGAATAAACGAGAGGATGAATATGGTGCACAGACCTTTGAAAACAAGATGCGTTTTGTTACAGAGATCTATCAGGCGTGCCGTGCTGCTGTTGGATCCGATTATCCGATCGCATTCCGTATGGTAATTGAACATGGGATTGCGGGAGGACGTACAAGGGAAGAGTCTGCAGAGATAATCAGGTATCTGGATCATCTGGGTATTGATGCTTTTGATGTAGACTGGGGATGCTATGATGCTTATGAGTGGGTATTCCCAACCTGTTATATGCCGGACGGCTGTCTCATGGATATTTCAGCTGCCTATGCAAAATCTATAACCAAGAAGCCGGTTATGGTAGCCGGGGCATTTACACCGGAAACTGCGAAGCAGGCAGTTGAAGAGGGGAAAGCGGATTTTATAGTGATCGGGCGCGGGCTGCTCGCTGATCCGGAATTTGCTGGAAAATTGCAGGAAGGAAGGCGTGAAGACATTCGCCCCTGCATCAAATGCAACAGATTCTGCCTGTCTGCCTCGGGAACGGCCAGGGACAGCAGCTGTTCCGTGAATCCTGCAGTACTGAAGGAGACGATATACGGACGGATTGCAAAAGCTAAAAAGTCCAGAAAGGTAGTGGTTGTCGGCGGAGGTGTCGGCGGAATGGAGGCTGCCAGAGTAGCAGCTATGAAAGGTCATGAAGTGATTGTCTATGAGAAGACGGACAAACTTGGAGGTCAGCTGCTTGCTGCATCTGTACCGGTTTTCAAAGGCCGTCTTGCTATGTTGGTAGATTATTACAAAGTACAGTTAGACAAATTGGGCGTAAAGGTAGAATATGGCAAGGAGATAACTGCAGATTCGGAAGAGTTGAAAGATGCTTATAAGATAATCGTAGCAACCGGTGCGCATGGTTTCGTACCTCCGATCAAAGGAGTGAATGGTACGAAGGTATTAGAAGTTATAGATGCGCATACAGGAGATCAGGCCCGTATTGGTACGAAGGTTATAGTAGCGGGCGGCGGTCCTTCGGGATGTGACTGTGCAATTGAACTGGCAATGGAGGGAAAAGAGGTTACTATTGTAGAGATGTTAGATAAATTGTATCCTACGGGTACTTTAGATAATCGTTTTAGTGTTCTGCGCAGGATCCAGGAAGAGAAAATAACAGTTATGACAGGTACCAAAGTGAAGGAATTCAATGATAAAGGAGCTATTGTTGAAAGTAAGGATGGCGAAAAAACACTTGAAGCCGATACCATCATTGTTGCCATGGGGACGAGGCCGAACAGTGAAGTAGCAGAAAAGATTCTGGATAAATATGTATGTGCTCAGACAATAGGGGACTGCAGAGTGATCGGTCAGGTCGGCGAGGCGGTTCATCAGGGATTTTATGCAGGATGGTGTATCGAATAGCCGGTTGGCACGGAGAAAGGGATGATAGAATATATGAAAAGACAAGATCTGAAGATATTTCAGCCAATTACAATAAAAAGCATGACGATGAAGAACCGTCTCGCGAACGCACCCTTCGGATGCATTCCAATGGGAGACGGAGACGGATACATCTGTGATGAATCAATTAAGAATGTACATAGCCTGGTTTCCAGTGACATTGGACTTTTGATGTGTGGTATCATTCGATGTGTACCTGCTAAAAGCGGGCTGATCGGATATGATAACGAGAAGACAGAAAAGGCAAAACCTTCTGTAAGTACAGCAAGCCTGGCTGATGATTCTTATATTCCGGGCTGGAAACGTCTAGCTGATTATGCACATTCTTTTGGCTGCTGCTTAGGAGTACAGTTGGGGGAGATGGGTCCGCAGGCACAGAATTCTGTTTCTGAACAGATTCCGGAGTATGAAAAATATAGAATGCATACTTTTGGGGGAGAAGAAACAATACCAGATCAAAAGATCTGGACAAAAGATGAATTGGATGATTTGTGTGAAGCGGTTGCCCAGTGTGGACGCCGGGCCAAGGAGGCTGGCCTTGACTGTGTTGAAATTCATGCTGCGCATAGTACAGGCCTGTTATATGCAAATGCTCTGGATCCATTCTTTAATCATAGAGATGATGAATATGGAGGTGACCTGGAACGTAATTTTCATATTGTCCGCAAGACGGTAGAAAGAATGCGGGAATTGGTAGGGAGGGATTACCCGATCTTTATTCGGATCAATTGTGATGATCTGAAAGGTACTCTGGGGAACACTATTGAAGATGTATGTACATATGTAGTCCCGCTCTTAGAAGATATCGGAGTGGATGCGATTGATCTGTCCCAGGGAGGGCCAAGCTATACGACAGAGGGTCCTCTGCCACCCATGTATTATCCGCGGGCTTGCTGGATGCCGCTTCACGGTCAGATAAAGAAAGTATCAAAATTACCGATTATAGGAGCAAGCCGTATCACCTCGATGGAGATGGCGGCAAAGTATGTAGAGGAAGATTATGTAGATATTATGTATATGGGACGCCAGATATTTGCAGACAGTGAGGTGGTGCGCAATTATCTGAGAGACGGCGATGACCATACTACCAGACAATGTATTGCCTGCCTGCAGCCGGGATGTATGCCCTGTACAGTGAACTTCAAAGAAAGGTTTGCTGCGCTGCCGGGTGTGCCTCCGTTAGATAACAGTGCTGCAGCGGTTCCCAAAAAGGTTTTGGTTATTGGGGGCGGTGTTGCCGGGATGGAGGCGGCACGTGTTGCAGCGGAAAAGGGACACAGAGTCACCCTCTGGGAGCGGGAAGGCAGACTTGGAGGTAATGTGGGGCTGTTGGCAACAACGCCGTTGACCAGTGAATTCCAGAATCTTATAGATTACCAGGTACGTGAATTGGCACAGACAGGCGTTGAAGTCCGCTGCTGCTATGAAGCGACTATAGAACGAGTGAGGGAATTTGCGCCTGAGATCATCCTGCTTGCCACGGGATTTGATATGCCTTTGCCGGATTGTGTAAAAGACGGCCTTATGGTCATGGATCATATGACGGCTTTAAAACGTAAGAGAGAATTTCGGTCTCTGGACCAGTGGCATAAAAAAGTAGTGATTCATGGGTTTTTTGCGGCAGAATTTGCTTTGGATTTGGCTGATCAGGGATGTGACGTTGCACTGTTGGGAGCAGGCAGTGATAAGGGTATCGGGGCAGAAGCATGGGTAACACGTGAAAGGGAGATGTATTTGCGGAGGAAACTGACAGATGTGAATTATATTCGTGCCAGTGAGGGGAGCAGGAGAGTTTCTAATCCGGTTGTATATACACATGCGAAGCTGGAAGGTGTCAGCAGAGAAGGAGTACATTTTTATCATAATGGCATTCACAAGACCATGCCATATGACGTTTTGATCGTTTCCGGCGGACGTAAGAAGAATGATGAGATGTTCGAAAAATTAAGGGAAATCACGCCAGCTGTGATTAAGATCGGAGACTGCGATAAAGCGGGGATGATCAAAGATGCTATTATTGCAGCGAATATGGTGGCAAGGAAGCTTTAAAAAGAAAAGGAGTATTGCAATGAAAGAAATATGCATAATTACCGGAGGCGGCAGCGGCATGGGGCTTGCCGCTGCAAAAGAAGTTGGAAAAACAGGTAAACATATTATCCTGATAGGAAGAACGGCGTCTAAATTAGAAGGGGCAGCCGCAGAGTTAAAATCTCTGGATATCAGTGCGGAGGCTTATGCCGGAGATGTATCTGATCCCGAAAGTATGAAGAAGGCTGCATCTTACGCGGCGGATCAGGGGAAAATACAGGCTGTCATTCACAGTGCGGGTGTTTCGCCTCAGATGACAGATTATGTAAGTATTCTGGAGATCGATGCGTTGGGAACTGTCTATGTGGATCAGGCATTTGCCCCGTTGATGGGAGAAGAGGGATGTATTCTGAATGTGTCTTCTATGTCGGCCTATATGTCGCCGTTTACGGTTTATGATTTCTATCCAATGGTGTTTACTGACATAGATGCATTCAAAGCAGGGTTTTTAAAACTCTTTGAGAAGGCGCCAGAGGAACATAGAACAGGCATGGCATATGCGTTATCTAAGCAGTTCTGTATCTGGTACTCAAAACGTATGGCACTTCAATATGGGCGTAAAGGTATTCGGGTCGTTTCGATCTCTCCGGGGCATTTCCATACGCCTATGGAGAATTATGAAGGGAATGAAGGACATGGCACTCAACTGGCACGGGCCGGTGCTCTGGGAAGAGTTGGTGAAGCA
>CANDQP010000177.1 GCA_947388185.1 uncultured Dorea sp. | reverse complement strand
GCAGCGTACGCTAATTCTCTATTGTCTGCGTTTATATTTAATTGGAACTTTTAACGTAGTGTCCCGCTACGGATGGCTTCTCCAACTTCCAGACCCCCGTCGAAACCAGTACAAGCCCTGAGTTTATGCTGTAACACTGGCTGCAGACTGTCTTCCTTTGTTGGTATGTTATTTTATTATATGGACTAAGACTGCTTTTGTCAAGACATTTTCGACTTGAGTTTCCGCAGATGTTAGAGCTTACATCAGAAAACGAAACCAATCACGGTATCAAGATCATAACAGAAGGACATCTGGACTTGAGCCGTAAGCTTGACGAAGCGTTAAAAGTCGAGAATGAAAAAGAGATGCTTCTTCTTAGAATATAAAGTGTGATGAAGAGCAGTCGCCAAATGCGCATGCAAGCATGCCCGCTTGGCTCGTTGCTCGCGGGAATAATGCTCAGTAACTTGTTGGTTCGTCAATATCCTCTAATTCCCTCTCATCCCTGATCTCATAGAACGTCACCTGTTCCGGGTGGCGTTTTAAAATTTTCCTTCCTCCGCCGTCACCGGTAAGCTCCAGTAACTCCCTGCGGTATTGACTTAAGAACCAGGCCGGATTCCCCTGACGCTCCCTGCACTTCACACTTCCAAGCACAGCCGCTCTTCGCTCCATCTCTTCTAAGAATCCTTCCGCGCTGCTCTCCGACAGATACGGCTGATCCCCCACGAAGAACGCATACCCTTCCGTATCGTCTGACGCAGCCTCCACTCCGGCCCGGACGGAATAAGCTGCTCCTTTCCTGCTGTCCGGCGAAAATACCGGGTGCACAGGCATTCCAAGCGCTTCCATCCCGGCAGTCTGATCATATATCTCATCATACTGTGTCACCACCAGAATCCTCCAGGATGCGTGACGTTTACAGATACGGATCAGACGTTCCAGAAGATGCAGATAAAGCGGCCTTCCTTCTAATTCATATAATAACTTATTCGCACCAAAGCGGCGGCTGTTCCCAGCCGCCAGATAGATCAATTGCACTTTCATTGTTGTTCAACAGCTCCCACACAGCACGCCCGTACGCAAGCCGGCTCTCTGCCTTCACGCAGGCGTTCGATACATCCGTCGCATTTCTCCATCTTCCCGTCTGCATCATAATGGATCACGCCCTTTGGACAGACCGTCTGACATACTCTGCATCCGCTGCATTTTTCCTTATCCACCAGAATCAACCCATATTCTTCTTCCCGGTAAACAGCCCCCTGGGGGCACTTCTTCATACACAAACCGCAATGTATGCATCCCTCGCAGATATTCTTCTGGAAATCTTCCTTCACCACTTTCCGAATGATTCTGCGGCTTTTCGCATCCTCTTCTTCCGGAGAGTGATGCGCCGCAATACATGCCGTATAACAGGCGTAGCACCCTACACATTTTTCCTCATCAAATCTTAACTTCATCCTATTATCCATCCTCTATCTCAGACCGCCATGAAAATCACTTTCTGCATTCTCTGCCCTCTCCACCCGGCAGAAATACCCCTTGAATCCCGGGAACCCAGAGATCGGATCCAGATAATCCTTCCCAATCAGCTCATTGGCATCTCCCTTCGCGCAGCCATGATAAATATATACAACACCAGGTTTTCCCTGGATATTATAGACAACAGTCCCTGTAATTTCCCCGGAAGGCGATACCACTCTGACATTTTCCCCATCTGTAACACCAAAAGCCCTGCCGTCTTCCGGATGGATCTCCACCATCGGCACGGCTTCTATATTATTAAGCCAGGGCATCCGATAAAGTCTGGAGTGAAATAACTGCGGTTTCCTGCTTCCTGTATTTAAGACCAGCGGATACTGCTTCCTGTCAACTGCCTCATTGTCCCGGAAATCATGATACACCGGCAGCCCTTCATACCCATGGCTGTCCTTATAACGCTCCAACACAAGAGATTTAAACTCTACCTTGCCGGACGGCGTGTGAAACGACTCGTTCTCGTATGTCTTCACCGCAGGCGGATATAACTTCTTTCCCAGCGTCCCCTCCGGGTGACTCTTCAGTTCCTGAAGCGTAAGTCCGGACGGCTCAAGGATATGCTCCATATAAGCCTCGTATCCGCCGGCTAACACTTCGTCACATATCGTATCATCCCTAAGCCTCATCCTTCGATATACTTCCATAATGATCTCGATGTCATTGCGGCTCTCTCCTACCGGCTCGATCGCCTGATTCGAGAAGAAGAACCTGCCGCCCATTCCGGCGTGTACCTGCTCCCTCTCATAGGACGTACATGCCGGGAGGATCAGGTCTGCCGCCCTGGATGATTCTGACATGAACAGCTCTGCATTGACATAGAATTCCAACTTCTCAAGCGACTTCTTAAGATATTCCGGCTGCGGCCACATACGATGGTTCAGTCCCATGGCAAATAATGCCTTGATGGGATACGGCTTCCCGTTGGATATGTAATCCGCAAGCAGGGTGCACTGCGCCTCGTCGCAGGACAGGTCGAACCATACCGGGAATTCCTTCTGACCGATGGCTTCCTCCCCGTCAAAACGCCTGATCTGTCCGAATTCATTTGCCGGGGAAAATGGTCCCGGCTGCGTCCGGTTGCCGCCCTCCACATCATAATTGCCGGTGAGTGCGATCAATGAGAAGACCGCACGGTAATTCTGTACTCCGTTGATGTGGTGTACCACAGGCGAAGCGGAGAACATCAGGCCTGCCGGACCGTTTCCGGCATAGGTCCGCGCCGCTTCCCGGATCAGCTCTTTTGGAACACCCGTGATCTTCTCTGCCTTCTCGGGAGTGAATCGCTGTACATACTCCCGGTACTCCTCAAATCCATAGACATATTGGTCCACGAATTCCTTGTCGTACAGATCCTCCTCTATGATCACCTGCGCCATGGACAACGCCAGAGCGCCGTCCGTTCCCGGGATCAATTGAAGATGAATGTCCGCGTCGTGGGCCGTCACTGAACGGCGTGGATCCACATCGATCACCTTGCCGCCGCGCTTCTTAAATCCCTGAAACGCCTTACTCATAGGTGTGTTGCTATGGTACAGGTTCGAACTCCAGAGCATCAGCGTCTTCGCATTCTTAAGATCGGGTCCGCAGATCCTGTTCCCGTATACCGAACGCCAGGCAAGGGCGACCGCCTGGAAACAGGTACTGGACTCCGTGCAGAAATTCGGCGATCCATAAGCATTGGCAAGCCGCAGAAGGGCAGGACGGTACCATTTGGCATAGCCTGCGTAAAATACTGCAGATCTCGCCCCATACTCGCCGCGGATCCGAAGGAGCTCTTCGGCTATCATCTCATAAGCCTCATCCCACGAGATCCGCTCAAACTTCCCTTCGCCTTTCCTGCCAATACGTTTCATCGGATACAAGATCCGTTCTTTATTATATACATATTGTGTCGCTGCAACTCCCTTGGCACACAATCCGCCGGACTGCATGGGCGTGTTGCGCGATCCTTCTACGGAAATGAGCTTTCCGTCCTTCACATACGCATCCACTTCACAGCACGGCCCGCAAGTGGAGCATGTAGTTTTCACAATCTTCGTCTCAGACATATCCTTCTCCTTCATCATGTCATTCCTGCCCCGCAGTGCGGCGATCAGGCGTTTCAACTTTCATCCGCCCCGCTCATCCTCCGTGCGATCTCCCGGTTCACCCGGTTCCTCAACGTGATCAGATACATATCCGATTTCGGATATCGCTTAAATGTCAACGGCTCGGCAAGCTCACCCTCAACCAGCTCCATCACATACTCCTTATCCGTCAGTGATTCCAGCAGCCTAAGCGCCCTCAAATCCGTAAGCGCCTCATAGTGTACCATCATACGGATCGACTCTTCCGGATACCCGTCCGCTCCCGGATACACCAGGAACGGGTCGCCGGACGGGAATGCATTGTCCGCGTCCGTCACCTCGTAAGGATTGATATGCTCGATTGAGAACTGGCTGTTGTAGAAATTATACCCCCAGTGCAGGATCCCCGCGATATCATATTTGAACAGCTGTACCCCATAGATACGGTTCCGCGCCGACGGCATAGACATGAACCGGTTGCTCACCTCATAGAATTGCCCCGTACAATAATAAGTCCACATATCCGTGAGTCCATGCGCAAGGAACTCTTCGATCTCATTATTTCCCGGGATCGGCTTGTCGATCAGTCCGTGCCGGTAGAACTCATAGCTTGAGAGCGCATCAAAGGTATGGAAGCCTTCTAACAGATCCCCTAACGATTCTTTCGCCGCCCTGAAGCTCTCCAGGTGCTCCTCCCTTGGCTCGTCAGAGATATGGAAGTAGGTCACCTCTGCGACTCCCCACTCACGCAGCTTTCCGGTAAGCTGCGGCAGGAAGCTGTGAAGGAACTTCGTGTACTCTCCCACCGCAGGCGTGTGCCACCCGAAGATCTTCTCTTCCCTGCCGTCTACCGTCGCCACCACCTTCGGCGCATACTTCGCCCCCCACTGGGAGAACAGATGCGACATCTCAAAATACTCGATACCGCAGGATCTGCACAGGTCGACCCAGCGTTTCAGCTTGTCGAACCCAAAGGCATACGCTCCGTCCTTCACTTCCACATCGATCAACTGCGTCGTCGTCCGTTCCAGACCCACCGCCGTATCAAGCGGAGAGGTAAAGAGCGGGGTCAGCATCATATTACAGCCTCTCTCCACATATTCATGGAAATAATTCGCAAGAAGCTTCCAGTGCTCTTCAGAAAATACCTCCACCCGGTAATAATCTGCCAGACAGTCCGCATGCATCCACTCCGTATGCATGATCGAAAGCTTCGGCAATGCTGCACCGATCACCGTAAGCTTCATCACCGCAGAGCATACCGGCCCGCCCTCCTTCACCAACTGGATCTCGATCTCATAATCCCCGGCCTTGATCTCATCCGTCACATCCACGTCGATCCAGAGACTCCGCCACTGGTTGGAACACACGATCGCTTTCCCGTCCTTCAACTCCCGCAGAAGATCCGGATACAGGCCGGAGGTGGTCTTCAGATAATTATCATCCACGATACGGTTCGTCGCACGCCCCACCGGCACCTGCTCGACTGTCCTAACCCGGACCCGGCTTTCGATCGGCGATACTACCCTGACATCCAGACGCTCGCGCATGAAGAAGTCCCCGGTATATGCCGCCTGGAAAGACACCGTCTCCCCCCACAGAGCGCTGAGTTTTAAGCACTCCGGCTGATAGACCGGCGTTTCATCCTGGAATACCTTCGCCAGGGAACTCAGAAGCTTCATCTCATATTTAATCTCTTTTTCTTTGAACATATTTCTCTCTACCTCTCTTATCTTTTTCACTTGTGCTCTCCCTACTTGATCCCGCTCATTGTCATTCCCTTGATGAACTGCTTCTGGAAGATCAGGAAGATCACGATCATCGGAATCATGATCATAGATGCCGCCGCCATCGTCGCAGACAGATCCGAAGTCCTCTGGCTGTCAAAGATCACAAGGCCGAGAGGCAATGTCATCTTCTCCATATCATTCAGCATCAGCAATGGATTC
>CANDQP010000176.1 GCA_947388185.1 uncultured Dorea sp. | reverse complement strand
TTCACATAATAAAATTAATATAAGAATCAATATGGATTTCAAGGAGGACGCTATGTTTTTGACAGACAGGAAATTAGAGAGACGTATCGCTGAACTGGAGCAGTACAGATACAGAGATATTATCGAGCTTAGGAGCTTTGCGGCGGCAGAAGAGACGCAGGGGGTGGTATCTCCCAAGCTTCCAACGGATTTTGGCGGGGAAGAGTGGTATACCATGGAGACCGGGGATACATGGAAGGGCCGCGACCGTTTCCTCTGGCTCCACAAGGAGATCTCGATCCCGGACAAGTGGAGAGGGAAGAGAGTGGTCGGAGTATTCGACTTCGGCAATACCGGCGGAGGCAATAACTCCGGGTTTGAGTCCATGGCCTATGTGAACGGACAGATGTATCAGGGGGTGGATGTGAACCACAAGGAGCTGTTCTTCGATGAAGCCCTCTGCGGAACGGACGTAGATGTGACCTTCCGCTTATGGTCGGGGTTAGAGGGCGGCGGAATCCCTAAGGATCAGGAGCATCGGATCGCGAGGGCAGACCTTGCGTGGCTGGATGAGAAGGTGGACGACTTCTACTATATGGCGTCCATGGTACGGCAGGCATTGGAAGAACTGGACAGCTCAGATCCGGTGCAGCATGAACTTCGGGGGGCGCTTGACGGCGCGTGCCGCCTGATCGACTGGACGTATCCGGGGAGTGAAGAATTCTATGAATCTGTATACCGGGCGGACGAGATGCTGAACGAGAGAATTGATTCTATGGATAAGAACTCCCTCATCAATGTCTACTGTGTGGGGCACACCCATATTGACGTTGCCTGGTTGTGGCGGCTGAAGCATACGAGGGAGAAGTGCTCCCGTTCGTTCTCAACCGTATTTCGGCTGATGGAGCTGTTCCCGGAATATATCTTCCTGCAGACACAGCCGCAGCTATATGAATACATGAAAGAAGAGTTCCCGGATATCTACGCAAATATCAAGAAGAGGGTACAGGAAGGACGCTGGGAGGCGGACGGCGCTATGTGGGTGGAGGCCGACTGCAACCTGACGAGCGGAGAATCCCTGACAAGGCAGATCTTGATCGGCAGTAAGTTTATCAAGGATGAGTTCGGCAAAGACGTGGAATTCCTCTGGCTTCCGGATGTGTTCGGTTATTCCTGGGCGCTGCCTCAGATCCTGAAAAAGGCGGGAATCAATACCTTTATGACCACGAAGATCAGTTGGAACCAGTATAACCGTATGCCGCACGATACATTTAAGTGGAAAGGGATCGACGGCAGTGAAGTCCTGACTCATTTTATCACGACACCAGAGCCGTGGAGGGAGCGGGATTCCTGGTTCTACACCTATAACGGCAGCCTGCTGCCAAGAACGGTCAAGGGGGTGTGGGACGCCTACCGCGATAAGCAGATGAATAAGGATCTTTTGATCTCCTTCGGATATGGGGACGGGGGCGGCGGTGTGAACCGTGATATGCTGGAGTGCAGAAGAAGGCTTGACAAGATTCCGGGACTGCCCCATGTGAAGATGTCCGCTGCAGGCGAATATTTCCGTAAGCTTCATGATACGGTAGAGCACACGGACAGCTATGTACATACCTGGGACGGGGAGCTGTATCTGGAATACCACCGCGGCACTTACACAAGCCAGGCGTATAACAAGCGCATGAATCGTAAGATGGAACTTCTCTACCGCAGAGCAGAGTGGCTGACGGTGATGGAGGCGCTGCTTACGGGGAAGCTTGCGGATGCGAAGCAGGAGGCGCTGACCAGGGGGTGGAAGCACATCCTGACAGACCAGTTCCATGATATTATCCCGGGTTCTTCCATCCATGAGGTATATGAAGATTCCAGGAAGGATTATGCTTATATCGAAGGGATTGCCCGTGAAGTGGAGCAGGAAGCCTATGAAAATGTATTTGAACAGAAGGACGATACATATACGGTGATCAATGCATCCGGGTGGACGTCTGACCAGATAGTCGTGATCCCGGAGAATAGAGACGGAATCTTCAGAGATCAGGAAGGCAATGAATTGACGGCCCAGAAGGGACAGGGCGGGACTTATGTCGAGATGAAGGCGGTTCCGGCGATGGGAATGAAGCTGATCACCTTTGAAGAAGGAGCGGAGGCTGTTCCTGTGACGGAGGCAGATTTCCCATTTCATGTGGATGGCAGACAGATCGAGACGCCGTTCTACCATATAGCTCTGAATCAGTATGGACAGATTACGAGGCTGTACGATAAGACTTACAGGCGTGAGGTGGTGCCGGCGGGAGAGCGTGCCAATGTACTCCAGGTATTCGAAGACAAGCCGTTGGATTTTGAGGCATGGGATATAGATATCTTTTATCAGGAGAAGATGCGGGAGATCACAGATCTTACAGCGTTTCAGGTTACGGAGACAGGACCGGTCTGCATGAAGGTACATATGGAATGGAATTTTGCACCTTATCAGAGGGCGGCCGGGGCTCATGGGACAGATGCATGCTCTAAGATCAGTCAGGATATGATTCTCTACAGCAATGACCGGAGGATCGACTTTGGCACAGAGGTGGAACTTCATGACCAGCATCAGCTTCTGAAGGCTGCATTCCCGGTGGATGTCCGTTCGACCTATGGAACCTATGACGTACAGTACGGCAATGTGCGGCGTCCGAACCACTGGAATACAAGCTGGGATCAGGCGAAGTTCGAGACGGTAGCCCATCGCTGGGCGGATCTGTCGGAGCGGAACTATGGAGTAAGCATCCTGAACGACTGCAAGTACGGCCATGACATCAAGGATAACGTGCTGCGGATCTCTCTGTTGAGAGCAGGAACCCATCCGGATCATCTGCAGGATCAGGGAACCCATACATTTACCTATGCGCTGCTTCCTCATAAGGGGGACTTCGTGGAAGGAATGGTGGTTCAGGAAGCGTTCGCGTTAAATGAACCGATGCAGGCCGTTAAGGGCAAGAGCGTACTGCCTTATGACAGTTTTATAGCTTTTAGCAATGCACAGATTGAGCTGGATGCGGTGAAGAAATCAGAAGACGGGAAATACATTGTGATCCGTTTCCATGAGTTCGCGGGCTCGAGGCAGGATGTGACGGTGAAGCCTGGATTTGCCTGTCAGGAATGGGCGGAATGCGACTTAAGGGAACGTCCGGTCACGGAATTCACACAGGGTGAGATCAGCATGAGCCTGCATGCATATGAGATCAAGACGATATTGATGAAAGTATAAGGAGCCGGTGATATGGGAGAATTATTTAACATTGAGAAGGTATTGGGATTCTGCGAGAAGATCTGCTACTTCTTCACGGTGAATCTGTTGTTCATCATTTCCAATATTCCGGTGCTGCTGTTCCTGCTGTTCGTAGGGGCAGGCCAGATCCGGGAGTGCCTTCCTCTGTTCCTCCTGTGTCTGCTGCCGATGGCGCCGGCGCTGTCAGCCGTGATGTATGCGATGAACCGTCTGATTCACGGAACAGAAGGGCGTGCGCTCAGGGATTATAGGAAAGGGTATTTTTCGGACCTCTGGCAGAAGGCGGAGCTTGGTGCGGGACAGTTATTGGTGATCCTGGTGTGCTGGACGAACATAGAATTCTTTTCCGTGCAGATAAGGATCCTGCCGCTTGCCATATTATTTATCATATTATTCGCGGCGGCGGTCCTTGTCACACCGAATCTCTATCTGCTGATCAGCCGTTATGAGATGAGCAATCTGCAGATTGCGCGGACTGCGGTGACTCTTCTGGTGGCGAAGCCGGTATTTACTCTTGGGAATATCGTGGCGCTTGGCGTTGTCCTCGCGGCGTTCGAGATATCGGCGGGGACAACGGTGCTGTTCATGGGAAGTGTGTACGGATTCCTGGTAATGTTCATGAATCAGAGTGTGATGAGGCAGCTTGAGGAAAGATAGTGTGGAAGGGCGCTGACAATGGAGGTTAAGAGTTCAAAGCAATTATATAATAAACTGTTCTATATCTATACGCTCATTTTGTTATGTGTCATATCCGCGCTGGTCATCTACTTCTTCAACAGTACCAGGAACCGTGTCCTTGAACAGAGCTTAAGCTACACGGAGATGATGAGTGAGTCGGCGGTTATGTATCTTGAGGATACTTCGGACACAGCGGAATATATTCACGAGGATCTGTACAAGTCGAGTATGGAGCTTAATGATGTGCTGCACTATATGACGGACGAGCCTGCCGTCTATCAGAAGTACCGCCTGGATACTTATATTGAGAACAAGCTCAGCGAATACAAAGGCATCGAGAAATTTTTCCTGGATGCATTACAGGCATACACAAGCTTGGATCATATTACGCTGTACAGCTATGAGCGGGATGAGATAACAGAATACACAAGGGATGGGAAGAGCTACAGGAGAGCCGGCGATGATGAATTCAAGCGCCGGCTTGAAGCCGTGGATCTGGTAGGAGAAACCAGTTTTGCCTATCTTAAGGAGATCCGGAATCCGGCGACGATGCAGGTTAAGGGGTGTATGATCCTGGAATTTAAGAGTAAGAGGTTCGAGACGATCCGGCAGTATTATTCCCGTGCGGAGCTGATCGTGTACAATGATGCAGGATCGCCGGTATATGAGTCTTCCGGAGGGCATGAGATCGCCGATATTATGAAGGCTGATAATAAAGTCGAGCTGGAGAGTATGCTGAATGCCTATGTGGAGGAGGCCTGGAAGGGGCAGTACCATGTGATCGGTTATCTTGAGAAGGACCGGGCGGCGGCAGTGCCCCGGTCTGTTGCCGTGATGCTTTTGGCAGTCGGGATCGCGGTGATGATATTGGGTGAAATATTTGTAAAATATCATCTGCAGAAGCTTGCCGGAAGGCTGAACCGTCTCCTGGAGGGAATGACGAAGGTTATGGACGGTAATCTGGATGTACGGATCCCGACGGATAAGAACGGAGATGAGCTGGATGTGATCGCCGGATATTTTAATGAAATGTGCGTGAATCTGGACGAGCATATCAAGAAGCGGTATCTGGCTGAGATTGAGCAGAAGGATGCCGAGATGGCGGCGCTGCAGAGTCAGATCAATCCGCATTTCTTGTATAATACGCTGGAGGCGATCCGTATGAAAGCCATCTGCAACGGAGACCGGGAGGTCGGGAAGATGCTCTACAGCCTGGCTGTTACCTTCCGCGCGCAGATCAAGGAGGCGGATATCATCACACTGGCGCAGGAACTTCACTACAGTAAGAAATATATGGAGCTTCTTGAGTTCCGTTATCCGAATCAGTTTAAGGCCATGGTAGAATGTCCGGAAGAATATCTGCAGGTGCCGATCATTAAGTTCGTGCTGCAGCCGGTGATCGAGAATTATTTTATCCACGGGATACGGATGAAGGAACAGGATAATTATGTGAAAATAGTTGTTGAGAAGGAAGAGACATACGAATGCAGGGATGGACGCTGCCTTACAGAGGGATGTGCGGCAAGTACGGGATTTCGGATAATCGTGGAGGATAACGGAAAAGGAATGGCGGAGGATGAGATCACGGCAAAGAATCGGGAGCTTGAGAATGATACCATGAAGAAGC
>CANDQP010000175.1 GCA_947388185.1 uncultured Dorea sp. | reverse complement strand
TTCGCTTGTTGTTCCTATCTATGTAGGCAAGCAATGCAACGAGGAACGAACCGCCTAAAAATAACAGGCTTAAAACTTCGTATGTACTCATCTGCACCACCTCCCTTCTTTTCTCAAAGTACGGGAGGCTACCACCCTGTAACACGATTATCTCTCTACTATATTATCATTCTGCCTTTCTTCTGGCAATCTCTATTTTCTATCCGGCATACCTGGTAAACTCCCATCCCGATCCAACAGATTCCGCAGCATCTCATACAATCCCGTACTGGCCAGACCAGAGATCATCCCGCCAAGCACGACTATTTCATTGATCCCGGTCTCCAAACTGATCAGGATATTAATGATACATCCTATCGTTAACGCTGCCAACGGGATATATTTGTTAGGAAACCGTGCAAATGCCGTCTTAAGGGCAAAACCTACGCACAAACAGATTCCCAGGGTCAACAGGTTCACATATTTAAATAAGTATGAAAGATCCATACTATTCCACCTTTCCTCTCTTTTACTTTCTAATCTCCAGTTCCAACACTTCCTTATACATCTCCGTTACCATGCCATTCCCGCCCAGATCATGATACGCTTCATACATTTCAATGAAATTCTCCAGGGCATACGACGGGATATGCCCCTCCTTCATATAACGGTCATGATACTCGATCAACTGCACCCGCAACAGAAGCATAGTACCCTTGCCATTCGCATCTCGATCTTTCTTCTGCCGCTTCAGCAGCCACACGATATATCCCAGCAAAATCGGCAATACAATCGTATACGTCTGCATCAAAAACTGCCCCATTACAATCACTCTCCTAATTCTTAATAATCCTGTTTTCATTAGCCATCTTTCTAATAGAAGACAACCCTCTCCTGCTATCCATCACATGGTCGCCCTCCTGCGGGGTAGACTGTCTGGCTTTCGCCTTCACCGCCTCCGAGATCTTAGCGTCCCACGCTTTCTTGATATCCACAATTGCATCCTTGATCTTCTTCGCATCCGCAATAGTCACAAGGGACTCCGCAAACACAAGAGGCAGCGTCTGCTCCTGCAATTCCTTCCTGACCTCAACCAGAAGCTTCTCCCGTTCAAAAGCCGCCTTCTCCGCCTCAAACGCCCTTCGCTCCTTCTGCTGCAGGTATTTCTCTCGCTCCTCTTTGGTCATCTTCGCCAGCCTTTCAGCCTCAGACACCTTATCATCCGCCGCGGCCTCCCATGCTTCCCGCTCGCGCTCCACCGCTGCATCTACAGCTGCCTGCACACGCTTGTCAAACTCTGCCTGGTTTCCCTTCTGACCAAGGAAATCATCAAACGATACCGGCCCTTTGCCGCCATCATCGCCATCCCCTTCTCTCCCATCAGGATCCCCGTCAGATCCGTCTCCGCCATCATCTCCTGAACCGTCGCCATCTCCACCATCCGCAAATAATTGCAGCCTGCTATCAGGAACGAAACGCTTCACCGTTGCTTCCCGCAGCAACGCTTTTACAGCTTTGTTACACATTTCTCTTACCTCTCTTTCTTTCATACTACCCGGACATGATCCGGGAATTCATCAGCAATCATACAGACACCAATGAAAAAGGAATCCACCAGAGTCTTTGAACTCTCCGACAGATTCCCGCATTGTATATCAGCCCTTCCGGGCGATATCTCGTATTTAATTGTATCCTCCGTCAGACTCTCAATGGATCTGATAAGAGTCTGGCACAGTGCCGTCACACCGGCACAGACAATATCCTGTCTTGGCGGCGCATGCCTTGCATGGCCGGATACCCGAATACGTTTTTTTTCTCACTCTTACCTCAATCAATGCACATCCCTCCTAGAAATGAGTACAAAAATACCACCCACTCCGAAGAATGGGTGGCATTATATCCTTACATTACAATACCAAGAACACTTGAAAGCATTACCTCAAAGGCTTCTCCTGCAAAATCCTTTGCTTTCTGCATGCCGCTGTTTTCTCTTAAAAATTCTCTTCCAACATATGTAATAGACACAGGTTCATGTTCTGAGATTATAGTTCCATCTTTCGTCTTATGTATAAGAAAACCTCTGATAAATCCCATGCTGACCAATTCATATATAATAGAAATCCAATAAGCCTTTGAAATATGGAAAAGTTTTGACTCCCATCCGTATTCCGCTAAATCAGCAATTTTCCCCGTTTTCATGCATTCATACAAATATTTTAGAATTTTATACATGATTACTTCCATATCATTTTGTGCCATATTCACCCCTTCTCCTAAAATACACCAACTACTATCATAGTTTTACTCCACGAAATCAGTTAATGGCTTCTTGATTCGAAGTGCTTTTTGTATATCCCTTACATATTCATCATACTCATCTGCCCCATATTCTAATTCCATATGACCATATGGCGGTCCGCCAAATAATTCACAGTACTGTTTATTCAGTTCTTCTAGTTCCCTAGTATTCTTACCATACCACATTATTTTATCATCCTCTCCAATGTACCGACAATCTCATCATATGAATTCGGAAAAATCTCTCTAACCACCTTTAAAACTCTCTCATTACTTTCATGTAATGTTCTCCCTATCTGTGCAAATGTTTCCGCCTCAAGCTTTCCACTACCCATCCAGTAATCCTTGGAATGCCAAAAACCCATATTGATATTTCCCTCTGACATTCCGTTTATAATATCAGACACCGACCTATATTCCTCGCAAACCTTCATCCCGTTTCCTACGAACATATCCGGATATTTTGAGTATAACATTTCTTCAATACTTTTACCATAACCCCTTGAAAGATTAGTCAATCTTTTATAATCCGACCGAACCGCTTCGCTTAGCATTCCATTCTTTGTCAATCCATAAGTCACATCAATTTCATGAAATAATTCATGCGCAAGCGTATTTGAGGTCGCATTCTTTGCAAGATATACCGCCTTATCTTTTACTGAATAGTTCGACCTTCGTCCGCTTGCTCGTCTAATTGTCACTCTATCAAGCGATTGTTTAAGTAACATTTTGACATCCTTATTTGTTATTTTTTCCAACCCACCTTTAAAATCATTCTTCTGTCGCGATATTCCCACTATTTTTTCATATATCTTCTCTCCCACATCTAACTCTAAATTACTGTTTTCTTCTTTTTTATTCATCCAACGTTCATACTCCTCATCATCCAACCAGGCCGCAGTACTGCACCGGCAGTTCGGATGCATCGGCGGTGCATTCTTCCCAGGCATCATATCCTTTGTCTTAAAATGCTTCCCATCGATCGCCTTACAAATCTTACAGGCAGTCTCCAACGCAATAAACTCATACCAGTCATATCCATTCCGTTCAAACGACCTCTTCTGGGCTTCCGTCTGGACCCTTGCAAGCTCCGTCTGCATCAGCCGCTCCGCGTCAGACCTCCGTACTCCAAACAGCTTCACGAGATGCCTGGCCAACACCCCTGGATGCTTCCCCTGAATCAATCCTACCTGCAGAAGCTTAGACAGTTCCGCCTTCATCATATCCTGGTACATCCAGATTCGGTCAGAAAAACTAGCATTGTGAAAAGACGCATTCACGATCGCATGCGCCGCCTTCTCACGATCCCCCACCGTATCCCCCAGGATTCCCGCCTGTCTCTCAAACTCATCCAGCGTCCTCTTCGTCAGTATCCGGTCAAAATACTTCTGCAATTCATTGAACCCGTCCACCAACTCCAGTCCGATCTTCGCCTTCAACATCTCCAGACGGTTAATCTTCATCGTGGCATTATAAAGACGCATCTCCTCATTCGCCGTGTCAGAGAAATCCTTATCCTTCACATATTTAGCCGCCTTGCGCCCATACTCTTCAATATCCAACTTGGAAACACGCTTCCTGGCCTCCGACAGCGTGATCCCTTCCTTCTTCGCATACTTCACATAGAATCCATTGATCTCCCTCTGGATCTGGTCCATCATATAATCATAGATCTCCCCGATACACTTTCGGTATTCCGTCTCCTCGGTAATATTATGCTTCAGCTGCTCCCGCTCCCTGTGCTTCCAATATTCCCTGCTGTCCATTCACATCAGCTCCATCCCTTTTCTTTATCAAGCCAAATGCACGACGCATAACAGCATCATCATCCAAACTCTCCTGCTCCTCCTTCACCCTGTCAATCTCCGTCTGCGCATCCTCCACAAAAGAAGCCAGTTCCAATAACGTTTCCTGGCTAAACTGCGCACCGGCATCCGCCAGCGCCTTCTGTTCATCTGTGGCGCGATCCCAACGCTTGTGCAGCAGTTCATCATACTGCCGGATACTCCCGCGCAGGTCCGACATTGCCCTTGCCTGTGCCTTAAGGAAGTTCGCATGCTTATCCCAGGCCTGCTGTACTTCCCACTTCTCCCCGATTACATTGCCGTCCTTCTCTTCCACCTTCTCAATGGTCTTATCGCTTTTATCCTTGACATACATGATCTGCTGTGCCCGGATAATAGCGGCATAAGCAATCTGAATCTCATGCCATAGGATATCCAACGGATCTGTCGGCATCTCCTGGATAATAGAAACGGTCTCTTCTGGAAGATACTTCGAGAAGAAACCGTATTTTTCTGCATTCTTATTCCCAGGCGGGCCTGTGGCGTTGTGGTTGCCCGGTTGCCTGCCCCTTTTGCGTTTGGTAACGTTACCTTGCGATTGATTAGTAACGTTACCATTCCATTTATCTAAATTCTTCCACTTCCTGATCTGGGTCTCTGATACTCCGAGATCAGAAGCAATGTCTTTTAACTTCTTCTTTCCGCCCGAGTCAAGCCACATCTTGTATGCCTCGTCCCTCTTCGGGCTTCTGGCTCTTGGCATATCACCACCTCTCAATTCTCTGTAATCTTTAATGGATCCTACTGGAGTCGAACCAGTAACTTTCCGGTTATGGGCCGGATGCTCTGCCTGCTGAGCTATGGATCCTTTTTAATACATGAAAAAGACACCCAGCTAGGTGTCCATAAAACTTATTTAGATCTTTCTTCCCATAACCTGCTACTTTTTTCATTATCTAATCTGTTTGACACATTGTCCTCTATCAAACTGTCTTGCGTAAAAATTAATTTTAGCATACAAGACATACTTCTATATGTAGCAACAATAAATAAAATAAATGTATATACAAATAAGATTTTAATCAATTTCATTATATACACATTTATCAATATATCCCTGATATATACCGATAAAGATATACAAATATCCGCTAATCCATAAGCAATTGTTTCAGATATATATTTTTTAAACAATCCATCCTTATCTCTATCAAATACATATTTTACTAATTTAGACTCGTTTTTCATGCTTAATATTACAGGTATAATTGCACCCATAAAACCTATTATGATTGAATCTAAAGTTATAATTCCATCAATCAGAGAATCTATTTTGTTGCTATTTATTGGTTCTATTGCTGTTTTTTTTAAGTTTATTACAAATGATATCACTATCACATGCGGATATATTCTTTCCCAAATATATAATATTTTATTCCTCATATTTTTATATCCTATTTTAACAAAGCATTAATTTCCTTTTTCCTTGCATTATACTT
>CANDQP010000174.1 GCA_947388185.1 uncultured Dorea sp. | reverse complement strand
AATTTCAACCATGGTACGGGGCATGGAGTAGGCTACCTTCTGAATATACACGAAGGTCCTGCGGGAATCCGGTGGCGATACCGTGCCGATGATTCACATGCTTTCGAGGAAGGCATGATCGTGACCGATGAGCCGGGAATCTATATCGAAGGCTCCCACGGAGTGAGGCTTGAAAATGAGCTTCTCGTGTGCAAGGGCGAACAGAATGAATACGGGCAATTCATGTATTTTGAGCCGATCACATACATTCCGATGGACTTAGACGCTGTGAATCCGGATATTATGTCCGAAGAAGATAAAAAGTTATTGAATACCTATCATAAGACAGTTTATGAGAAGGTTTCTCCTTATCTGAATGAAGAGGAGAAGGAATGGCTTAAGACGTATACCAGAGAGATTGTATAAAATCTCTAGATTGATTTTACCCCCAGATTAGATATACTCCTCCTGAACGCTCACAGGAGGAGTATATCTGTCATACGGCGATTTCCGGAATCTTTGGATAAGCTCTGATAAATACAAGTAGAATTCAACGAAAACATATGATAGAATAGAGGAAATATGATTTACGGTCAGACAATATTTTTAGAGAGAGTGATGAGATGAGCAGAAACAGACAAGTGTGTTTAACGGAGGGACCGATCCTTAAGTCTCTGGTTACACTGGCGGTGCCGATCATGGCGTCGTCTTTTTTAAACACCGTTTACAGTATTACGGATATGGCGTGGATCGGGCTGCTTGGTTCCAAAGCAGTGGCCGGAGTAGGTGTGGGCGGTATGTATGTGTGGCTTTCCCAGGGACTATCGTCGCTTGCGCGGATGGGGGCGCAGGTGAATGTGGCGCAGTCTTTCGGGCGCGGCAGGAAGGATGAGGCCGGAGAGTATGCCCGTGCGGCTCTCCATCTTACCTTGCTGTTCGGAGCGTTATTTGCGCTGGTCAGCGTGGTATTTACGGAAGGGCTGGTGGCGGCGTTCCATCTGGGAGATGCAGAGACGGTCCGCTATGCCGAGAACTATATGAGGATTACCTGCGGTTTCGTGATATTTTCTTATATGACGGTCGTGCTGACGGGGATCTATACGGCGCAGGGGGATTCGAAGACGCCTCTTTATGCCAACCTGATCGGGCTTATTATCAATATGATCATGGATCCGGTACTGATCCTTGGGATCGGTCCGTTTCCGAAGCTGGAGGTGACCGGGGCCGCGCTTGCAACGGTGTCGGCACAGTTTATCGTGATGCTGGTGATGATCCTGGGCGCCGTTAAGAAGCATAATACGGATAATGTGCTGCATGGTATCAGACTGCAGAGACGGACAGAGGGCAGATTCTACAGGGGGGTCTTCCGGATCGGCTTCCCGACAGCGATACAGGGGACGGTGTACTGTATGATCTCCATGGTGCTGACAAGGATGGTGGCGGTCTTTGGGCCGGGAGCCGTAGCAGTTCAGCGTGTAGGCGGTCAGGTAGAAGCGGTTTCCTGGAATACGGCGGATGGATTCGCCGCGGCGATCAACGCGTTTGCCGCGCAGAATTACGGAGCGGGGCAGATGGAACGGGTACGGAAGGGATACAGGATCTCATTCTTTTCGATCGCCATATGGGGAACTCTGATCACGCTGGCCTTCGTCCTGCTTCCGGGGCCGATCTCACGGATATTCTTCCACGAGGCGGACGTGATCGGGATATCGGTGGACTACATGAGGATCGTGGGGCTCAGCGAAGCTTTTATGAGTGTGGAGCTGATGACGGTGGGCGCGCTGTCCGGGCTTGGAAGGACGAAACTATGCAGTATGATCAGTATTGTGTTTACCGGAGCCAGGATACCGCTTGCGGTCGTTCTCTGTGCGACGCCTCTGGCCCTGAACGGGATCTGGTGGGCATTGACGCTGTCGTCGATGGTCAAGGGTGTTCTATTCGTGATAGCATTTAACCGGGTGACGGCATCCAGACAGCCGTCAGAATAACAATCTTATAAGCAAAACTTATATGGCAGATAAATTATTTTAAGTTTATTTATCTGCCGTTTTTATTTATTATAGAGATAGACAAACTTTACCAGGAGGAGAACTATGAGTACAGAATATTGGAATGGGGCGGAAGCGGCCCACAGACGTGTGATGATGAAAGCGGCAGGATATTCGGATAAGGATATCAGGAGGAAGCCGCATATCGGCGTGCCTGATTCATATATGGCCGGTTCGCCGGGATCGGCGCATCTGCGCCAGATCACAGAAGCCGTAAAGGATGGGATCTGGGCGGCAGGCGGCGTCCCGGTAGAATTCGGGATTCCGGCGACCTGCGGGAATATCGCCAATGGGGCGGAAGAACTCAAGTACGAACAGGTGGGAAGAGATATCGTCGCCATGTCCGTTGAATTCGTTACAAGGGTACATAATTTCGACGGGCTTGTTATGGTGGCGTCCTGTGATAATATTATCGCCGGCTGTTATCTGGCGGCCATGCGGCTTGATATTCCGTCTATGGTGGTGACGGGCGGTTCCATGCAGCCCGGGCAGTACTGCGGGAAGACGGTCGTGGAGGCGGATCTGGATACGGCGCGGTTCTCAGGTGCGGCAGAGGAGGAATTGTTCGGACTTGAGGACAGTGTATGTCCTTCTTTCGGGGCCTGCCCGTCCATGGGAACGGCCAATACCATGCAGATGCTGGGAGAGGTTCTGAATCTGGTCCTTCCGGGAACATCGACGACCCCTGCGTCTGATAATGCGAAGCTCAGGAAGGCGAGGGAGGCAGGAGCATATGCGGTGGAGCTTGTGAAGGCGGGACGGAAGCCGTCTGAGCTGATCACCAGGGAAGTGCTGATGAACGCGGTTATGTTCGATATGGCGGTGGCCGGGTCGACCAACGCCGTGCTGCATCTATTATCCTATGCCTATGAGCTTGGGATCAAGATGACGCTTGCGGATTTTGAGAAGTATGCGGAGCAGATCCCCTGTATCAATGCAGTAGTTCCAAGCGGCCCTTATACGGTGGTTGATTTCCATTATGCGGGCGGTGTGATGAATGTGATGAAGCAGTTGGAGAACAGGCTTTATACCGATGTGCCGGGTATGTACGGGGTTACCTGGAAGGAGATGCTCTCGAAGGTGACGGCCCAGGAGAACAAGGTGATCCATTCCCTTGCGAAACCGTTATTCAACGAGCCGGGACTTAAGATCTTAAGAGGGAATCTGTCGCCGAACGGCGCCATCGTCCGGCCGACGGCGGTGTATGATGAGGTGAAATATCTGAAAGGGAAGGCGAAGGTGTTCGATGGAGACAGGCCTGCATTTGAGGCGATCCAGGCAGGAGAGATCGTACCCGGGGATATCATCGTGATCCGCTATGAAGGATGTAAGGGGGCGCCCGGCATGAAGGAGCTGATGCTCAGCATAGACGCGCTGATCGGCAAGGGTCTGCACAAGAGTGTGGGACTGATCTCAGACGCCAGATTCTCAGGGTTCAATTACGGCGCGATCGTGGGTCATGTATCTCCGGAGGCCTATGACGGAGGAGTGATCGCACTGGTAGAGAACGGAGATGAGATCGTGATGGATATTAATGGCGGCGAGATCTCTCTTCTGGTGGCGGAAGAAGAGATCGCAAGGAGAAGAGAGGCGTGGGTATGCCCGCCGCTCAAAGAGACGAAAGGGTGTCTTAACATATACGCAAGGATGTGCCGCCCGGCGGAGGAAGGCGGCGCGATGCAGCCCTGGAGCCTGGATGCGTAGGCAGATAGAGAGAAACGGAAAGGATAAGAGGAGATCATTGATATGAGTATACAGGAAAGACTTAAGAATCTGCGCGGGCAGATGAAGGAAAAGAAGATTGATATCTACATTGTTCCGACTGCGGATTTCCATCAGACGGAGTATGTGGGCGAGTATTTTAAGGCAAGGAAATATATTACTAATTTCTCCGGCTCGGCGGGAACGGCGGTCATTACGGCAGATGAGGCGAGATTGTGGACAGACGGAAGATATTTCATACAGGCGGCCGAGCAGATCGCGGGAACGACGGTGGAGTTGATGAAGATGGGTGAGCCGGGAGTTCCGACGATTAAGGAGTATCTGGCTGACACGCTGAAAGCGGGCGGCAGTATCGGATTTGACGGACGCGCGGTGGCTATGGGCGAAGGTCTTGCCTATGAAGAGATCGCAAAGGAGAAGAACGGGAGGGTCATCTATGCCTACGACCTGATCAATGAGATATGGGAAGATAGACCAGCGCTTTCTGCAGAACCGGCGTGGATGCTGGAAGAGAAATATGCCGGAGAGACGGCGGCAGGCAAGCTGTCCAGAATCCGGGAATACATGAAGGCTAACGGCGCGTCTGTACATATTCTGACCACGCTGGATGATATCTGCTGGACGCTTAATATGCGGGGCAATGATATTGAATTCTTCCCGCTGGTGCTTTCTTATGGGATTATCACGATGAACCAGATGCATCTCTATATCAATGAGGCCAAGTTAAGCGAAGAGATGAAGGCGCAGTTTGCAAAGGATAATATCTTACTGCATTCGTATAATGACGTCTATGAGGATGTGAAGATGATCGCGGGAGATGAGTCGGTGCTGATCGATCCGGCAAGGCTTAATTATGCACTTTACAGTAATATCCCGGATGGGGTGAAGAAAATAGAACAGCGCAATCCGGAGGTTCTGTTCAAGGCAGTCAAGAATCCGGTGGAGATTGAAAATATCCGCAAAGCACAGATCAAGGACAGTGTGGCGCATGTAAGATTCATGAAATGGCTGAAAGAGAACGTAGGCAAGATCAGGATCACGGAGATGAGCGCTTCTGAGAAGCTGGATGAGTTCCGTATGGAGATGGGGAATTTCATCCGTCCGAGTTTCGAGCCGATCTCATCCTACGGCGAGCATTGTGCGCTGATGCATTATACCTCTTCGCCGGAGACGGATGTAGAATTGAAAGAGGGCAATGTGTTCCTGACCGATACTGGCGCCGGATTCTATGAAGGTTCCACGGATATCACCAGAACGTATGCGTTAGGGGAGATCCCGGACATAATGAAGGAGCATTTCACACTGACTCTCATGGGGCATATGGGGTTGGCGAATGCAAGGTTCTTATATGGATGTACCGGAATGAATCTTGACCTGATGGCGAGAAAGCCTCTCTGGGACAGAGGGCTTGATTTCAAATGCGGAACCGGCCACGGTATGGGATATCTGCTGAGTATCCATGAGTCGCCGGCAGGTTTCCGCTGGCGTTACCGCGCCGGCGAGACGGCCGTTCTGGAAGAGGGGATGGTCCTTACCGATGAACCTGGGATCTATATAGAAGGGTCCCACGGAATACGCCTGGAAAATGAGATCCTTGTGTGCAAAGGCGAAGAGAATGAATACGGACAGTTCATGTATTTTGAGACGATCACATATATCCCTATGGATCTGGATGCAATAAAGACAGAGATGCTGCCTGAGGAAACCAGAATTCAGCTGAATGATTATCACAGAACCGTATATGAGAAGATCTCTCCTTATCTGAATGATGAAGAGAAAGAATGGCTTAAGAAATATACCAGGGCAGTATAGACAGTATTTGCAGTAAAGTAAAAGGGGCGGTTGGT
>CANDQP010000173.1 GCA_947388185.1 uncultured Dorea sp. | reverse complement strand
TGTTCCAGCTCATAGCTCTCAAGCATCCGATACATGCTGTCCTCCGCCCGGTCGGTCTCTGCTCCGCTTTTTATCATCTCCTTGCCGATATTAATGATCTCATTTAGCAATAATTCATAATCCACGTCATACCCCCGTCTTTTTCACTTCAATGACTGACGGTTCTATTATAACAATTAAACGGATGCATTTCCAGAACTTTTATCATTTATCCCGCTTTCTCTCAGAACTCTCTTGCCTCAATAAAGGCACAGGAGATCAGATAAGAAACTCCCATCAAGACCGCGCAGACCAAAGCAGCACCCGCCAGGGTTATCGTTGGACGAATCCCGGCAAGCCAGTTAAGCATCGGCATATAGTCGATCCCGAAGGTATTACAGATCTTAGCCCCCGCATATATCGTCAGGGAGCCGCCGCCGAATAATATCAGCATTACAACCCGGCTCTTATCTGCCCCGAATTTTAACTGTACAGGTATCACCACACTCAGCATTACTCCAACGATCAGAAGACTTACCGCCGTCGTCATCACCCATTCTTCCACAACGAAATCTATTCCCCGGATCCTGGATACCGCAAACGCAAGAACGGATACTATCATAAGACCTGGAATCGCCGTTGCAATGCTGAACAGATACTTCTCTTTCACATAGTCCCGACGGCTGACCGGCAGGGCGAGAAGATATCCCAGACCGTTATCCTGTTCGTCAATGCTTATCGTCGACATCGTCAGAACACCAAACATCACCGTGATATAAGCAATCACAAAAGAAAAATCCGTATAAACCGTCAGGAATATCGTCATCATCATCAGAACAGCCCCAAAGAAAGGCTTCTGTGCCTTCATCAATCTTAAATCCTTAATAAATAATCCCTTCATCATCTCTCACCTCGTATCATTATCATGATCAATTCGTCAATCGTTCCCTTCTCAATAGCAATCTCCGGGTAATTCTCCTGATAGAACTGCCGCTGGTCTGTCAGGCAGCTATACCCGAATTCTTCTTTCTTATGGCGCAGGATATGCGCATGATCCAGCTTCTCATACTGCTCTTTAGTCACCTTCAGGACACCGTAGGCATCAAGCAGCACATCCGTCTCCTCATAGAGCACGATCTTCCCGTTATCGATCATGTAAATATCATCGCACAGTCCTTCCAGGTCGCTGGAAATGTGGGAGCTTACCAGGATCGCCCGTCCGTCCTGCTCCATGTATGTCCGCAGCATATCCAGAAGCTCGTCTCTTGCGATCACATCAAGCCCCGCCGTTGGTTCATCCAGGAGCAGAAGCTTCGCCCCATGGGTGATCGCCGCCAATACCTGTAATCTGCGCTTCATCCCGGTGGAAAATTCCCTGATCTTCTTATTCAGAGGAAGCTTCTGCCCATTACATCCCCTTAAGAATTCCTCTTCCTGAAAATGCGGGTACATATTCCTTAACATGGGAATCAGGTCTTGAATGGTCAGATACCCGCTGAACCCGGAATCTGACATCACAACTCCGATATCCTCCTTCTCCCGTACTCCGATCTCGGTGATCGGTTTCCCAAAGATCTCGATACTGCCGCCGTCTGTATGGAGCAGCCCCAGGATCGCCTTGAACGTGGTACTCTTCCCGGCCCCGTTCTTGCCGATCAGCCCTGTCACACATCCTTCCTGTACCTCCAGGGTACAATCTAATTGAAATCCCTTGTAGTTCTTCTTCACTTTATTCAGTCTCAGCATCTTCATTCATCCTCCAATATCACCCGTCTTCCATTCTGCCGGAACATCAATCCTCCAGAATGATCTCGAATAATGTCCGGATCTCCGGATCCGTCAATCCGCAGCTTCTGCCCTTCCGGATGGCCTTCTCCAGATCGGCTTCCACTTCCTTCTTCTTCTCCTCAAGCAGGAGTCCCTGATTGGCAAAGGCTACGAAGCTTCCCTTCCCGTGAACCGTGTTCACGAAACCTTCTTCCTCCAGCACATCATAAGACTTCTTCACGGTCAGTGCACTGACCTTCAGCTCCTTCGCCAGCGTCCGTACCGACGGGAGCATCGTATCCTCCTTAAGTTCTCCATGCATCACCTTGTTCTTAATCTGCTCCACAATCTGTTCGTAGATTGGCTGCATGGAAGAATGATTAATGATTAATTTCATTTCATCCCTCCTTCGTTGCAAACAGTATATAACAGTTTATATCTGTTGTCAACTGTTATATACTGTTTGCAATAAAAAAACCATAGTCCACAATAATTCGTGAACTATGGTATAGAATTCAAAGCTCCTTCCAAACCTCCGCGATATCCACATCCGAAGTGATCTCATTCATAATACGGCTGCTGTCCACCTGCCACACCTCGCGCCCGTTCTTATCCATCGAAACAAACGCCGCAAACAGCACCAGGCACAAAAACAGCCGAATCCCAAACGTCCCGGCAGGAATACTTTGCTCATCCTCATAGATCTGCCGGTAAGCCGCCTTATACCTTGGATGCACCGCCGGCGCCGTTCTCCTCTCACTATACAGATCCCTGGTCTGCTCCAGCAACTGCCGCCTTCTCTTCTCAGAAACATTCATCACACATCACCTCACAACAGCATATGCGTCTTCTGTCCAAAGTATGATTCTTGTTTACCGGTCCGCCAGTTCCTTTATGATATCATCCCACGTAATCCCTTTGAGCGCCATCAAAACCATGGCATGGTACAGGAAATCCGACAGCTCATATTTCACTTCCTCCGGATTAGGATTCTTCGCTGCAATCACGACTTCCGTCGCCTCTTCCCCTACCTTCTTTAAGATCTTATCGATTCCCTTCTCAAACAGATAATTCGTATAGGATCCTTCCTTGGGGTGCTCCATACGGTCAAGGATCGTCTCATATACCGATTCAAATACCCGCAGCGGATTCGTCTCGTCATAGTCATTCCCCGCAATATGCTGGAAGAAACAGGTCGGATTCCCCGTATGGCACGCCGCGCCCACCTGATCTACCTTGGCAAGCAGCGTATCGTTGTCACAATCTATGGTCAGGGATTTGACATACTGGTAATGGCCGCTGGTCTCTCCCTTGACCCACAATTGCTGCCTGCTTCTGCTGTAATACGTCATCCGGCCGGTCTTGATGGTATGATAGAACGCCTCTTCATTCATGTATGCCAGCATCAATACCTCATGGGTCTTATAATGCTGTACGATAACCGGAAGCAATCCCTGTTCATTGGTCTGAAACTGTGAGAATTCCATCATGCTCTCATAGGAGGTCATTCGTATCTGCCTCTGCTCACATTGCTCCTTGAACGCGGCAAAATCCATATCCGGCTGGCTGACAAACCGTCCCGAGAGTCCCTTGACGCCCGGCGATTCAAGGATCTTGAAGAGCTCCGGGCTCTCCATGGTATCCGTCACGATCACGCAGGGAATATCTGTAATATTTGCCACGGAATTCAGATCCAGCCTGTGCATAAAGATAATCTCACTGCAGCATTCTCTGATCACATGCTGGTGCTTGAACAGTGCGTCAAAATCATTCAGAGATACTGCAAGCTTCTCTTTCCCAAAGCGCCTGGCAGCATCTTCGATCAGCTTCACACTGTCCTGCTTTGAAAAATTCAGGATCGCCCGCTTAGAGCCTGCATAGAGTATCTTCTTAATATCCTCCTGGCGCTTTACATTCCCGCCGGCCACCATCGGAATCCGGATGATACGGTTCATCCGTTTCATCAGGTCGATCGCCTCGTCATGCTCATTTGCATAATCCGACAGATCGAACACGATCAGCTCATCTGCCCCGTTATCACTATAGCGCTTCGCCAGCTCAATTGCATCCTCTGCAATGACGGTACGGTCGTCAAACCAGCTTACCGCCTTTCCCTCTGCGATGAAAATGCAGGGGATCAATCTCTTATAACTCATTGCTTCATCTCCTTTATAAACTTCCCTTCGTAGTCCAGGCCTCTTCGATCCGCGGCTCTTTTTGCACCGCCATATCCAGCGCCTTTCCAAAACTCTTGAACAATGCCTCCGCCATATGATGATTATTATCTCCGTCAAGGACCCGAAGATGGATATTCATCATCGCGCTGTAGGACACGGCATAGAAGAAATCCCTTACCATCTCCGTATCCAGCCCTCCAAGGCGTTCCGCAGTAAATGCAGAGTCAAACTTAAGATACGGTCTTCCTGAGAGATCCACCGCACATAAGACAAGCGTCTCGTCCATCGGAAGGATAAAATGCCCGTACCTCCTGATTCCGGCTTTGTCACCTACCGCCTTAAGGATCGCCTGCCCAAGAACGATCCCGGTATCTTCAACCGTATGGTGGCAGTCCACCTCAAGGTCGCCCTTCACCTCTGCCTCAAGATCAAACAGCCCATGCCTTGCAAACCCGTTAAGCATATGGTCAAAGAAGCCGATCCCTGTATGGATCGCATTCTTCCCTGTCCCGTCCAGGTTCAGAGTAAGCCTTACGTCGGTTTCCTTCGTTGTTCTTCTAATACTTGCCCTTCTCTCCATAATTAACCTTCCTTCTCGAATCTCACATGGACGGAATTGGCATGAGCCGTCAACTGCTCTGCCTTCGCGAACCGTTCGATGTCTTCGTGCACTGCCTCCAATGCCTCGCGGGAATATGCGATGATACTGGATTTCTTGATGAAATCATCCACCGACAGCGGGGAAAAGAACCTGGCCGTCCCGTTGGTAGGAAGTACATGGTTCGGACCTGCAAAATAATCTCCCAAAGGTTCGCTGGAATATTCTCCGATAAAGATCGCGCCCGCATTGCGGACCTTCGTCATCACGTCAAAAGGATTCCTCGTCTGGATCTCCACATGCTCCGAAGCGATATCATTCGCGATTGCTATGGCATCCTCCATGGTATCCGCTGTCAGGATATATCCGTAATTATCCAGGGATCTTCGGATGATCTCGCTTCTCGATAACTCCTCTACAAAAGCATCTGCCTGCTCAGACACCTGCCGGGCTAATGTCTCGCTGGTCGTGACAAGAATCGCGGACGCCAGCTCGTCATGCTCCGCCTGGGATAACAGGTCGGCCGCAACATATCTCGGATTGGCCGTCTCATCCGCAATCACCAGGATCTCACTGGGACCGGCGACAGCATCGATGCTGACATGCCCGTACACTGCTCTCTTCGCCAGCGCCACATAGATATTCCCCGGCCCTACGATCTTATCCACCTTGGGAATGCTCTTCGTACCGTAAGCCAGCGCCGCGACTGCCTGCGCGCCGCCGACCTTGTAGATCACATCCGCGCCTGCCTCATTGGCGGCGACCAGCGTATTACTTGTCACCTTCCCGTCTCTTCCGGGCGGCGTCACCATCACGATCTCTTCCACCCCTGCCACCTTCGCAGGCATGATATTCATCAATACTGAGGAAGGATAGGCAGCCTTCCCTCCCGGCACATAGACGCCGACTCTCTGAAGGGGCGTCACCTTCTGCCCCAGCATCGTCCCGTCCGGCTTACTGTCAAACCAACTGTACTGCTTCTGCTTGGCATGGTAATCTTCGATATTATGAAGCGCCTTACGGATGACTTCCACAAGCCCCGGCTCTGCAAGCTCATAAGCTTCCTCGATCTCTTCTTTCGTCACTCTGACCGTATCCGCGCATATCTTCGCTTTGTCAAACTTCTCTGTATATTCGAAAAGCGCCTGG
>CANDQP010000172.1 GCA_947388185.1 uncultured Dorea sp. | reverse complement strand
AATACGGTATCTTCCATCTCTTTATTCATCTTCTCGCCTTTCCTTTCTCCATCCAGGATCTCTCTGATCTCTACTTCATAGTAATCTGCAATCTGAATCAGGACATCCAGATCCGGCATATTCGATCCCGTCTCCCACCTTGAAACCGTCCTTCCTGAAACACCGAGAATCTCCGCGAACTGTTCCTGCGTAATCCCCTTCTCCTTCCGCAGATATTTCAAAAACTGTCCGATCTTTTTCAGATCCATTTCCTATAGCTCTCCTTTCTTATTTTCTGATGCAGCCGCATCTCCCTTACTTTCGCACACTTATGAGATATGCGGCCTTCATCCTCCTGCCCCTCCAAGATACCGTATTTCCAGGTAAATGAACACGACACAAAGCGAGAAAATGCCGTATTTCATCTACCGGACACAGGATGTCTGCTTATATTCTGTCCGCCCAGAAGCGTACCGCCTGCTCCAAGAGCCCTGCACAGCCAGAAACTTCCGCGTCATAGTACGCTCTGAATCGCTCATCACAAATATACATATTCGCGATTGCCTTGTGCGCTTCCTCCGTATACTTCTTCCAGGTCATACCAAGCCATTCCTTGTGAAGGATCACGATTCGCTTCGCCTCTTCACTTTCCGGCCGAGTACCGGATTCTACGCCCTCTTTCAGCCGGGTCTTGATCTCTTCTCCCAGATTCTTGAATCTCTCATAATCCGCTTCCGACATATTCAGCAGCTTCTTATTCGTGGCATCCACTTCCTCGTCACCATACTTTTCACGGATTTCCTTCCCGTATATCTCTTCATTTTCACGTACGAGCCTCTCCTTAAACGCCTCGAACTTCTCCTGATCGCTCATCCCGCATTCTCCTTTCACCTGACGTATAGTCTGTTTCACTGTCCGGATCAGAGCCTCCATATGTCGCTTCTGTTCCTCCAGTTCCAAAAGATGCTCCTCAAGTGCGTTCATGATATCAAAATCATCCCGATACAATATCTGCCGAATCCGCTTCAGGTCAAATCCTCTCTCCCGGTAGAAGAGAATCTGCTGCAGCAAGGCAACCTCCTCTTCTCCGTAAAAACGATACCCTGCCTCGCTGACATAGCGAGGCTTAAGTAAGCCGATCCCGTCATAATAGCGCAGAGTGCGTGCACTCACTCCCGCAAGCTGTGATAATTCTCTGATACCATACTCCATCTTAAAGTTCCCTCCTTTGGTTACCTAAGGATAATGCCTTACGCAGCGTCAAAGTCAAGTAATATTTCTCAAATTATTCTTCATAAATAAATATCTCTTCGATACTCATTCCAAAATACCGCGCAATCTTAAAAGCAAGCATAATCGACGGATTATATCTGCCGTTCTCCAGCGATCCTATCGTCTGCCGCGACACCTCTAACGCCAGTGCCAGTTCCTCCTGCTTAATTCCCCGCTGCTTACGCAGTTCTTCCAAACGATTCTTCATAGATAAATCTTATCCCCTCCCATGGAAAGCATACTTTCCTCTTTCCCGTCTATGTTATCGTAAAATAAAAAGGCTGTCAAGCAGACAGCCTACTCTATCCTAGTACACCGAATAATAAGTAACCAGCCATATAACTTGCCTGATTTTCCATCTGCGTCGTTGTCTTCAATCGGCGTAGCGCCCACTACGCCTCATTCCTCCGCCTTGCATATAAAAAATCATTCTACGTTATATGGCTAGGAACTTATTTTTCGGTGTACTAGAAAATGACAACGGCAATTCCAGTCCGTGTTTTTCCAGCAGCATACGGTCCGTCAGAATATCCTCCCCACGGCCGTCCGCCGCAATCCTTCCTTCTGACAGCAGCACCACCCTTTTACATGTATCATACACAAAGTCCAGGTCATGACTTGCAATGATCTTCGCTTGCGGCAATTCATTCAGGATGCGGATAAGATTCCGGCGGTTTCTCGGATCCAGCGCCACAGACGGCTCGTCCAGAAGCATAAGCTTACTTCCCATAGCAAGCACCGTGGCTATGGATACCAGTTTCTTCTCCCCGCCTGACAGACGGTAGATCTGACGATCCTTCCGGCCGTCCATATGTACCTGCCCAAGGGCCTTCATCACCAATTCCCTAGTCTCTTCCTCGCTCTTCCCATAATTACGCGGTGCAAACGCCACATCCTCATAGACCGTCGACATAAAAAGCTGGCTGTCCGAATCCTGAAATACATAACCAATCTCAGCGCGGATCTGCTGCAGATTCTCCTTCTTCATCTCAAGCCCCGCAATTCGAAGCCTGCCCTCCTGCATCGTCAGAAGCCCGGTAAGCAGCTTCAGAAATGTAGACTTTCCGACACCGTTTGCCCCGATCAATCCTATACTCTCTTGCTCTTCCATATGAAAACTAATCTGGTTCAATACCTGATTGCGGAATTTCTCCTTTGCATTTCCATAAGAAAAAGAAAGCTCCTCAACCTCTAATATGTTCATTCTTCATCTCCTGCTTCTATCCCCTGTACCTCAGAACAAGCATTACCATTACCCACACCGCCGCGTACAGGTAATCACCGGCACCCGCTCTCTTCTTGCATCTAAGATAGAATTCTCCCTGATATCCCCGAAGCATCATGCTGTCATAGACGATCTGCGCCCGGTCCATGCTGCGCAGAAGGAGCTGTCCGACCATCGTACCCCAGACCTTATAGTGCAGCCCCGTCTGTCCCGGCGCACGAAGAGAATACGCATCCGTCATCCGTTCGATCTCCTTCAGCAAGACGATGATATAACGGTACACCAGCATAAGAACCGTCACGAATACCTTCGGGATATGAAGCCTGCGCAGCGCATAACCCAGATCTTCTACGGCAGTCGTGACCATCAGCAGATAGGATGCGGCTACTGCAAAGACACCTTTCAGCATCAGCGTCACCGCCGAGACCATACCGCCGGTAACCGCAAACTCTCCGATCTGGAACAGTACCTTTCTGTCAATCAATGGATTGGCGATTCCCACCAGACAGACCAGCGCCAGAACCGCTCTCATTCTCTTTATAAGAAGCTTTACGGAAATATCTCCCATCACAAAGCCTATGATCAGATAGATTCCCATTTTCAGAAGTCCGGCAAGGTCATATTTTCCGTATGAAACCGTCGTCAGAATGAAAAAAACGGTCACCAGCAGTTTAGGCAGGGGATGAATCCCCTGCAGCCATCCGTGCTTCCCGGCTTCCATATCCATCTTATGTAAATCAGAAATCGCCTCGCTGATCTTCATCATTTACCGCATTCCTTCTTCCGAATTTCCTTTCTCTGCAAAACGGCTGGATGCCACGCCTGACCGTCTGATCTTCTTAATAACAACGCAGACTCCTAAGCATACTGCAAGTACGATCACACCTCCGGCGATCCCGGAAAATGAAGTTCCGGCCGCACTGTCGGAATACTTAAACGCATAATCCGGCAGAAACGCCGTGATCTCCTGAATCCTCTCCGCCGCTTGATATATACCGCCCTCTGCCGCCAGTTCAGCCGTCCCGGCAACCTTCTCCATAGACCATTCCAATCCGTCCGGGTTACCGGACGCGAACAACGACACTGCTCCGCCGATCACCAAGGCAAGCACAGCCAGGACTGCAACAGCGGCCTTCCGGCTCATTCTCCCTGCCCTCCCGGTATGCTCCGTTAATATTTCCGGCCGTGCCTCATAGACAAACACTAATACCGCCGCTGTGATCAGCCCTTCCACCAGCCCGATCGCCAGATGGATCGGCTGCATCATCCCTAAGAATACCGCAAACGGAAGCTCCGTGATCCCGGACAGCAATGTCTCGACCGTCACTGAAAATGCTCCTAACTGCAGCCCTGCCATGCATCCGATCACGGACGCCGCCATGATCCTTCCCCTGGTCATCTTCCGCCCCGTCATTGCCTTCCAGATCAGAAATCCCCCTACAAAGCACCCGTAGAATGCCATATTCCACACATTACATCCGAGCGCCAACAATCCTCCGTCCGCGAACATCAGGCACTGGATCGCCAGGACCGCGATCATCGTAAGGAATCCGGCGTGCGGTCCCAGCACCGCACTCAGAAGCATTCCTCCGCAAAGATGCCCGGATGAACCGGTTCCCGGTATCGTGAAATTAATCATCTGCGCCGCAAATACGAACGCCCCCATGACTCCCATCACGGGAATCTTCTTATCCAGATCGTCTATTTTTACCCTCTTTACCGAGTATGCCGCCGCCGCTGCGGACGCCGCATACATAGTTCCTGCCACTGCCGGTGATACCAGCGCATCTGCCATATGCATAATCTCTCCTCCTTAAACTTCTTCCGCCTGTACGTCCCCGAAGCATCCTGTCCCAAGCCTGTTGATCTGAGATGCCATATATCCGGCTCCGTATCCGTTATCTATATTGACCACTGCAATCCCGTTGGCACAGGAATTGATCATTGTAAGCAGCGCCGACAGCCCGTTCATGCTGGCTCCGTATCCCACCGATGTCGGAACCGCGATCACCGGCTTATCCACCAGGCCGCCGATCACACTTGCAAGCGCACCCTCCATTCCGGCAACCGCCACGACGCACATTGCGCTCTGGATCGTCTCCACTCTTGCAAGAAGCCTGTGGATCCCGCTCACTCCCACATCATAGATACGCTCCACATAATTCCCGAAGAATTCCGCGGTCTGCGCCGCCTCCTCCGCCACCGGAATATCCGCCGTACCTGCTGTACAGACCGCGATCCTCCCGATTCTCTTCTTATCCTTCTTTTCTATCTTTAATATCCTTGACAAAGGATCGTACTCGGCCGACTCAAACCTCTCCTGTATCAGAGCCGCCTGCTCTCCGGATGCACGCGTTCCAAGCACCTCTCCCTCCGACTCATAGAGCCTTTCATAGATCCGGCACAGATGTTCATCCGCCTTCCCGCTGCAGAACACCACCTCCGCATAGCCCGACCGCAGCTTCCTGTGCGTATCCAGCTTCGCATACCCCAGCTCCTCCAACGGCTGCCGCCGGAAATACGCTTCTGCGTCGCTCACGGACATCCGTCCTGTTCTTACCTGTTCTAACACTTCCCTTGTATCCATCCTATCTTAAATGCTCCTCCTAACATTTTACAGAAAAAACGCACGGATCACCTTCTGGAAATCCGTACGCCTTCAGACATACATTCTGCTTCAATAATTCTTTCAGTCAAATGTGCACGCAAACATGCCCGCTTGGCTCGTTGCTCGCGGGAATAATGATGCATTGAGATGTATCAGGCTTCTGCCTGTTATGCGGATAACTTCTGTCATCCCTTTCATTCATCCACTACCGAATTACATCTTTCAACTGCTCTATCACAGCCTCCACCATGGAGCCCATAGAGACATTCTTTATACCGACGATTACATTATTACACTGATTCATGGGGATCAAAAGCTTCTTCGCATCACTCTGCCCGACCGCCGCCGCCATCACCGGAGTAATCTCTCCGTACATGGAATCCGCAATGGCAATTCCTACCGGACCGATAATCACATCCGCCTTCCTGCATCCTACGACTACCGCATTCTCTCCTGTAGCGGCATGATCAGCTCCGGACTTCAGCATATTGGAAGTTGCGATAGAGTTCGTCCCCACCGCCGTAATCTCCGCCTGGGGAAATTCCTTTTTAACTGAGGCGACAAGCTGCCTGCCCATACCGCCTCCCTGTGCGTCTATAATTAATATCTTCATGGGTCTGATTATAGCAAATCTATACTTATCTTGCAACTA
>CANDQP010000171.1 GCA_947388185.1 uncultured Dorea sp. | reverse complement strand
GGATTTTTTATATCAATGGTGGGAATACGAGCGCAAGCTCAAGATGAGCAAGCAGGAAGTAAAGGAAGAATTTAAACAGACAGAAGGTAATCCGGAGATTAAGAGCCGTATCCGTAATATCCAGAACCAGCGCGCAAGAGAGCGTATGATGCAGTCGGTGCCGAATGCAGATGTGGTTATCCGTAACCCTACGCATTTCGCAGTTGCATTAAAGTATGACGCAGATAGTTACGGGGCTCCCATTGTTCTTGCCAAGGGCCAGGATGAGCTGGCGCTTCGGATTGTACGGGTTGCCGAGGAAAGCGGTGTTGCTGTAATTGAGAACCCGCCGTTAGCCAGAGGAATATATGCTTCCACTAATTTATCGCAGGAGATCCCGCAGGAGTTTTATGGCGCGGTAGCGGAAGTTCTGGTTTATGTTTATAAGATGAACAATAAGATGGAGTAAAGCATGAAGAAATTTCTAAGTAATGCAGTGACAGTGTGTGTGCTGGTCATTGTCCTGCTTTTGATTATTCCCTTAAGTCCATTTCTGATGGACATATTAATTATTATAAATATAGCGATTTCCATGGTTATTCTGATCATAAGCATGAATATCAGAGAGCCGCTGGAATTGTCCACGTTCCCGTCCCTTTTGCTCGTTACAACACTGTTCCGCCTGGGACTTAATGTATCATCCACAAGGAACATCCTGACGAATCAGGGACAATCCGGCCAGGTTATCCAGGCGTTTGGTACCTTCGTACTTCGCGGGAATGTTGTCGTCGGTTTTGTTATCTTTTTCATCATCGTACTGGTACAGTTCCTTGTTATCACCAAAGGTGCGGAGCGTGTCGCTGAGGTTGCTGCCAGGTTCACACTTGATGCTATGCCTGGTAAGCAGATGGCTATTGACGCTGACTTAAGTGCCGGATTGATCAATGAATCGGAAGCAAAGGCAAGACGTTCCAAGATACAGCGGGAATCCGATTTCTACGGCGCGATGGATGGTGCAACGAAGATTGTAAAGGGCGATTCGATCATGTCGATCATCATTACCTTTGTCAATCTGATCGGCGGTTTTATTATCGGAATCGTGCAGGCAGGCATGACGCTTGAAGATGCGCTTTCTGTGTATTCCATTGCCACGGTCGGCGACGGTCTGGTATCACAGATACCGGCGCTCCTTATTTCCACAGCTACAGGTATGATCGTAACGAGATCTGTATCAGAAGGAAGTCTTAATGAGGATGTATCCGGGCAGTTCAAATCACAGCCAAGAGCGATCATGTTCACCGGAGGTGTCCTGGCGGTCCTTATCCTGATACCGGGGATGCCAAAGCTTCAGCTTGGAATACTGGCAACGGTTCTCTTGCTTACCGGTTACCGGCTGCAGAATAAGATGACAGAGGTGGCGGAGGCTGCCGCCGCGCAGGAGCTTGGGATGCTGCAGGCACCGGAGGAGGGCGCCGAGGAGCCAAGCGAAGAAGAATATTACCGGGATATTAATAACGTCTATGCTCTGATCGGTGTAGAACCGATAGAGATGGAATTTGGTTACAGCCTGATTCCGCTTGTGGATGAAGGAAGCGGAGGAAAGATGATCAACCGTATTGTCATTTTCCGGAGACAGTACGCGCAGGAGATGGGATTTGTCGTGCCGTCCGTGCGGCTTCGGGACAGTTCAAGCCTGACGACGAACCAGTATGTCATTAAGATCAAGGGTGAAGAGGTTGAACGGGGAGAGATTCTTGTCGACCACTATCTTGCCCTTGAGCCGGATGAGCCGGTGGGCGAGATTGACGGGATCGAGACCATTGAACCGGCATACGGTATCCCGAGTAAGTGGATACTTCCGGAAAATAAGGAGATGGCGGAGATATACGGCTATACCGTTATCGACCCGTTGTCGGTTATGGTGACGCATCTGTCAGAGACGATCCGCAGGCATGCCCATGAGCTTCTCAACAGGGAAGAGGTTGTGAAGCTTGTAGAAAGCTTGAAACAGCGGGCCGGAAGCCTTGTTGACGAGGTGGTTCCGGGAATGGTTCCTTACGGGACGCTCCAGAAGATACTGGTAAGTCTTTTGAAAGAGGGCATCCCGATCAAGGATATGGAGACGATCATGGAGACGATTTCCGATGCGGCTGCATCAGGAATAGATATGACGACGATTATCGAGAATATCAGAACTGCCCTTAAGCGGACCATAACCAGCAAGTTCTGCAGGGATGGACAGATGAGAGTGCTTACGCTGGACGCTGACCTTGAGAAGATGATGGTATCAAGCCTGACGAAGGGTGATCAGGGGTACTATATGGCATTGCCGCCTGACGTGATGCAGAGCGTTGTGATGCAGATCGGCAACGCAGTGAAGAAGTTCCACGACTTGTCGCAGGAGCCGATCATCCTGACCAGCCAGGTGATCCGTGTATACGTATACCGGATGCTGGAGCAGTTTTATCCGTCAATCTATGTACTGTCATTTCATGAGATATCGAATAATGTACAGATACAGGCAATTGGGAATATAACTAAGTAGAGAGACAGGAAGGGGGAGACTAAGCCGATGGAAGAGAGCAGGACAAATGAAGAGCTTCTTGCATTATATCAGGCAACAGGCAGTGCTGAGATAAAAAAAGAGCTTACTCTCCGCTATCTGTATATCGTTAAGAGCATTGCAGTCCAGATGAGAGATGTCTATCTTGGATTCACCCAGGTGGAGGATATCATCAATGAAGGGGTCATCGTACTGATGAAGGCGCTTGATAAATACGACGCAGGAAAGAATGCCAAGTTTGAGACTTACGTATCCCGGAGGATACATGGCATGATCATCGACATTGCCAGAAAGCAGGACTGGGTGCCGAGGACGGTGCGCAAAAGCTTCAAAGAGATACAGGATAAGGCGACAGAGATGTATGCCAGCACGGGCACGATGCCGTCTATGGAAGAGATTGCAAAAGAACTGGGAATGAAGCTTGATAAGCTTCAGGAGGTTATGGGGAAGATGAACCTGTCTTCCGTGTTATCACTGGATATGGTGATGGAGGAGACGCAGGAGAAGCAGAAGGTATCTTCATTGCTTTCCCTGGATTTTGCAAAGCAGCCTGAGGAGAAATATCTGGAGAATGAATTCAGGCAGGTGTTAAAAGATGGGATCAATTCTCTGAAGGAAAAGGAAAAGCTTGTAATATCCCTTTACTATGTGGAGGAATTAAATATGAAAGAGATTGCGGCAGTTATGGAAGTGAGCGAGCCGAGGATTTCGCAGATCCATGCCAACGCGATCCGGAGACTGAAAGAATATCTCCAGCAGGAGATGGATATGGGGACAGACAGAAAGGAGGGGGCTCATGTTTAAAGGATTTTATAATCTGGCGTCCGGTGTACTGACACAGACAAGGAATCTTAATGTCATCGGTAATAATATGGCGAATATCTCTACACCGGGTTTCAGACAGGACACTTTTACACAGACCACATTTCAGGACGAGATGATATACCGTATCGGAAACACAGATAAGAGCAATCCGACTCCGATCGGACGGATGAACTGCATCGTGACCGGCGACGGCAATGTGACCGATTATACCCAGGGAGGGATTACGCCTACAGCAAGCTCATTGGACTTCGCGCTTCAGGGCAGCGGATTTTTTGCCATCCAGTCTGGAAACGGCGTTACTTACACACGTAACGGTTCATTTATCCTTGACAATGAAGGATATCTGTATCTTGATGGTGTGGGGCGTGTCCTGGGGACGAACGGACCGATCTATCTCGGGACCGATAAGATATCCTGTGATTCTTTGGGAAATATAAGCTCAGAGGAGACGGGACAGTATTTCGGGAGGATCCGTGTTGTAGATTTCCAGGATTACGATACACAGCTTGAGAAGACAACCGGGGATATGTTTGTCGCGACAGCGGCGCCGCAGGACGTGAACACGAACATCATGCAGAGTTTCGTTGAGGACTCGAATGTAGATATCATCAAGGAATATACGCAGATGATGGCGACAGAGCGGGCGCTGCAGAGTGCGGCACAGGTGCTTAAGATGTACGACCAGCTTGCGGCAAAGATTGTACAGATCGGGCCGACATAAGGAGGGGGGTTAGCAGATGAATGCTTCATTTTATTCAGGTGCCAGAGGCATGATAACAGAGCAGGATAAATTAAGTGTAATTTCTAACAACGTTGCGAATGTCAATACCGTAGGATATAAGTCAAAAAGTTCCGTATTCATGGATTTGATGTATTATAATATGCACAGCCAGGAGAGAGTCACGACAGGTACGGGTGTAAAGATACAGCATACGAATACAGATTTTGCGTCAAATGGTGTTACGGCAGCGCCAGAAGGCGGGCATAATTATGCGATCATGGATGAGGATGCGTTTTTCATGGTCCGTAATCAGGCGACCAATGAGATTACCTACACGCGAGCGGGTAATTTTTCGGTTTCCCTGCACAACGACGGATATTTTTATCTGCTTACTGATGCGCAGAAATATGTTCTTGATGGGAACGGCAATCCAATCCGTTATATCAACGGGGAGCTGACCGGGGAGCCGGGGGTCTTTACCTTTGCCAATACGAACGGTATGCTGTCCGTAGGTTCCAACGAGTTCAGTCCGGTACCGAAAAACGGCAATCCTATACGTATAGATGGCGCGGATGTGATGGAGGGATATCTTGAGTTGTCGAATACGGACATGGCTCAGGAGATGTCAGACACAGTTGTTGCTTCACGTGCTTATACATATGCGCTTAAGATGGTGCAGACATCAGATGAAATAGAGCAGACGATCAACGGTCTGCGCTCATAGCGGGAAGGAAGAGAGAGGTGGTGCAGGATGAGAATTACACGTTACGAAGACATGGACGATACCGCGAAAGATATGATGCGGGAAATCGGCAGTATCGGAACAGGCAATGCAGCTACAGCGCTGTCGAGCCTTCTGAAGATCGGCGTCGAGATGACTGTTCCGAACGTAGAGATACTTGGGTATAATGAGGCAGTTGCCGCATTGGGGCACCCGGAGGATATGGTATCAGGAGTACTGGTACAGATGACCGGCGATGTTAGCGGCGTTATGCTGTTCCTTATGAAGATGGACTTCATCAATGAAGTCTTGGGATGCGTCCTTCAGGAGAGCATCGATGGATATGAACAAATGGGTGAAATGGAAGTTTCAGCGGCGACCGAAGTAGGGAATATCATTATTTCCTCATACATACTTTCTCTGTCAAAACTGGCTGATATGGAAATTTCTTTATCTGTACCGGCCTTTGCGGTGAATATGCTTGGCGGGATTATGACTGTCCCGATGGCAGAATTCGGATATGTGTCTGATAAGCTGATGATGATCACAGGTAAATGTATCATCGGCGGAAGGAATGTAGACAGCAACCTGCTGCTGCTTCCTGACATTCAGTCTTTAAATTATCTGATGGATAGGCTGGTGACTCCGTATGAATAAAGAAATAAAAGTTGGAATAGCAGATATGAAGATTGCAAGAAGAGAGGGAGTGCTCATTACTTATGCGCTTGGCTCTTGTATTGGTATCAGCCTGTATGACCCGGCAATTAAGCTTGCTGCGCTGCTTCATATTATGCTGCCGGAGGTTGGCAGCATGTCCGACATGAATGTCTTTAAGTTCGCAGATACGGGAATTCAGGAGATGTTACGGAAGATGGCGGCTTTTGGCGGAGTCAAGAGACGCTATCAATGTAAGATCGCAGGCGGCGCCAAGATGTTTGATATGAAGGGCGCCGGTGGAATAGGTAATATTGGGGAGAGAAACATCAGAAGTGTAGAAGCAATTA
>CANDQP010000170.1 GCA_947388185.1 uncultured Dorea sp. | reverse complement strand
GCAGGGAAAGCGCCCTTGGTTTCTATGAGATTTTGTTACAGAAGGATTTTGAAGTGGAGCTATCGATACCAGAGAGGGTGGTTTATGTCCAGGGCGATAAAGATGCATTGCAGAGGATCCTGTTTAATCTGCTGTCCAACGCGGTCAGATATGGCGGTGACGGAAAGTATCTGGGGATATTTTTGCGCGAGGAGAAAGACAGTGTATGGATTGACGTAACCGATAAGGGGAAAGGAATTCAAAGAGAATTTGCTGACCGTATATTTGAGCGGATGTACACTATGGAGGATTCCAGAAACCGGGAGGTTCAGGGGAATGGACTGGGGCTTACGATTGCGAAAAACCTTGCCGTCCAGTTGGGCGGGGATATCTATTTAGACAGCATACCAGGTACAAAAACAACATTTACGGTCAGACTGAAAAAAATATATCCCTTTATGCCCCCAAATCGTGGGCAAACTCTTGATGTGGAAAACAAAGATTTATTGTAATTGTTCAGAATCGGAGGGATAGTATGAGCAGAGTATTGGTGATTGAAGATGATGAGATCCTAAATGGAGGATTGTGTTATAACCTGCAGAAAAGAGGGATCACCCCTTTTTCTGCTTACACCTTAGAAGAGGCAAAGGAACTTCTTTCAAAGGAAGCGTATGATCTGATCGTGCTGGATGTGAATCTGCCGGACGGCAGCGGATTTGAGTTTGCGCAGGATATTGCCGCTCTTTATGAGATACCGTTTATTTTCCTGACGGCTCATAATCTGGAGGATGAGATTATCGGCGGTTATCACATGGGCGCGGAGGATTATATTACGAAGCCCTTCCGGATTCAGATCGCTATGGAGAAGATACAGGCGGTTCTTAGAAGGTGTGGGGGAAGGCATGAGGAATCCTGTTATTCGTGCGGTAATCTTGATATTGATTTCGAAAAAAGAATTGTCAGGAAAAGCGGGGAACTGTTAGAGCTTACGCCGACGGAATTTGACCTTCTTCAGTTTTTCTGTAAGAACCGGAGAAAGATACTGACGAAGGATATCCTTCTGGAAAATATATGGGACAACAGAAGGCGCTTTGTCAGCGAACATACGCTGTCTTTGAATATCAGCCGTCTGCGGAACAAAATAGCCGACGTTCAGTTTGATTATATCAAGACCATTTATGGAATGGGATACCGGTGGATCGGAGCAGGGGAGGCGGGAGTATGAAAGCGCTGATGATCCTGCTTCTTTTTTGTATTTTGAATCTCGGATATTATCTGTATTTCCGAAGAAAATTTGTGAGGTATTCCGAAGAAATACTTCGGAATACCAGACGTATCATGGGGAATGAAAAGGAGCGGTCTTTGTACCGGGAATATAACAGGGAGACTCTTACTTCCAAGGTGGTTATGGAGCTTGAGAAGACGGAAGATATACTCAGAAACCGGATGCTTAAGAGCGAACAGGAGAAGGAGAAGCTGCAAAAGACAATTTCTGAAATTGCCCATCAGGTAAAGACGCCTCTGTCGAATATCTGCATGTATCATGATATGCTTTCGGATCCGGATATTTCTTTCGGTGAGGCAGAAAAGTTTAAGGAAATTATAGGGCGGCAGCTTGAGAAGCTGGAATTTCTGATTGATTCGTTGATCAAGTCTTCCCGTCTGGAGAGTGATATGATTAAGCTGAATATAGGAAAGGTCAGTATTTTTCACGTTTTGGAACTGGCGGTAAATGATGTTGTCCATAAGGCGGACAGAAAGAAGATGGAACTGTCGATCCGGTGCGGGCAGGATATGACTGCGGTCTGTGATGTGAAGTGGACGGCAGAGGCGATCGGCAATATTCTGGATAATGCGGTGAAATATACGCCGGAGGGAGGGAATATTTCTATTGACGTCAGTCCGGGAGAGATGTACACGAAGATTGAGATTCGGGATACGGGAAGGGGAATTGCTTCCGGACATTATAACGATATATTCAAACGGTTTTACAGGGAAAGCTCAGTTTTTGAAGAGGAAGGGCTTGGCCTCGGCCTGTATATTGCCAGAAATATTATTACGCTTCAGAGGGGATATATTATGGTACATTCTGCGCCGGGGCAGGGCTCCTGCTTTTCCGTATTCCTTCCGGGTCAAGGTTAAAATTGTTTCAGTTTTGATATTATTTTTTCATCATTTGATACAGGATTGATAGAATCTCCTTTTAGAATAGAACTATGATCAGGAAGGAGAGATGACGCATGGAGATCTTACAGACAGAGAATCTTACGAAGTATTATGGGGAAGAGCCATTGGTTGTGAAGGCTCTGGACGGGATTACCCTTCAGATTGAACAGGGAAGCTTTACGGCAATCGTGGGAACGTCCGGTTCCGGGAAAAGCACGCTGCTTCATATGCTGGGGGGCTTAGATACGCCGACCGGGGGAAGCGTTGTGGTAGACGGGCAGAGCCTTGACAAAATGAACCGGAGCGAGCTGACGATTTTCCGCAGAAGAAAGATCGGATTTATTTTCCAGAATTATAATCTGATTCCGAATCTGAACATTTATGATAACATTGTTCTTCCGATGGAGCTGGACGGGCGGAGTGCGGACCGGCAGTATTTGGATAATATCATATCCGTACTCGGACTGGACGGGAAATTGGATAGAAAACCCAATAAGCTTTCCGGCGGCCAGCAGCAGAGGGCGGCCATTGCCCGGGCGTTGATTACCAAGCCGGCCCTGATACTGGCGGACGAGCCTACAGGCAACCTGGACAGCCGCACAAGTCAGGAGGTTGTGGGACTTTTGCAGGCGACGGGAAGGCAGTTCCATCAGACCATTGTGATGATTACGCATAATGATGAGATTGCTCAGATTGCAGACCGCACAATCCGGATTGAAGACGGGCGGATAGCGGAAGGAAGGTGGCAGGGATGAAACTGGATGCAAATAATAACGGCAGAATCATCTACCGTATTGCAAGAAGCAATCTGACGGATAGTAAAGTATATACCCTGTTTTCAGGCCTGACTATTATTCTTTCGATTACATTTATTATGGTGATGTCGTTATTTCTCCAGGGGACACAGACAGCGGAGGAACGGATGCTTCAGAATATGCAGCATGTGCTCTATATGAACGTGCCGAGAGAGCGGATGGAAGAGCTTGCTGCAGATGAGAGGACAGAGCTTGTCATTCCATATAAAGATAGCGGCGCTGAGTTTGAAACCAGCGGCGTAAACTATAAGTTTATCTATATGAAAAGCCAGAAGGACAAAATACAGACGTATGTGCCGGCAGAGGGAAAAGAGCCGGAAAAATATAATGAGATCGTTGTAGACAAAAGCTTTCTAAACGGTATGGGAAAGGAGTGCAGGATCGGCGAAAAGCTCTCTCTGAATACGGAAAATGGACCGGAGGAGTTTGTAGTCTGCGGATATACCGGCAGAGAGCAGGAATTGTCGTCCTATACGGTTTATGTATCCGAAGAATTTGCAGAGAAAAATCCTTCCATGAGGGCAGTGGAATATACGGCTCTTGCCCGGATTGCGGGCGCCCAGGATATGGAATCTTCCGGTTTTGAGTCAGCGGTTTACCAGATCGCAGAGGATTATGGCGTAAAACGCCAGAATGTGAATATCAACGGCAAGTTTGAGGAGTCCCTGCGGGGAGATCATACGGCCGGATATGCAATCGCCTTTGTATCCTTATTTATCATGGCGGCCAGCGGGATTGTCATTTACAGTATCTTTTATCTGTCGGTTTCATCACGCACACAGCAGATCGGGCAGCTTCAGACGATCGGAATGACAGAGAAGCAGCTTCGGAAAATGGTACGGCGGGAAGGGGGATATCTATGCGCCGCCGCAATCCCTGTGTCTTTCATTCTAGGCGGAATCCTTGCGTACATTCTGCAGCCGGAAGGATGGAGTACGCCCGGTTATCTGACGACGGCGGCAGTCACCGGTGTATTTGGCTTTTTTGCCGTGCAGATCTCTGTCAGCAAGCCGGCCGCTCTTGCAGCTAAGGTTTCTCCTATTGAAGCGTCAAGGGATTTGTGGGACGGCAGAGATGATAAGGAAGGGAATGCAAAGCATAAAAAGCTGACGGCATTTGTAATGGCGCGGCTTGGACAGAGCCGAAGCTATAAGAAACGGCGGCTTATGACGGCGTCTATTGCTTTTGGAGGAATCGTTTTTATGATCGCGGCCTCGTATCTGTACGCCTGGGACGAAATATCCTTTTCAAGGCAGGGAGTTTTTTCCGATGCAGAGTATATGGTTTCTTATCAGTATAATGCGCACAATCCGTCAGCATACGGACCGACGGATATGCAGCTTAAGGGACATCTAAGCGAAGAATTGAAGAAACAACTGTCCGGGCTTCCCCATGTGCGCTCTGTCCGGACAGAAAACAGTGTATTCGGAAGTATTGAGTATCAAGGGGCGGTCTGGAGCGATGGATTTTACCGGCTGACAAGAGATTCTGACGCATATTTTCAGTTGAATGCAGAAGGCAATAACAGCTATGATTATCTGTGTGAATCAGACGGTATCATGATTACAGACAGCGAATTTGTTTCCGGAATCAACGGCATATCCCCGCAGGTTGGAGACTTCATCACACTGCACTGGTCTGACGGGGCGGAACATACTGCAAAGCTTAAGATTGCGGCAGTCAGTCCGGATCCTGCGCCGGTAAAAGGCGGCTATAATTTTGCAATGACGGATCAGACGATGGAAAAGCTGTGGGGTGATATGAATACGATAAGCGCCTTCTATATTTCTGTGGAGGATTATGAAACATATGGAGAACAGACAGAAGAAGCAATTCGTTCGCTGACAGAGGATGATCCCGATTTGTCCCTGGCGACATTGAGGGAGCAGATATTGGACGATTCAGCAAACGTGAAGAGGATCAAAATGCAGATTTACGGAATCGCAGCCTTTGTTACCTTATTTGGGATTCTGAATCTGATTAATATGATGATCGGAAATATTACCACGCGTAAAAGGGAATTATCCGTGCTGGAATCCATCGGTATGGAAGTGAAACAGATAAGAAATATGCTGTTCTGGGAAAGCGTTATGTATGTGTTCCCGGCAATTCTGGTCACGCTTTTTGCAGGCGGCGCAGCAGGGTACGGATTCGTTGCCGCTTATAAGCGGATCGCGGAATATATGAATTACAGATTTCCTCTGATGCCCTGTCTTCTGTATGCGGCGGTGATGCTTCTGATTCCGCAGTTGATTTCCAGCGTTAGTCTGGGCAGGCAGAAAAAGCAATCTCTTGTGGAGCGGATAAGGTTATAAAAGCTTTGGTTTCCGTTTCATTTTTTATAAAAAGGCTTTCTTTTTTGTGAGGAATGTGACAGAATGGAAGTCAGGAGATTTATGGAGGTCAGGAGACTATGCTGAATATTATTTTTAACAGGGGTTCAAAGGATATAGAAAATGCGAATTATGTATTTAGTCCGGATACTTATTTTAAATATAATTATGAAGATGAGTGGTTTGAGGATGATTTTGTAAAAATGATGGTTCAGGATGTGGATGGTTCCACAGTCGTATCGGCACATTCGATTGATAGTCCGGTACTCGGTATCATTGCGCCAGAAAGACTCTCAGGTGGTGTGAAAGCCCTTATTATTATGTATAAAGAGCCGGATCTTATTGTAAATGCGTCTGCATGTGGAGATAACTGCGCAAAGTGGATATTAGAAATAGGAAAAAAACAGGATATTACGGTTAGACTCGGATATGAGATGGAATTTGAAGAGCCTTTTGATATATGTATCAAAAACAGCGGCAAAGAGATTCATAATTATGAGGATTTTCTAAAAGAATTTCAGGAGGTGGAAATCTTTGAA
>CANDQP010000169.1 GCA_947388185.1 uncultured Dorea sp. | reverse complement strand
GGAGGAGATCAAGGCCATAGAGGAAGAGTATGCGAAGACGGATACTCCGGTGGTATCCAACAACAGTGCGCACCGCTGGACTCCGGACGTGCCGATGGTAGTGCCGGAGATCAATGCGGAGCATTTTGAAGTGATCGAGGCTCAGAAGAAGCGTCTGGGAACGACCCGCGGATTCATCGCGGTAAAACCGAACTGTTCCATCCAGAGCTATGCACCTTGTCTTGCTGCATGGAAGGAGTTCGGACCTACAGAGGTTGTGGCGACGACCTATCAGGCAATCTCCGGGGCTGGCAAGACCTTCAAGGACTGGCCGGAGATGGTAGAGAACATCATCCCCTATATCGGCGGAGAGGAAGAAAAGAGCGAGCAGGAACCGCTCCGTGTGCTGGGCAAGGTGGAAGACGGGCAGATCGTGAAGGCTGCCCTGCCGAAGATCACTTGCCAGTGCATCCGTGTTCCGGTTTTAAACGGACATACGGCGGCAGTTTTTGTTAAGTTTGAGAAGAAGCCGACAAAGGAACAGTTAATCGAGAAGCTGGTGAATTATAAGGGATATCCGCAGGAAGCCGGCCTTCCAAGCGCCCCGAAGCAGTTTATCCAATATCTTGAGGAAGATAACCGTCCGCAGGTAACCCTGGACGTTGATTACGAGAACGGAATGGGTGTCTCCATCGGACGTCTCAGAGAAGACAGCATCTATGACTATAAATTTGTGGGATTATCCCACAACACAGTCCGCGGCGCGGCCGGAGGCGCAGTCCTCTGTGCCGAGGCGCTGACTGCCAAGGGCTACATCAAAGCAAAGTAAATCTATCGCCCCGGCAAACTGCCGGGGCAGATACTCATATCTTCTTTACAAATCTGAAATAATCTTATTCGGCAGAAATAGTTCATATTCTTACTTTTCTTTCTAATACACAGGTGGTAAAATATAAAGAAGATCAAGAACGTGAGGTAACAGATATGGATAAAGAGATTCTAAATTATACTCAGAACCGGGAGTTATCGTGGCTGAGATTCAACAAGAGGGTATTGGAGGAGGCGCAGGATACATCGGTGCCTCTTCTGGAGCGTATGAAATTCGTTGCGATCTTCAGCAGCAATCTGGATGAGTTTTTTATGATCCGTGTGGGCAGCCTGTTCGATATGGCGCATACGGATGCGAACAGGCGGGACAGCCGTTCCGGTATGACGCCCAAGGAGCAGCTCGATAAGATATTCGAGGCGGCCGCGCCGCTTTATAAGGAGCGGGATAAGGCTTATGCGGATATTAAGAAGCAGTTGAGTCCTTACGGTATATGCGGAATGAACTTCAAGGAATTGGAGCAGAATGAGAAGAAGTATGTGAAGAAGTATTTTAAGGATCAGATCCTGCCGGTGCTGTCTCCTCAGATCGTGGATGCCAATCATCCGTTTCCGCATCTGCTGAATAAGGAGGTCTATGTTACGGCGAATCTTAAGTTCAAGGAGAAGTCGAACTCTAAGAGTATGATGGGGCTTGTTCCGATCCCGCAGTTTGTATCGGACGTCCTGTATCTTCCGGGCCATGATATCCGCTATATTCGGATGGAGAAGGTGATCATGGAGCATCTGGATCTTGTCTTCTCCAAGTATGAGGTGTCGGACGCCAACTATATCTGTGTGACGAGAAACGCCGATATTGCGCCGGATGATGAGGCATTGGAGGTCAGTGATGATTTCCGTTACCTTATGAAGGAGACGTTACATAAGAGGCGGAGAATGGCGGTGGTCCGGCTTGAGATCGCGGAGAAGCTGAAACCGGATATGGAAGCGTATTTCTGCGAGAAATTCAACATTGAGCCGCATCAGATCTTCCGAACGAAGATACCGATGAAGCTGGCATTTATATTTGCTATCAGTGATAAGCTGCCGGAATCCATGAAGCGTTCGCTCACTTATCATCCTTTTACACCCCAGAATTCAGCTCATGTACAGGACGGCGGCATGATGCGCCAGGTAAAGAAGAAGGACATTCTGCTGTTCTATCCCTATGAGAGTATGAATCCGTTCCTTAAGATGATCAAGGAAGCTTCTGTGGATCCCAATGTTATGACCATCAAGATCACGATCTACCGGCTTGCGAAGAAGGCAAGGCTGGTTGAATACCTGTGCGCGGCTGCGGAGAACGGGAAGGATGTGACCGTGCTGATCGAGCTTCGGGCCAGGTTCGACGAGCAGAATAATATCGATTGGTCCGAACGGATGGAGGAGGCCGGATGCCGTGTGATCTACGGATTTGAGTCTTATAAGGTGCACTCTAAGATCTGTCTGATCACATACCGCAGCCGGAATGAGATCCAGTATATTACGCAGATCGGAAGCGGCAATTATAACGAGAAGACTGCAGCCATGTACACGGACCTGTCGCTGATGACCGCGAATCCGGCGATCGGTAAGGATGCGGTGGAGTTCTTCAAGAATATGTCCATCGGGAATCTGGACGGCACTTACGAGCATCTGATCGTAGCTCCGACCAGCCTGAAGCAGAAGGTCCTGTATCTGATCGATGAGGAGATTAAGAAGGGGAGCAGCGGCAGGATCATCATGAAGATGAATTCACTGACGGATGTGGATTATATCAGTAAGATCTGCGAGGCGTCCAAGGCCGGAGTGCGGGTGGACCTGATCGTTCGGGGGATCTGCTGTATTCTGCCGGGAATACCTGGATTTACAGAGAATATCCGTGTTATGAGTATCGTGGGAAGATATCTGGAGCATGCACGCATATTCAGCTTCGGCACGGGCGCGGCGCAGAAGATCTATATTGGTTCGGCAGATATGATGACGAGAAATACAGAGAAACGAGTGGAGGTTGCCTGTCCGATCCTGGATGACAATATCCGGCGTCAGATCAATCATTATCTGAAGGTGATGCTCAGCGATAATGTGAAGGCAAGAGTGCTCTTAAGCGATGGGTCCTATGTGAAGAAGAAAGCGGCCGAGCCATTGGTGGATTCTCAGGCAGCATTTATGGAGGAAGCGATCCATGCCAAGAGGGAGGAGCCGGAGAAGGAGAGGCTGATCAGTGAGTGGATCAAGGGCATCCTTGAAAATATCAGGAAATGACAGACAGGAATGATGGATAGGAGAGAATAATATCATATATGGGGAAGTCACTTTATATTGCGGAAAAACCCAGTGTGGCGCAGGAATTTGCCAAGGCATTGAATATGAGGGCGAGAAGAGGAGACGGCTACCTGGAGTCAGAGGAAGCGGTGGTTACCTGGTGTGTCGGGCATCTGGTGACCATGAGTTATCCGGAGGTGTATGATCCGGGGCTTAAGAAGTGGAGTTTAGAGACGCTGCCTTTTATACCGGAAGAGTTCAAGTATGAGGTGATACCGGCGGTTGCCAAGCAATTTCAGATTGTCTCGGGCCTATTGAACCGCAAGGATGTGGATTGTATCTATGTGTGTACCGACTCCGGGCGGGAAGGAGAATACATTTACCGGCTGGTGGAGCAGCAGGCCAATGTAAAGGGTAAGGAACGCCGCAGGGTCTGGATTGATTCTCAGACGGAGGAGGAGATCTTGCGGGGGATCCGGGAGGCAAAAGACTTAAAAGAGTACGATAACCTGTCGGCATCGGCGTATCTTCGGGCCAAGGAGGACTATCTGATGGGAATTAATTTCTCGCGCCTCCTGACGCTGAAATACGGCAACAGCATATCCAATTATCTGAAGACCAGGTATTCTGCCATATCGGTGGGAAGAGTCATGACCTGCGTGCTGGGCATGGTGGTCCGCCGGGAGCGGGAGATCCGCGAATTTGTCGAGACCCCGTTCTACCGGGTGGTGAGCACGAACGGAGAACCGGGGGAGACTTTCGAAGGAGAATGGCGGGCGGTGAAGGGTTCGAGATGGTTCGAGTCCTTTGACCTCTATAAGGAGAATGGATTCAAGGAGAGGAAGAAGGCAGAAGAGCTGATCGCTTATCTGAGCGCAGAAGAGCCGCTCACCTGCCAGATTATTTCCATAGAGAAGAAGAAGGAGAAGAAGAATCCACCGCTCCTGTTCAACCTTGCGGAACTGCAGAATGAATGCTCGAAGCGGTTCAAGATCAGCCCGGACGAGACGCTTCGCATCGTACAGGAATTGTATGAGAAGAAGCTGGTCACATATCCAAGAACCGATGCCAGGGTCTTGTCGGCGGCGGTGGCGAAGGAGATCCACAAGAACCTGAACGGTCTGATGAAATACGAGCCGGCAGTACCATATCTTAAGGAGATCGTAGGATTCGGAAGCCATAAGGGCTTAGAGAAGACCCGGTATGTCAATGACAAGCAGATCACTGACCACTACGCGGTCATTCCCACGGGACAAGGGATGAATGCACTCCATTCCCTGCCGCGCCTGTCGTCGCAGGTGTATGATGTAATCGTGAGAAGGTTCCTGAGTATCTTCTATCCTCCGGCGGTCTATCAGAAGACCGCGATCGTGACGAAGATGAAGGAGGAGTCCTTCTTCGCAAGCTTCAAGGTGCTGGCTGAGGAAGGGTATCTGAAGGTTGCAGGAATCCCGGGACAGAAGAAGGAGAGCGAGAAGAAAGACGGCGAAGAGAACACGGACGCTGCATTTTTCCAGAAGATACAGACCTTGAAGAAGGGCATGACGCTTCCGGTCCAGGCCCTGGAGATCAAGGAGGGCAAGACGACCCCGCCGAAGCGGTATAATTCTGGTTCGATGATCCTTGCCATGGAGAATGCGGGGCAGCTTATCGAGGATGAGGACTTGAGGGCGCAGATCAAGGGAAGCGGGATTGGGACCAGCGCCACCAGAGGCGAGATATTGAAGAAATTATTTAACATCGAATACCTTGCCCTGAATCAGAAGACACAGGTCGTGACGCCGACGCTGTTGGGGGAAATGATCTTCGATGTGGTGGAGCATTCCATCAGGTCGCTGCTGAATCCGGAGCTTACGGCGAGCTGGGAGAAGGGGCTTACCTATGTGGCTGACGGAGAGATCACGCCGGAAGAATATATGAAGAAGCTGGATCATTTTATCGTGAGCAGGACGGAAGGCGTGAAGGCGCTGTACAATCAGGATCAGCTTCGGGCCTGCTATGACAGGGCGGCACAGGCATACAGGAAGCCGGAAACCAGAAAGAGAGGAGAATAGGACATCATGAAGGAATTGACAGTTAAGGAATTGTACACATTGGAGGAGACGATTGCGAAGGAGATCTTCGACGGAGTGACCTACCCGTGGGAGGTGCTTCCGAAGATCGGAGAATTCATCCTGCGTCTCGGTGCGTCTTTGCCCGAAGAAGAGTATGATAAGGTGGGCGAAGATGTGTGGATCGCCAAGTCGGCGGAGGTATTCGAATCTGCGTATATCCACGGACCTGCGATCATTGGGAAGAATGCACAGGTGAGGCAGTGTGCGTTCATCCGCGGCAATGCGATCGTGGGCGAGGGCGCTGTGGTCGGCAATTCTACGGAGCTTAAGAATGTGATATTATTTAATAAAGTACAGGTGCCTCATTACAATTATGTGGGAGATTCGATTCTCGGTTTTAAGGCCCATATGGGAGCAGGCTCTATCACATCCAATGTGAAGTCGGATAAGAAACTGGTCGTAGTAAAGACGCCCAAAGGGAATATTGAGACGGGGATCAAGAAGTTCGGCGCCATGCTTGGCGACGAGGTGGAGGTTGGCTGCGGCACGGTGCTGAATCCAGGCAGCGTGGTGGGAAGCAATACGAATATCTATCCGCTCTCCTGTGTCAGGGGGTATGTGCCGGCGGGCAGTATCTATAAGAGACAGGGAGAAGTAGTGGAGAAGGAGGAATAGGAAGATGCATAAGATAGGTTTTATAGGT
>CANDQP010000168.1 GCA_947388185.1 uncultured Dorea sp. | reverse complement strand
GCGGTAATTTCCCCCACATAGTCATAGGCGCGCGCCATACTATGTATGCTATCCTGCACCGCAGCCATCCGTTAGCCTCAAGAAAATCTATTCAGCTTCAAGAGCTTAAGAATGACTATTTTAGTTTTGTATCCCCAAGGGATAACCGCTTAGAGCACGCCTATAACCGTTGCATAGAAGCCGGTTTTACCCCAAAAGTACGCTATATTGCAGACAATGGATATGATGAAATGAGATTGCTCCTCACTGGCAGCTGCGTAACCCTTACATATAATACGAACTCTGTTTTCTTTCAGCACTGGGATGATCTGACAGCAATTCCGGTACAGGATCTTCCGCAGATTCAACGGGATATTGCACTCTGTCTTCCAATGCCAGATCCTTCCGCTCTCGCACGGAAATTTTATGATTTTACGCAGCGATATCTGGAGCTTACAGACAGCGGCCAATGACCCGGAATATACAATAAGAGTGCTAAAAGGATCTTAACTTCTCCTTACAGCACTCTTATTTTCTTGATCTCTTTATAATCGTAACGGATAACGACTCTCGAAGCTCTCTGAAGCAATGCAGCACTTGAGTTTACCGCCAATCCCGAAGTTCTTATCCGGCAGTTCTTTAATCATAGTCACAAAAGCTTCTCCTATGTTTCATTTATAACTCTATTCAACTTTCCGATGAGAAGAATGTTCTTTATATATTCCAGCCTTACAGCATATTCTGAAAAAAACGACAAAAGATTTTGTCACTATCCAATATTCCCCGTCGCCACAATATTCACACCGCACCCGCATATATCCGGCACGATCACATCATACCTGGCTACCGGAGCCTTGACAGTCTGCTTCCTGATCACTTCCATGCACTCCATCAGCAGCTCTTTCGGAACCGGCTGTTCGGAACGGACCGGAAGCAGATGATCTTCTCTCCCTTCTACTTTCACCGTCGTAGTCAGGATACGGACGGGATGCAGGAATTCCTGATCCGCACATCAAGCTCCGGCGCCAGTACACGGAAGAATAGATTCGCTTTCGCTCCCTTCTCTTCGCGCAACCTCTGCGGACACAGATAACGCACATTATTACCGGTTACAGACTCCACTTCTCTTCCTTCCCCTTCGGTTTATCATTATAGTAATTAATTCTAACGGAACGATGGGAATCCCAAAAAGAAACTGCCCTATGGGCAGCTTCCTGTATCTACTTTATGTCCTTTGGAATGTACGCTAATTAATTTTATATCTTATAAAACAGAAAATGATGCCTTATGCTTCTTCCTCATACCTATAGTATCCCTGTCTTCAGGGAGCAGGGTATCCTGTGAATCAAACGTTAACCGGCCGCCGTCAAACCGAAATGTGATCCTCGCCCCGCTGATCGCATCCAGTCTCCGTATCTCCATCTGCAGCGTATATTTATCGATCCACCCTGCCGAAGCGCCATAGGAACATTCCCCGCATCTGCCGATATGAAAGCGTCCGCAGAAATCTCCCGTGATCTCCTTCTTTTTTCCTGCTTCCCACAGACTCCATGTGACCGTATCCTTCAAAAAGGTGAAGCTCATCCTGTCAGTCATGCCCTCTTCCACATGGTAGAGAGCTACTCCACCAACCAGGAGCTCCATGGAACTGCAATAATCTTCCGAATCCTCCTCAACAGCATACACCCTGCCGTCTATCTGCTCTTCCGCCTCCGGCTGCCGTGCCCCCTTCAAAGGAAGAATCGCCAAGGCCACAAGCTTCTCTTCAAGAACCTGGGGCTGCAAAGTTTTATCCGTCCTGCCATTTGCTTTTGAAGGCACGAGATACTTCAGGATCAGATCCATAAGCTCCTGTGTCTCTTCTGTTGCAGACGTGGTCACCACGATCATATCCAGATCAGGGAAAACAATTCCAAATTGTCCGAACGCGCCGTCCGCCCGGAAGGAACCCGGGTAGGATCCCCTCCAGAACTGATATCCATATCCGCAGGCCCAATCTTTCACATGCCCATCCGCATCCCCCTCTGTCTCGATCAGCTTGCTGCAGGCACGCTCAAACCAGCTCTCTCTCAGCAGCTGCTTCCCTTCCCATCTGCCTTTATTAAGAAGAAAATACGTGAACTTCGCCATATCCTCCGTTTTAAGCTTCATACCTCCGCCGCCGATCTCCACAGACTCCCCGTCCGGCAGGCGTTCACAGTAGATCTCCCTGATCCCCAACGGATCCAGAAGCCTCGGGCGCAGGTATTCCGTCACATTCTGCCCTGTTCTTCTTTTTATCACCGCAGCCAGCATATTCGTCCCCGCCGTATTATAGCGGTAAAATGTTCCCGGCTTATGACTGAACGGATGAGACAGGAACTCTCTGATCCGGTCCTCACCCATTGCCTCAATCTCTGTATCATGACCGCAGCTCATCGTCAGGAAATGATGCAGGTTTGCATTAAGAAGGTTCTGCTCTGGATGCTCCGGAAGATACTCGGGAAATATATCCGCTATTCTTTCTTCCAGATTAAGCAGCCCTTCCTGTTCTGCGAATCCAACTGCCACAGAAGTGAGCGACTTACTGAATGAACACAGCGGATGAAGATATTCCGGACCATAAGGCGCCCACCAACCGGATACACAGCATTTCCCATTCCGAACGACCATCAGGCTGTGTAACTCTATCTCTTTCTTTTCTATTTCCTCCAAAAATCTTAAGACAGACTCCTAGCGCATCCCCACCTCCTCCGGAGTCGTTTTTTCAAAATAATCCATCTTTTCCAATCCTCCTCATATGCTATCTTGCTTTGAGCTCTATCCTGCGAACCCCATATTGCTGTGAATATACGGATACCATGATCTCTCCTGTACCTTCCGGCCAGACAACCGCCATTGCTCTTCCGAGGAAGGTCGTACATTCCCCATCATATACATTCTCTTCTCCCCAGGGTCTTGCACTTCCAAGTCCCAGAAGTTTTCCTTCACCTTCCACAGTCACTTTCACCTGAATATCATCATTCGGAATCACAATTCCATCCTGATCACCGTGAAGAATGGTCACAAAAGCCAGATCCTTGTCATCCGCATGCAGGACATTCCTGTCTGCCCGCAGCACTATTGTGCCTGCCCCGCCGCTGCTAAGACTATTCTCTCCGACCGCCTTCCCGTCTCTATAAGCCAGGACCGTCAAAGTTCCCGGGGTATAGACCGTCTCATACTCCGTTATGAATCCGCACGCTTTTCCTGCCGGTTTGATTCCGAGCGAACTTCCGTTGACTAACACCTCCACGCTCTCGGCATCGCTGTAAACCTGCAGAGCGACCGGCTTCCCCTCCTGCCCCTTCCAATTCCAAGAAGGGATATGATCATAGAAGCTCCATGGAGTAAAGGCAGGTTTCTTCCCGTAACAGGAAGGATCCTGCACGACAATATACGGCTTATCCGCCTGTCCGAATACGGTTTCTCGATAATATGACTGTGCGCGTCTCGTCCCGATCAGGTCAAAATCGCCGCAGTATGCCGCAAACCATGGATGACCGCCGTATTGCCAGACCGTATTTTCATCATAATCCACTTTACCTACTCCGCACTCTCCCAGGTAATCCCAGGCTGTCCAGGTAAAGTCTCCTATGACATAGGGCAGTTTTTTTATTAATTCCCAGCTTTCTCCAATCCTGTTTGTAAATGTTTCGCTGCCGCATATGATCCGGTTCGGATATCTCTCGTGATCCGTCTCGTACCTGCCGTCCGCATAATTATATCCTGCGATATCTACGGTTCCGTAAGCCTCTTCCGTATAGTCCCCCAATTCTTCTCTTGCCATCTGCTTCTGCATGTTGTCACCCAGACCTGCCATGGCCTTGTTTATATCCAAATCCTGCGCTTCAAAAAAAATCCTTGAGCCTGCTCCGATCGAGCTTAGCATCATATTGATAGAATTTATAATATAACGTCCGGGATCTAACTGACGGATTTTCTCTGCGATTTTTCTGCTGCATTCTGCGCCTGCTTCGTTTCCTGTCTCCGGTATCTCATTTCCGATGGAATACAGAATGACGCAAGGGTGATTATAGTCCTTTTCCACCATCCTCGTCACATCCTCTTCCCAATTCTCATCGAAATAAATACTGTAATCATAAGGCGTCTTACTCATCTGCCAACTGTCAAATGCCTCATCCATGACCAGCATCCCCTCCCGGTCGCATGCATCCAGCAGAGCCCGGCCCGCCGGGTTATGAGCGATCCTCAGCGCATTAAATCCCGCTTCCTTCATCATCTCCACTCTCCGTGCTTCTGCCCGGGCAATTGCCGCGGCTCCGATAATTCCCTGGTTATGATGGATACAGCCTCCCCTGAGCTTTGTCTCGATCCCGTTGATCTGCAATCCATTCTCCGCACTCAGAGACAGTACCCTGATTCCGAAGGCCGTCTCTGTCTCATCTCTGCAGACGCCTGTTCCATCTATAAGTTCTGCGCTGCATGCATCTTTATCTATCCTGTCCATGATCCTTGCCCTGCAGGTATACAGATACGGCGTATCAACGTTCCACAGCTTCGGATTCTGTATGCTTACCCTCTGCCGGACCACCCTGTTCTCCCCCGGAAATATGGTTACCGGAACCCCATGTTCTGCCGCCCGGGACCCGTCAGGGCCGAAGAATTCCGTCAATATGTATGTTCTGACCGTGCTCGGCCCCTCATTTACAACCGTCAGCGCACTGGAAACTACCGCGTATTTTTCATGAATACTTTCTGTTGCAACCTTCAGCCCGTCCGGCAGTGCATGAACCAGATCGGAGATATAGACGGAGACATCTCTATACAATCCGGCGCCGCTGTACCACCGGGAATCTTTGTAATTTCTTGTGACGACCCGTATCTCATTCTCTTCCCCATAGTGAAGGTAGGGATCTGCTTTTATATAAAACTGTGTGTAACCGTAAGTATGTTTTCCTGCAAACATTCCGTTTATATATACCATAGCCTGCATATAGGCTGCTTCGAACTCGATCGTGATCCTTTTTGACGCCCATTCCTTCGGCGCCTCGAAGCGTTTTCGGTATTCATATACTCCCTCCGGATAATACCCTGAATTACTCTTTCCCGCCGCATCTTTACTCCTGGGTCTATAGATCATTGCATCATGGGGCAGCGTAACCGGCCGGAATTCCTCTGTCGCCGCTCCCAGAAAACTGTCGCTTAGCATCGCGTATTCCCAGCCGTCATTAAAGCTTGTTCTTCTCAAAATCAGTTCCTCCTGGTTATACTAACACTAATTCTATATCATCACTCTTTCACGGCTCCGCTCGTCAGACCGGATATGAAGAACTTGGACGCGGATAAAAAGGCAATCAGCAGAGGCAGTACGGCACAGGTGCTTGCCAGCATGATCGCTCCGTAGTCATTCGATCTGTCTGATACCATGCTTTTCAGTGCAAGAGGCAGCGTCATCATCTCATTATCCCTCAGAACCATCAACGGAACAAGGAAATCATTCCAGCTGTTTACAAACTGCATAATTCCAAGCGCCGCATATGCCGGGAGGAGATTGGGCGCGATCACCTTGAAGAAGATTACCCATTCACTGCAGCCGTCTATCTTCGCCGCCTCTCTAAGGGAGATGGGCACATTATTCTGGCAATACTGACGCATCCAGAATATTCCGAAGGCATTGGCGCTGTACGGAATGATCAATCCCCAGAACGTGTTGATCCATCCGAACTTGGACATCATGATAAACCATGGGATGATACCTGCCGTAAATGGAATCATCATCGTTCCGAGCAATACGGCGAATAATTTCTTTTTGCCGGGAAAATCATAGGCAGCAAACGCATATCCGCCCATAGAACAGAATAAAAGGCTTAGAGCCGTCTGAGAAAAGGTAACGATACAG